>PMIN01000117.1:0-4494 GCA_003158275.1 Methanobacteriota archaeon
GGGCTGCAGTCGTCGCTGCAATAATTGTTTATAAGCGTCACTGGTATTGAGAGCACTGAGGTAAAGCAATGCAAAGAACATTGGAAAATCTTGCAAAAGCCTTCGCTGGCGAAAGCATGGCGCGAAATCGGTACACGTCATTCGCCAAGATCGCGAAGAAGGAAGGTTATGAACAGATCGCCGACGCGTTGCTCACGACAGCAGACAATGAACGCGAGCACGCGAGCTGGAATCTCAAGCTGATCAACGCCCTCAAAGCGGGCGCTGCAAGAAACGCTGACGAAATACGCATAGAAGCTACCGTCGAGACATCGCTGGGCGACACAGCCGCGAATCTCAGAGCGACAATAGCAGGTGAGCACTACGAAACAACCACGATGTATCCTGAATTCGCTGATGTTGCCGACAGCGAAGGATTACCTGAAATCGCTAAAAGGCTACGGGCAATCGGCGTTGCCGAAGCTCACCACGAAGAGAGAAACAAAAAAATGCTCGCGCAGGTGGAAGCAGGCACCTTCTTCAAGAAGGATCGGAAGGCAGAGTGGGTGTGCCGAGAATGCGGCTACGTGCACGTTGGTGAAGAACCTCCGGAAAAGTGTCCCGCTTGCGACCATGACCGGGCTTATTACCGGCTAAAATGCGAGGAGTATTAACTCAGCCGGAAAGGCCTTCGCACGTGGATAGGTCGTCGACACGCGTTATCCGTCCTGCAATTTGAACCGCAATAGCGCGGCGATGCCCCCTAGTTTCTCTAAGCGCTTTCCCGGCTCGAACTCGGTGCTAAAAACGACCACGTGGCCATTCGAATTACTAACTGCCGACAGTAGGTCGTCGATGGCCGTTCCCTTTTCCCGTTCGCCCCGTAAGGTCTCGTCGCCTAGGAGAAGCGTGTCGATCGCGCCCCATTCATGCGCTTTTGCGACCTCGGCCATTCCGTACGCTGCTTTACCGTTGACGGCGATCTCCCGAAGCAGGGCGTCGATCAGGCGCGCCTCACGTACCAGGTGGGCATCCGTGATGAGTCTATCTACGGCGCCGCGGCGCAGCACCTCTTGAAAGCCAGAGATACCAACTGACGTTGTGTTTTCGACGATCAGCCGATCTGGAAAGCTGTTGTCCTTCTGTGTCGCGAACCGAACAAAATCGTCTTTAATAAACCCTGGGCCGGCGACAATGTAGTCATCAGCACCTGTATTGAGCAACTGATTGTATATTTGCACAAAGAACTCCGATTGTGAGCTTTCGTCCAGCTTACCGGCGCTTTGCGCTATGCTCGCTACCTCCTCAATGCCATACTGCCGCAGCACGCCAATTTGGGCTTGTCCTGACTCAATTGTAACAATGGCGATTTCAGGGCGATTTGATTCCTGTATCGCTTTTTTGATGCGATCTATCTGGTCTCGTCGCCACCGCTTGGTTATCGAAAGGTCTCGCAGCGGTTCGATACTTAGGGTGTGATGTGAGCCCACATCTTGGCCAGACTCGATGATCCCGCTGATGCGGAGACGGTTGGCAAACCGATGAAACTCTACCGAATCGACGCGCACGCCAAGACGCATGGGTTTTCGCTCCGTCTTCTCCGGCCGCAACTTGTCGCTCGCGCTTTCAACTTTTCGAAAGGTGAGCGCAAAAACGAGGTCGCCCTTCTCAACGAGGTGCCTCAAATGCCACAGATCATCGATTGACTCGGGAAGAAGAGTGATTTCACCCTCAAGCTTCACGAGAGATTTCTTCAAAAGGCGCATAACAACCTCCTAGCTCGGCCTGATGGGCCTCGGTTTCTTGTAGGCCTGCCGACGAAACCGGGCTCCACGCATGATTGCTTCATCGACGATGCTATTTATATATGATTTTACGCAATTCGCGATTCGTGTGAGGCAGAAACGACAAGACCGTGTCTCAAGGGGCTGGCATCCGTTGTTCGCACCTCGCGACGACGTCGCTTCACGGAGACGACTGCTAGTCCCTGAACCGCATCCTAGTCGAACGAACGGCAGCGCATCCCCCAAAGGATTTAAATCAATCAATTTATACGTCAGATTATGATCCAAGATAGAAACTACGCTGAGGAGGAAGTTGCAGAAGACTTGCTCGATCTGATACGGGAGTACGAGGCCGAGATCAAGAAGTTGAAAGAGCGGGAGAGCGCCCTGCTTAAGTCACTCCAAGCTAGCCTCGGTGACAGCGCAGCGGCCCTAATCAAAGAATATGTGGCTGTCAGGACTGATTGGTCACTGCGCCTTTTCGAGCTCGATCTGCGGACGCGCTACGCAGACGAAGAGGCAGCGACGTCAAAAGCAGTCGACAGGATATTCAAGGAGTATGAGTAACTCGAGACCGTTTGTTTCCTCTCAGCGGAACCGATGCGTTAGAGCGTCGCCCTGTGAAAGGCTAGCTCACGCTCCGAAACGCCTAGTTTATATAATAGTATTTGGTCTTGCATGCATACGACCGCTCTTAGCGGTGGGCTATCATGAACGCAATAGAGGTCCANNGGCAAATCAAGCATCATCAACATGCTGCTCAATTTCATTCAGCCCAGCGCTGGAACGATCAAGACACTCGATCGCGAGATCCCCGCACAGTTTCATGAGGTGCGACACAGGATCGGGTACCTGCCTGAGCGCCCAGGCTTCTACGGCAATTTCTCCGCGGAAAGGAACCTCAGATTCTTTGCCAATCTCTCGGACGTGCGCGAAGAGCGCGAAGAGAAGATCAAGAAGCTCTTTAAGCTAGCAGGACTTGAGGGTAAAGAAACAACCCTCGTGCGCGCCTATTCGCTTGGCGACCGGAAGCGACTCGGCATCGCTGCAGCGATGCTAAACGAGCCAGAATTGCTTATTCTCGATGAACCTAGCACGGGGCTTGACCCCCAGGGCAGGCGCGACATAATGGCACTCATACACGAGCTCAACGTCCACGACGTCACGCTGTTTCTCGCCACGCACAACGTTAGAGATATCGCAGAAATATGCGACGTCGTGGCAACAATGAGGGCCGGGCACGTTGCTGCGCCGACCACGACTAAAGACTTCGTGGCGGACGTGCGCGGCAAGACCGTGCAACTCGAAGCCGACATCGCCAACATAAACGAACGCATTCTCCAAGCCATAAGATCCGTGAAAGGCGTCAAATCGATCCAATGCGAAGGACTCAAGATAAGTCTTGAGTACCGCCCTGGCATCAACGAGGACGTAAACTACGTAATCACGCGCGCAGGAGGCCGTTTGCGTTCCCTGCACGAGTCACCGTCGCTCGAAGAGGCATATGTTCGCAGGATGGGAGGAAGAACGCGTTGAGTGAGTTCACGGAGTCCGCGTACAAGTTTCTCGCCATCGCGCAAAAGGATTTTGAGTCCGCGGTGAAGACGAAGCGCTTCATCATTTTTGGAGTCATATTCGTATTGCTTGCGCTTGTCGGCGCGTACTACGGCAATGCCGACGTCGCACGATCGATTGCCCCAATAAGCGGGGCGCCAAACCCCGCCACGCAGCCAGTCAACTATGCGATTAGCGTGTCGTATTCATATAGCGAAATTGTTCTGACAATACTAGCGCTTGCGCTTTCCTACGACGCCCTGAGCGGTGAGCGGTCAGCACGGACGCTGGTACAGCTCGTGGTGCGACCCATTACGCGCAGAACGATACTTTTTGGCAAGTTCGTTGCTTATCTCGCAGCCGCAGGCGGACTGTTTGTCATCACGACGCTCGTGCTGTATATCGGTCTATCGATCACCACGCGGACAGTTCCAAGCTCGAGCGATGTAGGCTATCTGATCCTCTCTATGGNNCAGGCGTCGCCCTCGGACTAGGTGCGATAAATCTAAGCCCCACCTCAGATATCCCGTACGCTCAGTTCCCTGGGTACGCGAAAATATTGGTTTGGATCAATCCTGGAAGCCACAACGTCGCTATCCAGTCGCTCGCCGGAGACTTCTTTAAACTGACTTCTGGACTTAATTATTCAGTGAATGTGATTTTCCTTATCGCCTCGATCCTCGTTCCGCTGATACCGGCTTACTACTTCTTCAATCGATCCGATGCAGTCTGAGTGTGTGCCCAATATGGCGTTCTTTTCTTTCGATAAGACCTGCGCAGTTCACGCTTGATTTTTGGATTTGGTCGAGATCGATCATTATTTATAAGATAAATCGGCAATGTTTAGTATACGTAAGGAAGACAACCATCACGAAGAGGTGCCAAAATAGATGAAAAAGCAAATTGGCTTATTAGCGTTATCAACAGTCATTATCGCATGCATGGCATTTTCGGGAGTTTCTGTTGCATCGGCCCAAGCAAGCAACATTCAAGTGCTGTTCTTCGAGTCGCCCCTGTGCGGCATCTGCCAACAGGTGAAGCCGCTTATGGAACAAGCGGCTGCGCAGACCGGCGTCACACTCATTCAGTATGACGTGAGCCAGTCACCCGGATCTGGAATCGCAGCAGCAAATCACGTTACTGAGACACCGACGATAGTTATTCAAGGAGGGCAGAC
>PMIN01000117.1:4501-5393 GCA_003158275.1 Methanobacteriota archaeon
ACGCCGACTCCTGTCGCAACGCCTAAGGTTGTGACGGCAGCAAAGCCCACCACGCAGCCATCGATTCAAGTGGTTACAGCAACTCAAACGCCAACTAGTTCAACGCAGACAGTCCCAGAATTTTCACTGCTCGGACTGGGTGCCCCTGCAATAGTGGTAGGCGCTATATACCTGTTCTTGAGAAGACATTAAGAGGGTTATTCTTTTAACCCTTTTTTATTCCTTTTTGTTCTGCAACGCCAGTTTGGACAGCGATCGCTTTTTTCTGGCAAAAAAACGTCTTTGGCTCAATTGCTCCAATGGAAACAACGGAAGCAAAAGAGAAGCTATTTATACAACGCTAAAAGATTTCACTCGGGAATACCAATAGCGCCCCCACGGGGACACAGGAGGTAATTAATTGAAACCGAGGCAAATAGTGATGACGGTCCTTATCGGAGTTGTTTTCATGGTGCTTTCATTACAGGTGGCAGCCGCGTACTGCCCCACTTGTCAAGTCCACTACAACAACAACGTTATGACTGTAAACACTCCCGCTTCAGCGCCGCAGGGCGCTCCGACTCAGAGCGGGCCGCTCTCGATCCTTGACCCTTCAACGGCATTTACGAGCCCGAGTCAAGTGAATCTTGCAAACATCGTTCTTCAACTTTTGTAGGTGGTACGGACGGCGATCGTCCGGTCTTTTTTTATCTTTTACAAAACGAAAGATATTTAGCGGTAGATAGGTAAGATGCGTTAACCATAATGGCGACAAAGCGTATCGTTCCGATCGTAGCGATTTTCGTAGTGTTGATGGCATCTACTATTGCTCCAGCTCTTGCTTCTTTAACTAGCGCGCAAAACGTTCAAAGAACGCTACAAACAAGCACAACGACGAACTCAACGACGAACT
>PMIN01000106.1:0-1575 GCA_003158275.1 Methanobacteriota archaeon
CGCCCATCTACTCCAAGTGGT
Source organism: Methanobacteriota archaeon (assembly GCA_003158275.1). Classification (GTDB taxonomy): domain Archaea; phylum Halobacteriota; class Bog-38; order Methanoflorentales; family Methanoflorentaceae; genus Methanoflorens; species Methanoflorens stordalenmirensis. The sequence continues at coordinate 22 of PMIN01000106.1, forward strand.
TTTGTACACACACGCTTATTCGCAATATGTATAGACGCCCCCACGCGTGTCAGAATGCACGATAAAGACTCCGATTGAAAGTGATGTCAAGACCGCCGAGCGCAGAGCCGAAAGGGTGCCGCTCGACCGTTGGTTAAGATTACCACCTTTTTTGAAAGGTTACAAGCCACCCCCCGCAACGTCCTTTTAGCTGCTCGTATGAAGCAGTTGACCCAGTGGTTAGCAGTTTTTTATAAAAAAAATGAACGGAGCCCAATATGGCGTTATCCCGTAGTCGGGTTTATATACGCATTTTTGGGGCAAAGGCATGTTAGGTGATAACATGGCACAATATCAGAACACGAAGTCGTTTACGATCGACAAATTTATCGCTCCCTTGCCTCAGCCCACGGAGATCCGAGGGGTCGGCTCAGAAGGAATGCGCGTTAAGAGGGCAGGAGTAGACAGAACAACGAGAGGCGATCGGTAAATGCCCTATGCAGACCCCGACCGGCGTCGTGAATACGACAGGGAATACAAGCGGAAGCAGCGGGCCCAGGCAACGACGAAAAAAAGATTCAATACGGGTCAGACCGCCTCTGAAATTGAAACTGTCGACGACGTGCACGGCCTGTTTGCCGTCGTAGAGGAGGCGATATCCTTCGTGCGCAATGACCGCCAAAGCACAGGCGTAACCAAGGGCCGAGCTTTGGCATATATTGCCTCTATCATCGCTCGAATGCTGCCGCTTCTCGAAGCCGCAGACGCTCAAACTAAGGATTGGGATAAAATCCGCATAGAACACGAGGTGGTTATAGATTTCACCAGCAAGAGCGCAAAAGACAGTCAAACCGCTTATGACTACATCAACCTGGCGTTTAGAATTGATGAGGAAGTCGCGCGACGCCGCGCGTGTGAAGTGCATCAGCAAGGGTGAACCCTACCCAGTACCCCAAAAAAGGCGGCGCGCAAATTCCAGCGCTATAGCCCATCAAGTTGCTATGCACTCCTGTTCCTGCTTGACTTCTCATTGTATACGGGAACAATCCCACGACCGCCTGATTGTTAAATCTGGTTGTCACAACAAAACTACTCATCTGCAGCTGAACTTCAAAAAGAAGTGTTTCAGATCGCTTGCTGAAGCTATTTGCACAAGGCGGTTTCCCGCGCGGCATCCATCGTTGCCTCACTGATTATGCCATTCGTGCAGTCGCATAGAATCTGCGTCGCTTTTTTCATCCAGTTAACACTCTTTCGATCAAGGCCGGCAGTACGCCACTTTTTGCAGCTCGTTAGCTAGCTTCGCGAAAACGTCAACTGAAGCGTACCAGGGTCTCCATGGTCACAGGAATCAGGCAGATAGCTCGTCTGTGCCTTTTCAGTTATAGAGGAATTACTAAGGCAACTGCTAGGCAATCCAAAATGGCTGTCAATTCCGAAACAAGGGTCAAAAACTTGAGGAGAACTCGACAAGGCCCTATGATGATCCCTGCACTACCTGGGCTTGCGCACGCAAGGCGACTGCCTGACGCAGCACAGCTTACTAACCAAGTATTGATAACAAAACTTCATGCG
>PMIN01000106.1:1629-13641 GCA_003158275.1 Methanobacteriota archaeon
CCGTACTTGGTCTTCTTGATCGCGCTGAGCACTGCCTCAACACTGTCGGGCTCTACGCCGATGATTGCCTTCCCCTCATTGGCAACTTCCAGCACGTCGATGCCCAACATTTCAGCAGCAGCCTGTATTGACTGATTAATTGGCAGAAGGTCTTCTTCGATAACGATCTCCACGCCGCTTTTACGTGCCATGTCGTTCAGGGCGCTCGCCACGCCACCCCTTGTGGGATCCTTCATCGCAGTTATTGCAGAAGCGTCAACTTCGAGTGCGGCTTTGACGGTGTGCCATATGGGGGCGACATCCGAGCGCAGCTCCGTGCGAAAGTGGAAATCCTCCCGCTTGGCAAGCACCGCGATGCCGTGATCGCCGATCGTGCCTGTGATGATGAGCTTATTCCCGGGCTTCAGACCACAGTCCCGTACCGGCTTCTCAACAAAACCGATCCCTGCGGTATTGATGAGTATTTTATCAAGCGCGCCCTTCTCAACGACTTTGGTATCACCGGTAACGATCGCCGCATCTACCTCCTGAGTCGCCTCATCCATCGATGCCACAATCCTACGCAAATCGCTGATCGCAAAGCCATCCTCCATGACGATCGCACTCGTAAGCGCGAGCGGCGCCGCACCCATCATGGCAAGGTCGTTGACCGTTCCGGATATCGACAGCCGTCCGATGTCCCCTCCGGGAAAGAAGATCGGCTTGACCACGTGTGTGTCTGTGGTGAGCACGAGATAGCCACCTTGAGCCAGCGGAATAGCCGCGCCGTCGTCTAACGATTCCAAACCAATGCCGCCGGCGTTCTTGTTCTTAATCTTCATTAGAACGTCGACGATGAGTGCGTTCATCATCTCGCCGCCCGCCCCGTGAAGCAAACTTACGTGTTCGTTGCCCGTTGCTTCTTGCGTTTGCATGACTCAGTCACCTAGCCGTCTAGCTCTCGTCTTCGAGCTCGACCTCAAGATTTTTAATACAGATGTCCCGTCCTGACAGCAGCTCGTACATGCCGCCACACTTAGGACACACGTAGTCTTCGTCCCCCAACGCGCCCTCAAAGCCGCACTTGCACTTAGCGACGGCGGGCTGCGTTTCGACTCTCATTTCGGCGCCCTCAAAGGGGCCGCCTTCAGTAATTATTTCAAAGGAGAACTTGAGCTGCTCAGGATTCACCATCGCGAGCTGCCCGACCTCAACGGTCACCGAGACCAGTCGTTTCACCGGTCGACTTTCGACCGTTTCCTTCACGACGTTGACAATCTCGGTCGCGATGCCAAACTCATGCATTTTCCTGCTCGAGCTCTTCCAACTCCTTAAAAATCGCAAGCGTTTCGAGTGCAGATTCCTTACTGAGCTTCTCGATGGCGAAGCCGACGTGGATCAGCACGTAGTCCCCCGGGCGGACGTCCTCAACAAGATCCAGGCTTATCTCCTGTTCCAAACCGCCGTAGTCGACGACGCCTTTATTCCCCTCTACCTTAATAACCTCTGCAGGAATTGCAAGACACATGTAGACTCCTATAACAAACAACAGTGCGAAGCTCATCGCAGCACCCGGTCACTGGAAGAACCGCTTGAACGTCGTACATTATATATTTTTGTTCTGCGGCCATATATAGCTTCCCTCGCCCCGCTTGGCTGTATACGCGCTAAAAGGTTTTTAAATAAAGTGCCCACTATATCTTCTGTCGAGCGACCAGCTGCAAGACGCGTGGTCCTTTTTGACTTTTTGTCCGTGTGCGAGGCGGGGATCTACCGACATGAGCGACCCAATCGAATCAATCAAGCGCTACGAATTCAAGCGCGTTATCGAGAACCTCGAGGGCAAGAAGGGCCAAGCCACAGAACTCATCACCATCTACATCCCGCCCGACAAACAGATCTCAGACGTGACAAGTCAGCTTCGCGACGAGTACGGCCAAGCGGCGAACATCAAGTCGAAGAGCACGCGCACCAACGTGCAGAGCGCGCTCTCGTCGATCATGTCGCGCCTCAAGTACTATCGCTTTCCGCCGTCAAAAGGCATCGTGATCTTCACCGGGACGATCTCGCTCGGCGGCGACAAGACGACTATGGAAACGCTCGTCGTTGAGCCGATCGAGCCCATAAAATCATATCAGTACCGCTGCGATTCAACCTTCAACCTCGAGCCGCTCAAGGAAATGCTGAGGGAAAAGGACGTTTTCGGACTCGTCGTGGTCGACCGAAACGAGGCGACGGTCGGCATCCTCAACGGAAAGCGCATCGAGCCGACGAAGCACCTCACTTCAGGAGTTCCGGGCAAACACACGAAGGGAGGGCAATCGCAGCGCCGTTTTGAGCGCCTGCGGCTCATCGCCATTCACGAGTTCTTCAAACGCATAGGCGAGGCGGCGAATAACGAGTTTCTCCAACACCCTGAACTCAAAGGCGTGCTCATCGGCGGCCCCAGCCCGACCAAGGAAGAATTCGTCGACGGTGAGTACCTCCATCACGAACTGCAGCAGCGGATTCTCGGAGCGTTCGACGCCTCTTACACAGACGAGTTCGGCCTCTCCGAACTTGTCGAAAACGGCGCCGAAGTGCTGCAAGAGCTCGACTTGATGCGCGAGAAGAACCTTGTAGAACGCTTCCTCAAGGAGCTCGTACACGATTCCAACAAGGCGACCTACGGAGAAAAACAGGTGCGAAAAGCTCTACAGGTGGGCGCTGTCGACACCCTCCTTCTCTCAGAGGCGCTTCGCATTCAGCGCGTGACCAACAGCTGTCCTCTGTGCGGATTCACGCTTGAGGAGACGATTCGCGGGATCAAAGGAGTGGGGGTGTGCCCCAAGTGTGAGGGCACTATGGAACGGGTGCGCGAGGAAGACGTCGTAGATGAGCTCATCCGCCGAGCGGGAGATACAGGAACGGCGGTCGAATTCATCTCGACCGACTTCACCGAGGGAGAGCAGCTGATGCGAGCATTCGGTGGCATCGCAGCAATTCTGCGCTTTGCGATCGAAGAGCAGTAGGGAGGTCTCGTGTTTCTAACTTTCCGCAGGCACGTCGAGCAGCTATTAGCTGAGGCGTTAGAAAAGTGCCAGTATCCAAGCGACAACCTCGCACTTACCGTCAAGCCCGGCTATGCTGATCTGACCAGCCTTATAGCTTTTAAGCTCGCGCCTATCCTTAGGCTGAAGCCTCAGGAGATTGCGCAAAACGTCGCTGAATACCTCGGCGCTGACGAGCTCGTAGCGCGGGCCGACGCAGCAGGACCGTACCTCAACTTCTTCGCGAGCAACGACTACTTACATCGTACGCTTCGCACCGTGCTTGAGGCAGATCGTGACTACGGCAACATTGACGCTAAGGGGGCAGTGGTTCTCGAACACACGTCAGCGAATCCTAACGGACCCCTGCACGTCGGTCACATTCGTAACTCGGTGATCGGCGACACGCTGAAGCGCTGTCTGCAGCAGGCGGGGTACCGCGTGGAAACCCAATACTACGTCAACGATATGGGCCGACAGATCGCGCTCGTCGTCTGGGGCATCATGAACTTCGCGCTCACCGAGGGCAAGAAGTCAGACCACGCCACCGCCGATATCTATGTCAAGGCGAACGCCGCCGTGGAACTCCACCCCGCAAAGCTTGCGGAGGTTAGGCAGCTCATGCAGCGCTTCGAAAGCGGCGATCAAGACGTACAGTGGCTTTTCAAGGACGCGGTCGAGTTTTGCTTGCGCGGCATCAGCGAGACCCTCAAAAATCTTCACGTCGCTCACGATCGATTCGTGTGGGAGAGCGAGTTCCTCGACGATATCGACGGCATCATTGCCGAGCTCCGAAGCCACAGGGTCACCGAACGTGACGGGTCAACGCACGTCGATTTGTCGTCGTTCGGAATCAGCAAGAACCTCGTGGTGCGGCGCTCTGATGGCACGTCGGTGTACGCAACGCGCGATATCGCCTATCACGTCTGGAAGGCGGGGCGATGCAACCGCATGATCGACGTGCTTGGCACCGACCACAAGCTCGCGGCCTTTCAGGTCGGCAAAGTGCTCGAGCTCCTCAACATCAACGCTCCCGAAGTCGTCTTTTTTGAGTTCGTCTCGCTACCCGAGGGCTCAATGAGCACGCGCCGCGGCCACTTCGTCAGCGCCGACGAGGTATTAGAAAGGGTGACCGAAAAAGCGTACGAGGAGGTCGCGAAACGGCGTTCGACGCTGTCAGAAAACGAAAAGCGCGCGATAGCACAAGCTGTAGGCATCGGCGCGACGCGTTATGACATGCTCCGGGTGTCGGCGGATAAGCCGATGGTCTTTGACTGGAACGAGGCCCTCGACTTCGAACGTCAGGGAGGACCGTTTCTACAGTACGCGCACGCGCGCGCCACGAACATCCTCATAAAAACCACGTTCGACAATCAGTACGAGCCGGACTTGCTGACCGACGAATACGAGGTGAAGCTCATAAAGCTGTGTGCACTGTTTCCCGCAGTGATCGAAGACGTCACGGTGAACTTGAGCGTAAGCGCGCTGGCCGCCTATGCGCGTGAGCTTGCTGAGGCGTTCAATCAGTTTTATCGGTTCTTGCCCGTGCTCTCCGCAGAGCCCGCGATGTCCCGCGCACGGCTAGCTTTGGTGACGTGTGCGCGCATCGTGCTACGAAACGTACTCAACTGTCTCGGAATCGAACCGGTTGATTCGATGTGACGTGCCCGCTTATGCGACGAAAGAAGGCTAGCGAGTCATCGCCCGTATCCTACCGCCAGACGCTGGCAAAACAGGGCTATCACGCTGTCGGCTGTGGAGGGGCCGTCAAACCCTGTCTCTGGCTGAAAAAGTCACTCCGCAACGAAGGCGTGTGCTATAAAGAGCAATTCTACGGCATTCACGCCCACCGGTGCATTCAAATGACGCCAACTCTGCACTGCAATCAGCAGTGCCTTCACTGCTGGAGGGCTACTGATCTTGACGCTGCGGAGAAACCTACCTTCGACGAGCCGCAAACCCTCGTCGACGGGTCGATAGCGGCACAGAGGAGGCTCATATCAGGCTATAAAGGCTCCCCAACAACGGACCTACACAAGCTGGAAGAAGCGTATAACCCGAGCCAAGTGGCAATCTCACTCAGCGGCGAACCAACGCTGTACCCCTATCTCGACGAGCTTATCAAACGCTATCACGGCGAACGCATGACAACCTTCGTTGTGTCAAACGGCAGTCACCCGGAGGTCCTCGAAGCTGTGCGCCCGACCCAACTATACGTCTCACTGAATAGCCCGGATGAAGAGCATTTCTATGCCGTGTGCAGGCCGCGAACGCGTCGATTTGAGCACCTGTTCGAGTCGCTGCGCGTTCTCGCCGATCATCCCTCGCGCACGGCGATTCGCATCACGCTCGCAAACGACGTCAACGCTTTTGGGGAGCCAGGCTATGCAAAGCTTATCGAATTGGCCGAACCCGACTACGTCGAGGTGAAATCGTACATGCACCTCGGCTTCTCGCGAAAACGACTGCCGCGCACGGCGATGATGTCGTACGAAGGCGTTATGTCGTTTGCGCACGATATCGCAGAACGAACGGGCTACGCCGTCGCCGCAGGATCTCCAGTCAGCCGTGTCGTCGTGCTCTCAAAAAGCGGGTCGACTGCGAAAATCGCTGACGCTGTTTGCTGACAACGCGTGCAAGCTCGCTCGACGACAATCAAGGTGAGTGCATATGCGAACGAAAGCAGACATCGCGAACCTCAAGGAGAGAAAAAACCTCTACGGACTGATTAATGCGCTAAAAGACCCCGAGGCAAGCATTCGGTCAGAGGTTGCCGAGGCGCTCGGAGAGCTGCGGGACGAAGCCGCCACAGACGCCCTGATTGAGGCGCTCAACGACGATCACTGGTCGGTACGTCGGAATGCCGCCTGGGCGTTGGGAGAGATCGGCTCTGCACGCGCCATTCTATACCTCATTAGCGCCTTCAGAAAAACCTGGGGGGGCGTCGACGCGTATTGTGCCGAGGCGCTGGTGAAAATCGGCCGTCCAGCCGTCAAGCCGTTGCTGCGGGTCATTGATGGCCCAGATTTAAACACGCGTTACTGGTCGATCGAAGCTCTTGGGCAGATCGGCGATGCGCGTGCTACAGAGCCGCTAATAGCACTGCTTTCCGACCGAGACGCAATAATCCGATACAGTTCAACCAAGGCCCTAGGGACGATCGGAGACAGCAAGGCGTTCGATCCGTTGGCCAAAGCGCTGCGAGATTCGAGTGACATGGTAAAGCGGCAGGCACAAAAGTCACTACGCAAATTAGTGTCACAGGGATCTGCGCAAAGGATCGACCTGCAGGCTGGAAAGCTGATCAAACTGATTGCCGTAGTAAAAACTGATGATGGTACGCTCAAAGACATCGAAATTGACGTGACGTCCCCCGAAGAGAACACGACGCACGAGTAAAGGGGGCGATGCACAGCTTCTTCCCTTGTCCCGCGATTTTTAGCCTAAAATGGAAACGTAACGGCGATCATCACGCTACCAGGCCGGAGGTAAGCATTTATACCAGGATGACGTGGTAGAAATTTGAACCAGCAGGGCGATCCTAAAACGAGCGCTGCGTCATTTTTGGCGAGCGATCAGCAAATCACACTGTTCAGAATTGGCATTGTCATGGCTCACGTGCCCCTTTTTATTGACCTAAGAGACAAGTGCATCGTCATATTCGGCGGTGGACACGTCGGAGAGAGGAAGGCCAAGATGTTTTGCGCCTACGGGCAAACCAAAGTGGTAAGCACGAGCTTCACCCCTGAACTGATGAAAATGGCAGACAGTGGGCGTATCGACGCGATCGTCGACGATCTAAAAGACGTCAAAAAATATCTCGAAGGCGCGTTCATCGTGGTTCCTGCCACCAACAACCGCGCGCTCAACGGATTGATAGCCGACCAGGCAAAGGCTATGAACATCCTTGTAAACCAGGTTGACGACATCGGCGAGGTCATTGTGCCGTCGGTCATCCATAAGGACGACATCCACATCGGCATCTCGACAATGGGCAAAAGTCCCGCGGCAGCCCGATTTCTGAGGCTGCGCATCGAGGAGCTCATCGAGAACGTCGCCCTTATGGTTGCACTCCAAAACGAGCTACGAAGCATTCTAAAAAAGGAGATTGACAGCCAGCTTGAGCGAAGGCACATCCTTGAGTCAATTATCAATGACCACGGCGTATGGGTGGCACTAGCGAGCAGCTACGACGCGGGGCTCCACGAGGCGCTTGAAATCGTGGAACACGAGCGAATCAAGCCACACGTCACGATATAAGAGGTTCTTACGTGAATGGGATTACCAACCTCTCAATCTCGCACAAATGGGCAAGCCTGAACGATCTCGAATGTGCCCGCATCGACGACCTAAAGGACGCGTTGCGGGCAATGCGTTCGGCAGACGGTGTTCGTGAGTGTGCCATCGTCCAGACGTGCAACCGGATCGAGCTCTACCTCGACGTCAACAGCGAGTTTGACGTCGCCGGTTTCACCGCACGTTTCTTCCCGTCAGTGCCCCACGAGCTCATCGCCCACTATGAGTCACGCGAGTCACTCCGACACCTGATGCGCCTGGCATCGGGCCTCGATTCGATGATCGTCGGTGAGGACCAGATACTCGGTCAGCTTAAGGACGCGGTGGAAACCGCGAGCAAAGAGCGAACGCTGGGACCAGAGCTGAGCTTGGCATTTTCCAAGGCCATAAAGGTCGGCAAGCGCGTGCGAACCGAGACGCAGATTAACCGCGGTTCAGTCTCCGTCGGCTCTGCCGCCGTAGACCTGGCCGAACGCCTCATGGGCACCCTCGACGACAAGTCGATTCTGAGCATCGGGGCCGGCGAGCTGGGGACACTCGTGATGGTCGCCCTCGCCGAACGAAAACTGAAAGCNNATGCAGCAGCGGAATGGCCACTCGCTCGTCATCATTGACATCGCCAACCCGCGCGACGTCGAAGAGGCCGTAGCGACGATCGACAGTGTCGAGCTGCACAACATCGACGACCTCCGGAAAATCACCGAGGGCAACCTTAAAAAGCGTCGCTCTGAGATCGGAAAAGTGGTCGCCATAATCAATCAGGAGTTAAACCTTCTGGAAGAGCAGTACAAGAAAGCCCGCGCCAATGAGCTGATCGCGGGCTTGTATCAGAGCGCTGAGGAGCTTAGAATTCGCGAACTGGAAAAAGCGCACAAGCGTATGCAAAAGGAGGAGGATCTGGGCAACTATCGACAAATCCTCGACGATCTCACGGCTTCGATCGTCAACAAGCTGCTATTCGAGCTCACCGCTTCACTGCGAGAGGCGGCGGCGAACGATGATAATGACCTGATGCGCTCGGCGCACAAGCTCTTCAAACGCGAGGCTGATTAACGTGGCCGGTCGACCCGCCCGGCTCCGAAAGAAAGGCATAAGCACGTTGGTTCGAGAGACGTCACTGCACGCCCACGATTTGATATGCCCGCTGTTTGTCGACGAGAACCTGCGAGCGCCGGTCCCGATTCCATCCCTGCCAGGGTTCTCTCGTCACACCGTTGAAACCGCCATACTCGAAGTCGAGGAGATTACAGAGCTAGGCATTCCGGCTGTAATCGTGTTCGGGGTACCACGCCACAAAGACGACACCGGGAGCTCCGCGCTCAGCGGCATCGTGCAAGATACCATACGCGCGATAAAGGCGGACGTTTCAAAAGCCACGATCATCGCCGACACCTGCCTGTGCGAGTACACGAGCCACGGACACTGCGGCATCGTTGATGAAGCGCACGCGATCCGCACGAGACCGACCCTAGAGATGCTCCAACGCGTCGCGACATCGTACGCGCGCGCCGGAGTCGACATCGTCGCGCCTTCGGGCATGATCGACGGCATGGTCGGCGCGATACGAGCGAAACTCGACGAAGAAGGGTTTGACGGGATCACCCTCATGCCGTACGCCGCCAAATACTGTTCGAGCTTCTATGCGCCATTCCGGGACGCCGTGGACTCTGGATGCGCGTTCGGCGATCGCTCAGCATATCAAATGGACCCTGCTAACACCGACGAAGCAGTGCGTGAGGCGCGTTTGGACTTAGAGGAGGGTGCAGATATCATTATGATCAAACCGGCACTGCCCTATCTTGATATCATCTACCGGATTAAGCAAACTTTCGGCGTCCCGGTCGCAGCGTACAGCGTCAGCGGAGAATACGCCATGTTGCGATCGGCAATCGACAACGGCCATTTGACGGATGACGCTATCAACGAGACGCTCCTTTCAATAAAGCGCGCAGGAGCCGATATGATCATAACGTATTTTGCCAAAGAAGCAGCAAAGAGATTAGCCTCACAGTGAGGGAGTGTACCGATGCGAACAGACAAGTCTGCGAAGCTGTACGAAAAAGCCCGAAAGCTGATGCCAGGCGGCGTTTCAAGCCCGGTGAGGGCGATTGACCCCTATCCGTTTTACGTCCAGAAGGCGAGCGATTCTCGGATATGGGACGCCGACGGCAACCTATACATTGATTATTGCATGGGCTATGGGCCGCTTATCCTTGGCCACGCTCACCCGGCGGTCTACGCTGCGGTCGCCGAACAACTGAAGTTAGGGTGGGATTATGGCACCCCAGTCAAGACCGAGATTGACCTAGCGGAGCGCGTTCAAGTGGATTTCCCGTCAATGGAGATGCTTCGATTCGTATCAACCGGAACCGAGGCCACGATGAGCGCGATTCGAGCCGCCCGCGGGTTTACCGGAAAGGACACCATCGTGAAGATCGAGGGAGGCTATCACGGCGCGCACGACGCGGTGCTTGTAAAGCCAGGATCGACAGCGATCTCGACTCCGAGCTCGTTGGGAGTACCCGCCGCAGCGGTGAAACACACCGTACAAGTGCCGTTCAACGACGTTGAAGCCCTTTCGGGCGCTTTAGAAAAAAATGACGCGGCCTGTCTTATTATTGAACCAGTAATGGGCAATATCGGACCGGTAGTGCCCGAAAAGAGCTATTTGTCGAACGTGCGAAAAGTCACCGAAGAGAACGAGACGCTGCTTATATTTGACGAAGTGATTACTGGCTTCCGGCTGTGTATCGGCGGGGCACAGTGCCTCTACGGGGTCACTCCTGACCTAACTACCCTCGGAAAAATCGTCGGCGGAGGATTTCCGATAGGGGTTTTCGGCGGCACAAGGGAAATTATGGAATGTATCGCCCCGTTGGGGGGCGTATTCAACGCGGGGACGTTCAGCGGCCATCCCGTTTCACTCGCAGCCGGCCTAGCGACGCTCAGCGTGTTAAACGAGGAGGGCTATCGGCGCGTCAACGGCTTGGGAGATCTCCTCAGACGGATGCTTGTCGACCTCCTCGAAGAGCTCGATGTCCATATCTCGGTGCAGGGGATAGGGACGATGTTCCAGGTCTTTTTCACTGAAAAACCGGTCAGGAACTATCAGGACGCGCTGACCTGCGATACAGACCTGTACAAGAAATTCAGCGCGTTTATGCGCGACGAGGGAATCTTCTTGGCCCCGTCGCAATATGAGACCAACTTTATCTCGCTGGCACACTCAAACGAAGATCTGGAATACACCATCCGTGCGTGCGCAAACGCTTTTGAACGGCTTTACAGCCTTGACGTCGACACCCCGGGTTACTAACACTTAGTGGCGACTGCGAACAACGAATAGAGAGTGATCAACATACTGCGTATCGGCACTCGAGGCAGCAAACTTGCGTTGATTCAAGCAGAGACCGTTAAGAGCTTGCTGGCAAAGAATGGTGTAGAAAGCAAGCTTGTCATCGTAAAAACGAGCGGCGACAGTTTCACCGACAGGCCCTTCCGCGAGGCTGGCATCGGAGCGTTTGTGCGCGAGATCGACGACCGTATGCTCGCTGGCGACATCGACATCGCCGTGCACAGTATGAAGGACGTGCCAACGAAACGGCCGCAGCAGATAAGCGTGTGCGCCGTGCTGCCGCGCTCTACACCCTACGACGTTCTTATCTTTGAACGCCCGCTGCGTGAAGGAGCCGTTATAGGCACCTCAAGCTTGAGACGGCACGCGCAGTTGGCGCGCTACTTTCCGCAGTACGTCCGCAGACAAATTCGGGGCAACGTCGACACGCGAATGCGAAAACTAAGAGCGAGCGAGTTTAGCGCGATCGTTCTCGCGGAAGCAGGGCTTGAGCGCTTGGGCATCCACATCAATCAGAAGCGCTTGCCGTTCGTCCCCTCACCAAATCAAGGAATAGTCGCCGTAATGGCGAGCGAGGAGATCCGAGAGTATGATGCCGTCGCCACACTCAATGACCGAGGCACGCTTGTCGAAGCGATGGTCGAGCGTACCATCATGGAGACTCTGGGCGGCGGGTGTTTAGTTCCACTCGGCGTCTTCGCACAACTCCAAGGTGACTCGGTCAGTGTTACCGCTGAGGTGCTCTCCCTTGACGGGCAACGGACGGTCCGTCTCGCCGATCACATTCTTGTAGAGAACTACGACCGCGGTTCACGAGCATTCGCACTCCGAATAAAGGAAAGTGGAGGTGAAACGTTAATTGCAGAAGCCGTCGCAACGGGCTTCAGCGCTTAGCCGACACGTGAACCCGACACCCAGCAGCAGAGGAAAGGTCTTTCTGGTAGGCGCGGGACCGGGTGATCCGGGCCTGCTGACACGAAAAGCAGAACGCGTCATTAAAGACGCCGACGTAGTGTTGTACGACAAACTCGTCGACGGACGCATCATCGCGCTCGTTCCCCACGAGACCGAGCTCATGGATGTCGGAAAGGATCCGGACCGTCACAAGGTGCCGCAGCATAAGATAAACGATCTGCTCGTCAGCTACGCCCGTCAGGGCAAGAGAGTCGTGCGGCTCAAAGGAGGTGATCCCTTCGTGTTCGGTCGGGGAGGAGAAGAGGCAGAGGAGCTCATAACCCACGGAGTCGACGTGGAGGTCGTGCCCGGCATCTCATCAGCGGTCGCCGTTCCCGCGTATGCCGGCATACCGGTCACGCACCGAGATTACGCCTCAAGCGTCACCATTATTACGGG
>PMIN01000246.1:0-2367 GCA_003158275.1 Methanobacteriota archaeon
TGCTTCTCGGCATATTCTGCACCGAGAACTTCAGCTACACGGGAATTAAAGCGATCGTCGAAGAGCTTCACAAGGTGAATATTGAGCACGTCCAAAAGATGGATGTTTCAAAGGGCAAGATGATCGTCACGTCAAATATGGGCGAGCGGGTTGAAGTCCCGGTGAAACTTACCCACAGTTACGTTCAGCCGGGCTGCTATATATGTCCCGACCTGACCGCGCGAACTGCGGACATCTCGACGGGATCGATCGGCTCGCCTGACGGGTGGTCGACCGTCATGCCGCGGACCAAAGTCGGAAAGGATCTGTTCCAAAGCGCGGTCGATATGGGCCTGTTTGAGACCAAGCCAATAGATCCCGGCAAGTTCGGCATGGAAATGCTGACGAGGCTCGCGCAGAACAAGTGGGATCGCTCTGAGAAGACCAGGGCGGAAAGAGCGGAAATTGGACTTCCAAATCCGTTCTAACCCCCTCTTTTTTTTATTTTTTGCAAACTTTTATATTTTTTAAATTATAATACTGGTTAATGGAATTGCCGCGCGGATAGGTGATCGTATGGAGCTGCTCGCAGACGTGGGAGGGAAGCCCGGGGTTGATTGTCGCGGGTTTTGCAGTTACTGCTACTTTAAGAAGGTAACAGACTTTAAGCCATTTGGGTGCCGCTTCTGTTCACCCCTCAGTGAGGGCTGTGACTACTGCGGAAGAGCGATTGCAGAGAAGTACTCGGGGTTTAAGCCACTTTTACGCGTGGCGCAAGATGTCCACGCTACACTCAAGATGAGTTCAAAAGACCCTGAAAAGGTCACGATAAGTGGTGGGGGGGACGTCAGCTGTTATCCNNGAAAAGCTAATCAATAATAACGTGCGCGAAGTGTCATTTACCGTTTTTGCGACCGATCCTGGCTTGCGCAAACGCTATATGGCAGACCCCACCCCTGAAGCTTCACTTCAATGCCTCTCGACCTTTTGCGCGTCCTCTGACGTTTATGCCGCCGCGGTAATCGTACCTGGGGTCAACGACGGCGACGTTCTCAGAAAAACGTGTGACGATCTCGAGGGCATGGGTGCACGGGGTTTGATTTTGATGCGGTTCGCGAATCACACGAAGGAAGGGTTAATTCTTGGGAATGCGCCCATAATGCGCGACATCGAATCTCAGCCCATGGAGAGCTTCAAGGAACTAGTTAGCAGTATCAACGACCGTTACAAGCTGCGAGTGACCGGTACCCCGTTATGGGACCCTGAAATCGGGTCACCTTTCTACGTGGCAATCAATCCCGAAGCGCATCTTCCTAGAACTGAGAAGCGCGCCACTGTAATCACCGGAGCTGTAGCCGGGCCGTATCTTCGTTCCATATTTCAGCGGATAGCGCCAAACGTCAACGTTGTGAGCACCGAAAAAGAGATCGCCTGTCTCATCACGCTCGACGACATTCAGAAGCTGGATTTGGCAGATATGAATGAGACGGTCATCATCCCTGGTCGGGCAATGGTGCACGACAAGGCCGCTACGGCGGCGCTGCGTGCCGATGGAGTGTACCGAATTGTGCGACGAGGGCCCGAAGAACTCACAGTTGATGGCGAGATGAGCATCGGCCTGAGGCGTGAAGAAGTGTTGAGACGTGAGATAGCAAGCTTCAAGGAACTAATTCGGACGATCAATGCGATAGGGACGTGACAGCCTAGAAATCGCCGAGCAGCAATCGGTATGCTTGCGCCGGGTGCGTGCAACCCGACGGCCTTCAACTAGAGAGCAAATCCCGCGACCGATCTCGTTTTGATCGTTAAGACAAGGTATTCACGCATAAACGAAGGTCTAACTTCCGCTACGTCTGAGAGGGTCGGGCCTTCAATGAATTTCACATTCCGTATTTTTTCATAGTACTCGTCGTAAGGAAGCTTAATTCGCATACCGTCTAAATGCATCGTAATTGGTGTGGGAGAGAGGCTTTCGCCAACTTCTGGAATCTGTTGTGTGATCTCGTCCATGAGGCGGAATGGGCTCACCGATAGTGGGTCCTTCTCAAGCTCTTCGCGTCTCTCATCTAGAGCCTTGCTGATCATTCCGACGATGTTATCCAGGATTGCGAACTCAGATTCTCGGTGAAACCCTTTAGCGCGTCGTCCTATTCCCCCAATGTATGCATACGCGTAGGGAACTGCCTCGCATTCCGGGCCTCCAGTTACTATTATCGGGACGTCGAGATCCTCATAGAGCTGATATTTGACGTCTGTTATGCAACTCAGGAAATCTCCAAGAATAAACAACGCCAAATCGTGCTCATTTATCAGCCCGCGCTCGCTCTTTGTCAGCTGTGCCGCGCGCCGTCCCACTCCTCGAGCCAGGCCAATGATATTCGTCTTTGC
>PMIN01000246.1:2412-19422 GCA_003158275.1 Methanobacteriota archaeon
CTTTTGCAGAAGGTGGCCGCCGAGATCCTCAACCAGCTCCATCAACTCGTCGTGTCGGTAAACGCCACCAGTGTACATGAGGGGTTCTAACATCCTATAGTCCCGCCTCTTTGAGCAACCTGCGTCCCTGGTTTATCCATTCTTGTTTGATCGGCTCCTCAGACGCTATGAACAGGACGTAGTCCTCTGTAATATCGTGCTTTATGATCCTGTAGCCTTCGGGCGCGACGCGCCGTATTGAATCGATGACTTTGCGCTTCAGCTCCGTCGTGGGCTCGTAGATGGTTTCGTCGGGAATATCGTCGTCGGTCGCGACAAGGACGGTGTACCGATCGAGCTGCAAAATGTTGGCCCTCCCATAACGCTCAACGAGTTTATCGAGCAGATCGTTGACGTACCGTTCGTTCTTGATATCTAACTTCAGCCCGTCGTCGGTATGCGTCATCGTAGCGACGTCAGAAATCTTTATATCCGGAAGTGAGATCGCAAGCTTACCATATAAGATGAACACAGGTTCGTCGGGATCGATGAAGATTCTGATGTTGTACAGCGAGTGGGCGACGTCCAGGTCAGACAAGATGTCAGACGTCAATTCTTCAATCAAGCGGGCCCCCTGCTTGTCAGGAGACTCTGCTGCCACTTTTTCAGAATCGATCATATCGTATGCAATCCCTTTCGTGGCTCGCGCGACGCCCGGCCAAGTTTTGCTTCATACGTGGCATCATTCTATAAACCCGCTAGCGAGCAGCGCAGATCCGACTGCGCCGATGTATTGTGAATATCTAGGCACCACAACGCTCATTCTGAGCACGTCTTGCATTGCTTCTACCAGACCGCTGATGAGCGAGGTTCCACCGACCATGATGACGGGAGCTACAATTTCTAACTCTTGAAGCTGCTGTTCGAAGACCTGTTCTGCGACACTGTAACAGGCCGCACTTGCAACGTCTTCTTTGCTAGCTCCGAGCGAGAGTGCGTTGACAAGGCTTTGCGTTCCGAAAACGTAACAGTAGCTGTTCATTGTCAAACGGTTATGGTCTCCTTTGGACGCCAAGGGCCCCAATTCACTGATGTCGACTCCTAATCGACGTGCGGTCATATCGAGAAAACGACCTGAAGCTCCGGCACAAATTCCGCCCATGGTGAAGCCGCCGGGAATGCCATCTATGACCGAAATAGCCTTGTTATCCATGCCGCCAATGTCGATGACCGTCGCAGGCCCTTTCTGTTTCTCTGCGAGATAAACGGCACCCTTCGAGTTTACGGTGAGCTCTTCTTGAACGAGCGCGGCCTTCATCTCCTCTCCGATGAGCAAGCGACCGTAACCCGTAGTCCCGAGCGCCTGAATTTCAGATTCGTCCACTCGTGCCATCTTCAGCGCTGTCGCATACGCAAGTTCGGCACTCTTCAATACTTCGGTGGTGTCGACCCAGCCAACTCCAATTATCTCGTTATCTCGCATTACCACGGCCTTTGTGGTTGTCGATCCTGAATCGATGCCGGCAGTTAATCCCGTCTGTTTTTCGCGCGCGAGAAGAGTTCTTCTCAGCGCGGTGGTTACGAGAGCTTCCATCCGCGTAAGGAGTGTTCCTGCACTAGTCCGTTCGGTGAACGAGTAGCTGATAACTGGCAAATTGGCACGCTCATGGATATAACGTCGCAATTCGCTTCGCGTTATTGCACCTTCAGCGCATCGAAAGCACGTAGTTATAAATACCGCGTCGACCGGGAAGCCACCATCCACGATAGATTTGGCCCTCGCTATCATAAGCTGCAAATCAGGGCTGGCGACTTCTAGTCCCCACTCGCTTACCGCGTCTTTAATCGTGTCGGTATCTACTTCTGGATAGACTAGCTCAGCATTCACGGACGCGACAGCATTTTCAATTTCTTTTTGGATCCCACTGTATTCGGAGCCACAAGAGAGGTGCGCTATTCTGATTTTTCGCGTCACGCGAGTACCTCCGCTTTGTGCGTCAGGGACTCGCAGAAGTCGCGGATCTTTCGTACGAATACACGCGCCTCATCGTCGTTCGTCGGGTAGGCGAGTTCTAAGCGCGGGATATCCTTGTTACGAACGATGTACTTGACTAGTTCATTCGTTCGGGCGCACCCCATACATCCAAATGAGTAATCGGCCTCGTGAACGATGATAGCGGCTTCAGCCTCTTCTATCAGGGGGTCAAGAAGTGCCATCCGCCCGCGCACACCAGAAGGGACGTCGACCGCCGCATACTTGAGTCCCTTCTTAGGGTCTTCTGGCGTGACGTTAATCGGTGGGCTATCTATTCCGACTTCTGTTATTTTCTTTCGTATGACGCGCATCAGCGTAAGCGGCTCGTGACCGAATCGCGCGACCAGGTCAGATAGAATCAAACTGTTTGACGGAAATATGAGTATTTTAGCCATTGACATCCTCTTTTGACTGCTCTTCAATGATCTCGATGAAGCGGTCGATCTTGAGCTTGTCGGGCTTTTTTTGTTGTTTAACGTCCAATGGGTCTTCGATGGTCTCTAATCCATACGATATGCTCGGAAGAATCGCAGATTCCTTCTCGAGCTGGTGGAAGCCTGGTCGTGGACCGCCCCCCCTAACAGCGCGACATCTTCTTGAATCGCCGGGGGGGAACCCGCGGTCCTTGACGAAAATCCCGGAGGGGTCCAGTTTCCTCAGCTCTTCTATGGTTTCATTGACCGCTTGCTCTGAGCCCGTAACAATGAGCCCGTAACACGTCTCCTTCACCACGGCGTCCGTTGATAATTCATAAGCCCGTAGCGCCAGCTCGCTGGGCAAAATGGGGCTTGATTCCGCAAGAACGACCATTTTTGTAATCTCATCCGATACCATTGCACCACTCGTTTCATAACGTAAATATGTCAGCGGTTAATATTATAATTATCGAGAAATAGAAATCACAGAGATTCGTGAACGTATATCATCTCATTTTCACGCACGTTTTGAAGGGGTCGTGTGTGCAGTATCCTCCCAACAATATTGGTGCTGTTGAACCGCTCACCGGTTGGTCCGTACTTTTCGTTATCTTCAAGTCGGACGCCGATTAGTCCAGCGTACTTGGAGGAGCGATTTGAAACACCGATTTCAGCGGTGCTCACTTTTGTCGTCGGCGTGTTTTCCGGCACAATGTCGAACTTCTCCGCGCCCTGCGCGCGGAACATGATCGTCTTACCATATTTTACGTAAGCTTGCAACGAGCCTACGGGATTATCTCTCAAACCCGTGACCGTTCTCACGAACGCTACCGTCTTAGGAGCACGATCTTCATAAAGCTCAATTTTTACAAGCTTATCGTGAGGGACTGCAAAGGTTTTCACACTTCTAGCTTTGAGAATGTCGACCGTGTTGAGAGGTGATTGACGCACAACGACGCCGTCTTCGCCATCATACCCTTCGCGTTCAAGAGAAATGCCTAATCGATTGACCTCCTCATCTATCGCCGCGACGGGCAAGCCCAGCAACATGATGCGGGTAGGGTCGGTATACACGCGCAATCTCTGCCCTGGCGTCGCGATTTTGACGAGCTCTAGCCCCTCGCTTACATAGCCGATGACCGAATGGCTGGAATTTGAGGGCACATCTCTTTTGTAAATGAATACGTTGCCATAGTCGTTTCCAGAAGTACGGACGGTGATTGCGCCCTCGCTCCTCGCATCGAGCATTTCAAAGGGGCACGATCGCCCGTGTAAGCGCGTGGACACGACATAGGTGTTTGTCATTGCATCCACTTGATAGTAGCCGTCCTTGGCAAGGGCCAAAAAGTGTTCTACGCCCTCAGACGCATCTCTTGAAAGCGTTGCCCGGAAGCAGGTATGGACTTCCATTCCATCTTCAAGTTCGATGTCAAAGTCAGAGGTCGTGAACTTGTCGGTGATATATTCGAGTCGCTCAATCGGCTCGATTCTTTGAATTTCATCTCCATTCTCGAGCTTTTCGAGGACATTTCTGCCTGCGACTGCTTTTCCAACGATGGCGTTTGTTCCATACGAGGCCGTATGCCTCTTTTTCATAAACGAAAGGTAGGTATTTGTTTGATCAAACCCGCCAAGGCTGTATGTAATATCCCAGCGCTCGTATTCTCGTTCACCACGATCGACCTCAAGGTCGCTTGGAACTGGGCCAGCCGATACTATCTGGGGCTGGGACCAGTGGACCTTGGTCCCAACAAATATTTTATAAGTGCGCAGCCAAAGGCGCCGGCTCGGTTCATCGACCTCAATTCTGATCTCGCCTTTGTTTGTGTAAACCGCATATTCCTTGATGACGTCCAGTTTTTGCGTTTTTCTCCCCTTTATAATGCCCACAAGCAGGCCGTCGCGGTAGGGGGTATTTGTGAGTTCAAACGCATCGCGCAACGTGCGGGTCGCACGATCGAGCACAACATGTTTCCCGTCGAGAATGATGAACTTGGCGCACATACCGTTATTATGCGTTCGTCAGGTGGCCGCTTTCTCGTGCTCCGTCAAAACGTCAAGCACTTGCGCCGTCGGTCCGATGGAGATAATCTTGCCCCCGCGCATGAGCGCGGCCCGATCGCAGACCTCCAGAACGAAATCGAGATCGTGCGATACGATCATAAACGTCTCGCCGATTTCCGCGCGCGCAGTCAGAATTGAGTTTGACACGTCTTTCTTGGTGATTGGATCCATTGTCCCTGTGGGCTCGTCCAGTATAACGAGGTTGGGCTCCCGAATTAGAACCTGTGCGAGAGCTACCCGATGCCGCTCTCCTTGACTCAGCTCATCCGGCGCTTTAGCAAGGATGCGCTCGCTCGTCGACTCGCTAAAGCCGGCTGCCATCAAAGTCTGTACCGCTTTGTGCTCTGAAAGTTCAGCGGGAAGTTCCAAGCCTATGCTACTCGTCAGGTTATCCAACACGTCGCGGAATGGGTAAAGGTCATATTCCTGGTAGAGTACGCCAATGTACGGCTTCGCTCTTCCTCGGTTGTCGGGACCAGGCATAGTCATGTCCACCCAGTCATCGCCGATGCGCACCTGCACCTCGCCGTTCGTCGGCTCGAGCACACCTGCGATGATCTTAGATACGCTTGTTTTTCCGGCCCCGCTTAATCCGATGAGGCCAAAGACTTCCCCTTCTTGGATATTAAATGACACGTCGCTGACGGCTCTGATTACGCCGCGGTCGAGTGTCACGTATTTCTTTTCAAGCTCCGTCACTTTCACTATCGTCTCGCCAGAGGCGACCTCGTGTTTCTTTATTTCCCCGACGGTGCTCAAAAACTCATCGATAACTTCTTTCGGGGCGCCTTCCTTTGTTACCCTCCCATCATCAAGCAGTATCGCTCTGTCAGCTATCGATTCAATGTCTTCAGGAAGGTGCGAGGTGACCAGCACAGCCATGTCGTTCGTTTTGGCTTCGTGTTGGATTATTTTGTGGATAATTTCTGCTGTCTTCCGGTCTAGGGTACCGGTGGGTTCATCAGCGAGTAAGATGATCGGCGATCTTGCGAGTTGGCGTGCTAAAACAACCCGCTGTTTCTCTCCGCCGCTGAGATCGCGCGCCATGTGCATCATTCGATGTGATAACTTTACCCGATCAATAAGTTCAGATGCTTTATAAATTGCTTCAGAATCGCCGTACCCGCGTTCTGTGAAGCTCCTCATGACGTTTTCTATCGCGCGCTCGTCTCCGTAAAGGGCGAAAGTGCGCTGTAGCATTATCGCAACGCGGCTTCTAACGTCGCGTTGCAAATCGCTCTCTTCGTCTGCCCACGCGTCGACTCGGTAGAACTGCATCTTTCCGGCACATATGGGACAAGGTCTTTCGACTCGACTGGGTACGTCGACGTGTCGACAGTTTCGACAATACGCGACGTTGTAATAGATTTTGCCACTCGTTGGCTTGTACTCTTTCAAACCTCGTATGGCGTGCAGTAAGACGGTTTTTCCGGCCCCGCTCTTGCCTATGATTCCAAGTACCTCGCCCTCGTCAAGGGTGAAATTGATGCCTTTTAATATCTCAAATTCGCCGAACGTTTTGACTAAGTTTTCGACTTCTATCAAGACGGCCATTAAAGTGTTGCCTCCTTCGACCCCGTACCATTATAACTGTTATTTGTAATAATGTTTTTTAATATGCCAGGTAAGAGCGCTATATCTTTTATTACGAGATCGGCTGCTTCGTAGAGCGTTGCGGGACGTTCCTCTTTCTGTTGTATCGTTAAAACTCCAAGGTCCGCGGCTCTCAGCGCGGGGATATCGTTTATCCCATCGCCGACCATTACGACGTAACGGTATTCTTCCTTAAGTTCGTGGACCAGTTGCTCTTTTGCGCCCGGAGTTGCGATGTCTCTGACATTCTCGTACGGAATACCAATGCGGTCAGCGAGTGCATAAAGGGTGTTTTTCGCATCACCCGAGGCCACGTAGATGTCACCCCCAATACGTTTGAGCTCATCAATAACGGGACGGGCCGATTCGAAGAGTTCTCCGCAGGTGGCAAGAACGTACGGGATATTGCCTTGTTCAATATCGACGATGGCCGCAGTGCCGGTGAAGTACGACGCGCTGCAACTTTTTCTGACTTCATCGACTACATCGACTAGATCCTTGACTCGGCTCTTCGCATCACGCGCAACGGCGCGCAACACCGTTGTTTTAGCAACCGGGACGTTTGCGCAAACAACTACGAGATCTACGTTGTAGATGTCCAAGAAATCCGCGATGGACAAGTCAGTGGGCACGCCTTCTAAGTCCTTGGGAACATCCAGCTGAAACACAGCAAGCACGTAGTCCAGCCGCGTCCCTATGAAACTGAGGGATACTATCTGATGCAAGAGCATGCCTTGGTCAACATCCTTCGCTACGCGATATTTCTCGAGAAGCGTACCCGCGCAGTCGAACACAACGGCAAAACCTTTCATTGGCTACTAGACGAGCGTTTGATACGAGTCGTTCGTGAGAGAACGGTCAAATCGAGAGAAATACGTGAAATGATAGTTTAATTATAGGGGGAACCCTGCAGCGAGTGCAACGCATTGAGGGCGCTCACTTACTGCCTTCAGGGGCTAAATCATCAGAAACTATAATGATATCGCCGACGCTTATGATTTTCGACCACGGAACAATTGTTTCTCCTTTGAGCAAGCCTTTTGAGACATCTAATGAAATTTCCTTATTATCCCAGTTAATCAGAACATCTCTTACCTTCCCTACGTTGACCCCGCTAAGCGTCGAAACGTCTTTATGCAATACTCCACGCGTCATGATGACACCCTCCACATATTGACGTCGTGTTATATATAAAAAATGTTCCTTTGAGCATCTTTAAATCAGAATACGCGCTCAACAAGGTAGACTCCAAAGAGCAGTGAGTAGAACGGCCCACGGCGTCCACAGTTTTCCCTAATATTTTCAGAAAATCTAGGGTACACGATCGGCGTCAGAGCGTTGGGCAGCTACCTGATGTTAGCAGAACTTTTCAGAAGCAGATACGCTGTACGGGCCGTTGTCAAAATTAGCGTCTTGCAGGTCGCTTTTCGGGCTTCCCCGCGTCGATCACACCTTTTACCACGTCAATCGGGAGCTCCTGCTCTCTAATATTTAGTGGCGTCGCGTTGTACCAGAAGCTGTTAAAGAGCTCCTTTTCGATAAAAATGAACTCAGAAATGTCCGTTCTGAAGGCTGACTTGTATATCACATTATCTATGTCGCCGGTGTCGTAAATATAACTCGTTCCGAGCAGCTTGTCATCATCGGATATAAAAATTGCTGCCCCAGTCTCCGATTCAAGATGACGAATTTCAAAATACTTCGTAAGCAGACGTGCTTCTTCGATGTTGACGCTTTCAATAGGTGCCAGCAAACGATACGTAATCTTAGGCATCTCTCTATCCTTGATCAAATTATAGAGCCGTTTTACCCCCATACGAGTTTGTATCACGTTGAATTCATTTTTCGATCTGTCGAGCATCTCGTAGAAAGCTTTGTAGACGTCCTCCCTTTTCTTTATGACTTGGATCGTCTGCACCACTCGTCCTGCCGTCAGCTCTTGTTCTCTGTACCGCAGCTCGATTCCTGAGTGCCACATGTCTTCCATCATCGAGTGCTGCGTTTCAACGAAGCTCCTTGTATTCGTATAAATTGAATTATAGAGCTCTGCGCCCTTATCACTAAATGAATAAAGCAACACTTGCATTACTTGCTGATCGATGATTACCCCCGTGCTATGCACAATCTGAGGGATATGGCGCACATCGGCACGTTTCGCGATTTCTTGTGCCGCTTGCAGATTATCCTTGTTAATCTCGGCCATTACAATCACGTCAATACCTCGTTGTCGCGCATCCTTTGGGATGAGTGGTGCGAGAATCGGCAAAGCCTCGCTTCTGCCCCACAAGAATATCTCTTTTTGGGCAGTGTTTATAAGCGACGCGAAGTCTTGTACGATCTCCTGGTAGTCAGTAATGACGCGCGTGATCTCGATGGGCTTACCCGTCTCTATCTCTTGTATCCTCAAACGGGCGTCTATCCCTCTGTCCCAGAGTGATTGAAACAGGGAACTCTGGATTTCAATAAATCCGCTGTTGTTCGACCACAGCGACGGGGTGAGTTCGACTCGCTCTAACTCGTCGAGATCCTTTGTTACGCCCGTATACATCGCCTCTTTGCAGTCTGAAATAACGACCGCGAAATTGCTCATCATAGGTGAGTGTCGTATCTTGAAGCACTTAGAAAGCTGCTTTACTGCATCGATATTGTTTGGCGTAATCGGAATTAGGATCCTTAGATCTTCGATCCTGCATTTGTCCTCATCACCGACAAAATAGTCGCAAAGCACTTTGTCCCATCGAAGGAGCCAAAACTCGGTAGAGATGATCCAGAGCCTTTTTTCTGTGGCGTGGAAGGTCTCGAGACGCCGGTCGATAATGTCGTCTTTGTCGTACAGAACGATAAAACCCTCTTCGATCGGACACCATTCGATAGGTAAGCCTTGCGCTTTTGTGCGCTCAACGTCCCACAGCTCGAGCAGCGTATTTCGCGCCTCGCTGAGGTCCTGTAACTTCGCGGCCTCTTTACTAATGGCAGGATTTAGCAAGGAGGACGGATATGCAGCTACGAATGTTTCCGGATTGGTCGATATACGCTTAGCGAGTCCTTGTTTCGAAAGCGCTAGCAGGACCTTGTTAGCACCGTGACTAGTGAGATGAAGCGATTCGGCTACTTCAACTGCAGTTCGTCGTCCGGTCTGTAGCAGATGAAGGTAAACCTCCCCGGCTTCTTTTTTGAGGCCGAACTGTGAAAAAAGAGTCAATATATCTGCTGCCATTCTTTAACCTCTAGCATCTCCAGCTCCCGGCTCTGAGCAACGAGTTATTGAAGGGTCCTAACTAACGATCGTTGCACAGCTTTGAAAACTGCCGCAACTGCTGTTAGTTGGGGGTTGGCCGGTTATGCGATTCTTTTTCCTGCGTTTGGCCCTGGAGCGAGGTCGTAGACCTCTGTTACCTTTAGTATCGCACAGCCCTTTGCAGGCAGTTTTTCATTTCGGCTCTTGATCTTCTGTTTCATCATCTCGTAGTCAGGTCCTTCAGTCACATAGTTTGCTATGCCCTTGAGTTGATAGCCTTCATAACCCTCCCACAATGTAATGGCTACGGTACAATTTGGCTTCTTCAGGTTGTCAGCAGTTTTGTGCCAAAAGTTGTCACCGACGAGAATTGTTTCGGGGTCTTTTACGATGACGAATTGATTGGGTACAACGTTCGGTATACCGGCGTCGCTCACGGTTGCGAATACTACAGTCTTCACAGCGCTAAAGTTGTTGACTACCTTTTCTGGCAGGTTCGTCATTGAGTGCACCTCTATTTAGTATTCATTGATAGAGCACTCAGCGATAATAAAAACCTTTCTCCGGCCCGGAGAGGACTGAACAGCCCTTCTGAACGTTAACCAGCAACAGATGCAGCGTTGCCAGATGTGCCGCCTGAAAGGCTAGATGCTACAGAGATCGCGGCGCGCAGGCGAGGGTATGCCGCTGCCGCCCACGAAATCAAATAAAGCCGCCTATGCTAGCTGGGGAACTCGCCTTGAGTGACTATATGCTAGAAAAAATCCATATTGAATCAATCACATATGCACGGCTGATGTCTAAAACGTACGTGCTTGACGCTCCAGTGTTTATTTATGGCGTTCACGTCGTTGGCTCTATGTACACAGTTCCTGAGGTAACCCGCGAGTTGAAGAGCTCTCAAGCGACAGTAGTACTGCAAGAGTTTCTAAAGGAGGGCCTGAAAATCGAAGAGCCGTTGAAAAAAGCAATAGACGTTGTCACGGAAAAGGCTAAGTCGACGGGTGACCATCTTAGGCTGTCTCAAGCCGATATTGACTTGCTGGCGAAGGCACTTGAAGTAAGCGGTACGCTGGTTACGGATGATTATTCCATTCAAAATGTCGCGGCGCGCCTCGGGATAGAGACGCAGCCGATCCAGCAGGCACGCATCAAACGCGTGCTGAAATGGAGACGCAGATGTGTCGGATGTGGTCGGTTTTATGAAACGGAAACGATCTGTCCGGTCTGCGGATCTGAGGTGAGAGTTAAGCCGGTGAAGAGGTAACTTTGACAGGTGGAAGGGTCAGAATATGAACGATTTGAACGATCTCATAAGCAAAGCGCAGGAACTACGCGAGAAAGGGTTGCGTTCCGGAGAGATAGCCGACGAACTGAACATATCACGAGAAACGGCAACGTGGCTTCTCACCCGCTCCAAGAGTTCACAAGAGCCCGTGCCAAAGGACATATACGTAAACTGGAGCGAGATTGGGCAAAAAGCAGAGAGGCTCAGATTCGTCTCGCTCGCGTTGGTCGACATGATCTTGGAGACAGGTGATCCTGACGTAGTAATCGGCGTCGCGCTGAGTGGACTACCTCTTGCGACGCTTGTCGCCGATGAAATCGGAGCAGAGCTCGCAGTGTTTGTTCCACAAAAACAAAAGGGATCTGAAAATGGCGGCGTTAAGGGCTCATTTAGTCAAAACTTCGCTGATATTGCGGGAAAAAGCTGCGCGATAGTCGATGATGTAATAACCACTGGAAGCACGGCGATTGAAATCATAGAGAGCATCAAGGATATGAAAGCAACGCCGCTATCGGTAGCGGTTCTTATTAACAAGAAAGGGATTGATCAAGTCCAGAACGTTCCGATCAGGTCGCTTGTTCAAATAACTATTTTCTAATCGTTGCGACTCGCCGCAGGAAGTGCAAGTGGTAACTTCTGAACTTGCTGAAATTCGAGCAATTGAGAAGAAGTGGCAGGATCGTTGGTTTCGCGACAAGATATTTGAACCAACAAGCGCAGGGCCGAAGAAGTACTTCTTAACGACGCCGTATCCGTACACGAGCGGACCCCAGCATATAGGCCATACGCGGACCTATAACCTTGCTGATATCCACGC
The DNA here is from genome assembly GCA_003158275.1 of Methanobacteriota archaeon. Taxonomy (GTDB): domain Archaea; phylum Halobacteriota; class Bog-38; order Methanoflorentales; family Methanoflorentaceae; genus Methanoflorens; species Methanoflorens stordalenmirensis. Next base: position 13,843 of record PMIN01000246.1, read on the forward strand.
TCGGTTCATGCGAATGAACGGCCACAACGTCCTGTGGCCGATGGCGTGGCACATCACAGGGACGCCCATCCTCGCTATTAGCTCGTGCATAGAGCGTTGCGAAAGCGCGACGATAACGCTTTATAAGAACTACGTTCGCCTCTATGAGGACGACGAGTCGCACGTTGAGCAGATCGTCAACTCGTTTGTGGATCCTTGGAATATCGCGAACTACTTTGCGGCTAAGATCGCGCCGGATTTCAAGAAGATGGGCTTCTCGATCGACTGGTCCCGGCAGTTTACCACCGGCGACCTCGTCTACAACCAGTTTATTCGCTGGCAGTACGGCAAGCTGATGGAGCTCGGGCTGATCGTGCGCGGACAACACCCAGTGCTCTTCTGCACGATCGATCAAAACGCCGTCGGGGAAGACGATATCGCCGGCGGCGACGTTGAGAAGATATCAATCGACGACTACGTCGGGATCAAGTTCTCTTTAGACGAAGCTTATGTCGTCACGGCCACGCTCCGCCCAGAAACAGTTTTTGCGGTAACAAATCTCTGGGTTGCGCCAAACGCGACCTACGTCAAAGCCTACGTCGACGGTGAGACGTGGATCATTTCCCACCAAAGCGCCACCAAGTTGCGCTATCAGCAGCGGGAGGTCACTATCATTGAGGAGTTCCAGGGCACGTCACTCCTCGGGGCTCATTGCGTCAGCCCTCTGGGGCGTAAAATACCTATTCTTCCGGCGTCTTTCGTCGATTCTGATCACGGTACCGGAATCGTCATGAGTGTCCCCGCTCACGCCCCCTATGATTGGGCCGCGCTGAACGACCTAAAGCAGCACGGGAGCATAGGTTTAGACGTCGATCTCTCCTCGTTAAGAAGCGATATTGAAGCTATACGGCCAATATCTCTCGTCAAAATCGACGGGTACGGGGATTTTCCCGCAGCAGAGCTATGCGAACGTTACGGCGTTCGATCTCAACACGACGACAAGACGCTGAGCCATATTACCAACATACTCTACAGGGAGGAATTTTATACCGGGATTCTTAAGCAAACTGCCGAGCAATTTGATGGCAGGCTAGTGCGCGACGTCAAGCAGGATGTCGTTGAATTCCTCAATAGTCGAAATGCCGCGTCGAGCATTTATGAGACCTCAACAAAAGGGCTCTGTCGATGCGGCGGCCGGGTGGTTGTCGCCGTAGAGCCTGGCCAGTACTTCCTCAACTATGGAGACCCTCACTGGAAAGAAAAGGCATTCGAATTGCTTGACCAGCTTGAAATCGTACCAGAGACATACCGAACACAGTTCGTCCAGACGTTTGAGTGGCTCGATCAACGACCGTGCGTTCGGCGTAGAGGGCTTGGGACGGAATTTCCCTTCTCAACCGAGCACTGGATAATTGAGCCGCTTTCTGATTCCGTTATCTACATGGCGCTCTATACCGTCATCAAGCATATACGCGAGTGTGACCCTGAGCGGCTAACGCCCGCCTTCTTTGACCACGTTTTCCTGGGCGAGGGCGACGTTGCGGACGTCTGCCAGCAAACAGGTTTGCCAGAGACGGTGATCAGAGCTGCACGAAAGGATTTCATATACTGGTACCCGAACGATCATCGGCACACTGCCGTCGCCCACATATCCAATCACTTGAGCTTCTTTTTGTTCCATCACGCGATACTGTTTCCGGAGACGTGCTGGCCAAAGATCGTCACTCTCAACGAGCTTCTCGTTCGCGAAGGGGTGAAGATGTCGAAAAGCAAGGGCAACGTAATTCCCATTGCGACGGTTCCGGAGGTTTATAGCGCGGACCTCGTGCGGCTCTGTCTAGTGTCCATTGCCGATCTGAATTCAACCGTTGACTGGAGGGAAAAAGAAGTCGACACGGTCAAAAAGAGGCTTCTAAGGTTTTGGAACGCAACGAAGAGGGATGTCGAAGCGGCGAGGCCGGAATACAATGGGCAGCTTTCCTTTGCGAGTCGATGGATACTAGCAGCGACTAAGGCTATGGTATCAAAAACGTCAGAATCCGCACATCAATTTTCGTACAGAAAGTACGTCACTGAAGCGTTTTTTGAGCACTTAAACCGGGTTGAAGAGTATAAATCGATGATTTTGGACGGCAACGAGAAGCGTCGCACGCTCTGGGACATCATCGATATATGGCTCCGGGTGCTAGCGCCTGTTGTGCCTCACATTGCTGAGGAGCTGTGGGAGAGAATGCAGAAGTCTGGGTATATTTCCCTCGCAGAATTCCCGCTGTACGACGATCTTTATGCCGAAACACTTCCGCAAAAGGGCGTTTTAGATGGAGTGATCAGTGACATCTCAAACATACAAGCCGCAATAAAGCGGGAAACCGAATCAGTTTTTATCTACCTTCCGGCTCAGTGGAAATACACCCTCTACGCCGTCGCGCGCGGCCTAGATGATCCGTCGATCAAGAACATCATTGCCCGAGCCAAAGATGACCCCCTCCTGCGTATCTATGTAAAAGAAATCGCTCGTATCGCACCCGATCTTGCCAAATCGCTCGCTCACGAGGCTCCATCTGCCGACGCGCTGGACTTCAAGGCCGAATCAGACGTTCTTCTCGCCGCTAAGGACTACATGACGCGAAAATTTGGAAAACACGTGTATGTCTGCGCAGAAAACGATAACGTGTACGATCCTGCGAATCGCGCGAGGCGAGCACTTCCCATGAAACCGGCAATCTACGTCGAGTAGGGTAGAGCTGGAGAGCAGATTAACCCTCTTTGGCGCGTTTTACTGCTTCTTGAGCCTTTTTTGCACGCTGTTTTGCTGTGTATCCGGTTGCTTTTTCCAGAAAACAGCGGAACCGCGCGTTCGTATCGATCATTACCGCTTCGGGAACGCTGGCACTAGATTCGGTATCGACGAGCAACGTGTCGGCCACACGTATCGTAATCTTTTGCAGTGCCCCGTAGCTTAAGCGGTACTCTTCGTCGCGCACGTTGATATCGATGCCAAAGCACACTCTGAGTGCTTCGACAACCCGCTGATTGGCATCCTTCTTGAATCCTCGCTTGAACGCATATTCTTGAATTGCAGTCACGACCTGTGGGCTATGAGACCTATACGTTCTTTGCGGCGCATTGTTTATATGCGCTCCGCAACGGACGCGATTATCCAAGGCGCCGTTCTGAGATCAAGAGAAGAGTCGTGGAATGGTTAGATAAAGTATTTACTTAGTAATGGGTCATTATTTAGAAAGTGAGTAATTATGGACGCTGATACATTATGAAAGCCGGAACGACTGATAACGAATACGTTAACATGATTATTGAAGAAGAGGTGAGCTCAAAGAACCCCGTAATCCTCGAGGGGTTCCCAGGAATCGGCCTCGTTGGCAACATCGTGGCCACACAAATAGCATCCGAGCTCAAAATGAAGCAGATAGGAACTATCGAATCTCGCCTATTTCCGCCCATTACGGTGCTCTTTGATGGACTCACGTACGCCCCAGTCAGAATCTACGAGGATCCTCAAAACAACTTCCTCGTAGTGCTATCGGATATCCTCATTCACCCAATGATTGCTTATGACATAGGGAAATCAGTTACTGGCTGGGCTCAGAGCTTGAACGCAAAACTCAACATACCGATCGCCGGTATCGCCACGATGCGCGAAGAACGCACCGTTTATGCCGCCGCGACTGGCGCCGAACAACTCGCTCTCGTGAAGGACAAAACCGAGACCTTGGTGACGGGAAGCATCTCGGGTATCGCCGGAAGTATAATGAATGAGAGTCATGTTAACAAGCTCCCGGCACTTTGCCTCTTGGGAGAAACCCAAGGTCCCACTCCTGATCCACGCGCAGCAGCTCGCGTCATCGACGTGGTAAGCAACGTATTGAACTTGAACATCAGCACGCATAAGCTGGTTGAGGAAGCGGACCAGATCGAAACAGAGCTACACAAGCTTGCTGAACAGGTTCAAGGGGCAGAACAGGCCGAAACGAAGGGGCCAACTCAGGTCATGTACGGGTGAGCATATGAGACATCTAGCTTTGACCGGTATATCAAAAGAGTCAATCGACGACTTCGAGATAAAGCGCGTTAGAACGTTTGAGTTGCGCAGTGCTCATAACATCCCAATTGTTTTTGCGGCTGACGTTGGTGACGAAGTGTTTGTGACGGACACGAGTCGGCACGACCTTGCGATCGGCACGACTGGGGTTTTAGCGCGCGTGCGCAACAAAACCATTTCCATGCAAAAAGTCTCACACCGGGTAGGCGACTTCTATGAAGAACGTGAGGTTATGTCGGCCCGGGTTCAGCTCGAGCTGCGCGAACACACGTGCCGGCTGCGTGGCATTGAGGACGAGGGTCCAGGCAAGATCATCGCAGTCGAGATCGCCGAAGTGTGCTACTATGAAGGCCGATGAACTTATCTGAGCTTAAACTGGGCTCGGCTCCGTGCAAGCTGCGACCCACACGAAAACGCCTGCGATACGTGGAGGACGAAGGCATCCGTGCGGAGCGCAGATGCCGGTGCTTTTTTCATTGTCTGTTGCGCTACGACAGATGCTTCAGAGGCCGGAGTCCTGCTGCTGAAAGCGACCCGCTGCTTAGTCGCCCTATTTGACACATTTATAAGTATGAGTTGCTAGCATGGAATAAAAGGGGCCCGTGGCTTAGTCAGGATATAGCACCGGCCTTCTAAGCCGGTGGTCGAGGGTTCAAATCCCTCCGGGTCCGTTTTTTTCTTTGCATCTCACGCGGCCTTATAAAGCGTTTCCGAAGTTATTGGTTAGCAATCGCTCACATTGCAAGGCGAACTTGCGCCAGCCGAACCGAAATCGGACGCCGTCAGTCAGCGTTCGCTTCTCTTCTCGCGACTGGCGCTTTGGTGGCTCGAGTGTGACTTGAATGGCAAGCCCGGTGCACGCCGTGAAACACCGCAAAGACTAAGTTTATCGTCGGCGAAAGCCCGCTGTAGCTATGCTCGCATAGTGCTACGCTAAAGGGGAAGGTATGATCTTCAGCGCTGATGAAATACTCGAGACACTCGACATGCTCCTCTACGAGCACCTCGATATACGGACAGTCACTGTGGGCATCAACTTGATGGGCTGCGTGCGAGACGACCCTGAACGAATGGCCCAAGCTGTGCACGATCGGATCGTGTCTATTGCGTCTAATTTGCGTTCAGAAGCCGACCGAGCGGTGGCGCGGTATTCGTTGCCGATAGTAAACAAGCGCATCTCGGTAACTCCCATTGGCTCCATGATCGACGTCCATCCGCAATCTGGTCCATTGATAGCACGCGCGATGGACGAAGCCGCGTCCGAGTTGAACGTCGACTTTATCGGTGGCTACTCGGCCCTCGTCCAGAAAGGCTTTACAATCGGGAATGAGGCACTCGTGAGCTCGATTCCGGAGGCACTGAGCACGACAGAAAAGGTGTGTGCCTCCGTGAACATCGCTACGACCAAAGCGGGCATCAACATCGAGGCCGCGCTGCGCATGGGTAGAGTCATCAAGGAGCTTGCTCGCATCGATCCGCAGCTTTGCACCCGTTTGGTTACCTTTGCAAACGCGCCGCCTGATAATCCGTTTATGGCCGGT
>PMIN01000063.1 GCA_003158275.1 Methanobacteriota archaeon
GGAACGATCCATCTCCACGACTATAACGCCCTCCGTGCGAACCTGTGCTACGCAACCGGCATTCCCGATATCGCTGTTGAAGCCATAAGGAACATCCCCCTTGATGATGCAGCATACGCTCGTGTTCTGGTTGAGGGAAAACCTCTTTTTGTCGACGGTCACGAGGCGTTGCGCGTGCCTCATGCCGCTGAATTGGGACTTAAGTCTCTCGCTGTGGTGCCGCTGTATCGCTATGATACGCGTATAGGGGCGCTCAACGTGGGGAGTTTTACACGTCACACCTTCTCTCAAGCCGAGAAAGAGCTGCTCATCGCCATTGGTAACGAGGTGGGGGTGGTAATCGCTAAGCTACAGGCAGATGAGTTGATCAGGATAACCCTCAAGGAGAAGGAGACGCTTCTCAAGGAGATTCATCACCGGGTCAAGAACAACATGCAGGTGATATCGAGCTTGATCAGCTTACAAGCTCAGCAAGCTACCGAGCCAGAAACGGTCGAAATGCTCAAAGAGAGCCAGAGCCGGATCAGATCAATGGCGCTTATTCACGAGAAGCTGTACCGTTCGGATTCGCTAGCGGAGATTAGTTTCAGGGATTACGTCGACAGCATCGTCGACGAGCTTCTGGGGATGTTCAACGTTGCTCCGGGGGCAATCACGATCACTACCGACGTCGAAAACGTCCTGTTCGGCGTGGACACCGCCATCCCCTGCGCGCTCATCATTAACGAACTTGTGTCAAACTCGTTAAAGCACGCGTTTCCAGACGGGGCGACGGGCGAAGTTACCATAGCCCTCCACCAAATCAACGGTACGTGCGAGTTAACGGTTGCCGACAATGGCGTGGGCCCCCCACCGAATTTCGACTTTCGAGCGACCGACTCGCTGGGTATGCAGCTCGTGACTGCGCTCATTAATCAGCTTGACGGTACCATCACGCTCGATCGCACGAAAGGGACGACGTTTATCATCACATTTACACAAGCGGGGCGCGTATAGGGAAGAGCGGAGAGAATGACCACGATTCTCGTCGTTGAAGATGAAGCCATCGTTGCCATGGACATAGCGCAGCGCCTTAAGCGCGCCGGTTATGACGTTCCGGCTGTGGCCGCAACTGGTGAAGTCGCTCTGCGCACACTTGAGGAGCTGCATCCAGATCTCGTTCTTATGGACATACTCCTAAAAGGGGAAAAAAATGGCATAGAAACGGCTCGCGAGATCAAAGATCAGTTTGAAATCCCGGTAATCTTCTTGACGGGTCAGGCAGACGAGTCCACACAAGAGCAGATCAAGAACACGGGCGCTTACGGCTTCATACTGAAGCCGATCGATACAGCTTCACTTCTTCCCAACGTTGAACTGGCGTTGGCCAGGCACGCCTTCGAGGTACAACTCAAGGAGAGCGAAAACCGGTTCCGTGCAGCCACCGCCGCGGCGGCGGACCCCATTTTTTCCATGGACATGCAGGGCACCGTGACCTATTGGAACAAGGCTGCCGAAAAAACCTTCGGATGGACAGCCGATGATATCACGGGCCAATCAGTCACGGCAATCCTTCCAGAAGCCGCCAAAGCTGGCTTCTTCAAGATGCTCTCCACACTAAGCACTCGTGAAACCTACGTGCCGCCGTCATCCACGCTGTGGCGTAGAAAAGACGGTACCGAGTTTCCTGCAGAGCCAAGCTTCGCCTCGTGGAAAACGAAAGAGGGCACGTTCGCAACAGCAATAGTCCGGGATATCTCCGAGCAAAAAGCCATTATCGAATCAGTGCAAGCGGGAATCGTGCTTATTGATCCGATAACGCACACGATTGTCGATGTCAACACGACGGGCGCACACCTCTATGGATCTTCGAAGGACGCAATCATAGGTTCAGTCTGCCATCGATTTATCTGTCCTGCCGAGGTGGGACGGTGCCCGATAACTGATCTCGGGCAGACCGTCGACAATGCAGAACGCGTTTTGCTTACGGCAGACGGGAAGAGCCGTCCGATCCTCAAATCAGTGAGCAGAATTACGCTCAGGGGACACGCGTACCTGCTCGAGAGCTTCGTAGACATCAGTGACCGCAAACAAATGGAGCACGCCCTGCTCGAAAGCGAGGCGTACTACCGCGCCATTTTTGAGAGTACTGCGACGGGCATGGCTATTCTGGAAGAAGACATGACTGTTGCTATAGGAAATAGCAAGCTGGAGCAGCTCACCGGTTTCAGTAAGAACGAAGTTGAAGGCCTGAAACCGTGGACAGAATTCGTCGCTCCGGAAGATCTTGAGAGGATAAAAACATATCATCGTGCACGTCGACGCGATGCGGCCAGGGCTCCGAAAGAGTATGAGTTCAGACTCATTACAAAAGACGGAACGCGAAGAGAAGTCTTTGTGACGGCAGCACTGGTTCCGGGAACCAAACGAAGTGTGGTTTCGATTGTCGATGTCACTGCTCTCAAGACGGCTCAAGAGGCTGTGCGAAAGCAGGCGGCGATGCTTGATGCGGCGCACGACGCCGTCAAGACCTTGGACCCAGAAGGGACCATAACGTACTGGAACCGTGGCGCCGAGCGCCTGTATGGATGGACTAAGCACGAGGCTGAAGGTCAAAACGCGAACGCGCTGTTACATACAAGGTTCCCTGAATCGCGCGAAGCGCTGTGGCCTAAGCTTATGGACAGCGGATTGTGGGAAGGGGAGCTGATCAACGTAACGCGCGATGGCGTTGAGGTCACTGTCGCGAGCAGCTGGACCCTGATGAAGGATGGGGGGGGCAATGCGTCCGCCATTCTCGAAATAAGCAGTGACATCACCGAGCGCAAGAAAGCGGAGTTGGCACTCGCAGAATCTGAAGCAAAACTGCGCATCACCCTCGCAACTATGGCAGACGGAATAGTGATCGTCGGGTTGGACTACAAGGTTACCGATTGCAATGAAGCCCTATTGCGCATGACCCAACGATCCAAGGAAGAAGTGATAGGAAAGCCGTTATTGGATCTCTTCGCTCCTGAGTTTCATTCGCAGATCTTCGAAAAGCACCCTGAGCTTCTGGAGAAAGGAAACATCCTTAACGTCGCGAAATTGCTCAGGAAAAGTGGAGAAAGTGTTGATGTGGAAGCGAATGTCTCCTTGATTAGAGATGCTGCGGGACAGTACACGGCATCTGTGGCGGTCCTCCGAGACGTCACCGAGCGCAAGAAAGCGGAGTTGGCACTCGCAGAATCTGAAGCAAAACTGCGCATCACCCTCGCAACTATGGCAGACGGAATAGTGATCGCGGCGTTGGACGAGACGGTTACCGATTGCAATGAAGCTACCTTACGTCTCACCCAGCGATCACGGGAAGAGATACTAGGAAAGCCGTTCGAGGATCTCCTCTCTCCTGAGTTTCGTTCGCTGATCCCCGATGCACGTAAGTTCCTCGTCGGAGCTGTCCTCGCGAGAACAGAGCCTAGCCGTGGGAAAAAAGAAACCGTCCGCACTGACTCGCAACTGCTCCGGAAAAATGGAGAAACGGTCGACATAGAAGCAAATATCTCCACGATTGAAGATGCCTCGGGGCAACCAGCTGAACTTCTCATAGTCGCGCGAGACGTCACTGAGCGCAAGCAAATGGAGTTCCAACTCGACAGTTCACTCGCCGACCTCCAACGATCTAACGCTGAACTAGAACAGTTTGCGTACGTCACGTCACACGACCTGCAAGAACCACTGCGAATGATAACGAGTTACATTCAAATAATTGAGGAGGACTACAAAGGAAAACTTGACGCTGATGCTGACCAATACATCGCGTTTGCCGTCGAAGGCGCAAAACGAATGCACACGCTCGTAAATGACCTTTTGGCGTATTCACGTGTGGGCACGCGGGGAGAGTCGTTCATGCCAATCCGTTTAAATAACGTCCTTTCCGCAGCGACTGCGAATCTTGAAGTCGCCATGGAGGAGAGCCACGCAGTGGTTACGCACGATCGATTGCCAACCGTGCTCGGCGACGAGTCCCAGCTTATTCAGCTTTTCCAGAACCTGTTAGGCAATGCGATAAAGTTTCGGAGCGATGNNCGACAATGGGATCGGTATTGACATGAAATACGCAGAACGGATTTTTGCCGTATTTCAACGCCTCCACGCGCGTGAAGAGTACCCGGGAACGGGTATCGGACTTGCTGTCGTCAAGAAGATAGTTGAACGTCACGGGGGACGTATATGGGCCGAATCAGAGCCAGCAAACGGCTCGACGTTTTACTTTACGCTTCCAAAGAGGGATAGTACGCTATGAGCGAGCCAAATAGCGTGAATTACGTAGAAATCTTGTTGGTGGAGGACAATCAAGGCGACGTCGTTCTAACCAAACGCGCTCTCAAGTCCGGCAAAGTGCCCCATAACCTGCACGTCGCAAATGACGGAGAAGCCGCACTTGCCTTTTTGCACGACGTTGAATATGGGCAGGCTCCGCGCCCAGATCTGATCTTGCTTGACCTGAACCTGCCAAAGGCGAACGGTCGCGAGGTGCTCAAAAAGATCAAATCCAACGAAGCGCTTGCGAGCATCCCGGTCGTCGTGTTGACGACGTCCGAAGCTGACGAGGACATCATGAAAGCATACGAATTACACGCCAACAGCTTCATCACCAAGCCGGTTGACTGGCCACAATTCATGAATGTGATACGCCGTATCGAAGAGTACTGGTTCACGGTCGTGAAGCTCCCGCCACGGGAGGACTGAGAATGTACGAGCGTGATCGAGCACTTAACGTCCTCCTCGTCGAGGACAACCCTGGCGATGCTCACCTCATAAAACGGCTTCTGACTAAGTCATCCTCGACAAAGCACGCGCTTGATACAGTGAATCGTCTCAATGCCGGGATAGAACGGTGCGACCAGGGAAGTGTCGACGTTGTGCTGCTCGATCTGGGCCTTCCTGACAGCCAGGGTTTGGCCACAGTCGCGACGATGCGCGCCGCAGTGCCACACGTGCCGATCATCGTGCTGACTGGTCTGGACGATCTGGAATTGGCGGTACAAGCGGTGCGTGAAGGTGCGCAGGATTATCTCGTGAAAGGCACGGCGACAGTAGATACCCTCGAACGCGCCATCTACTATGCCATCGAACGCAAGAACCTCGAAGAGCAGCTTACGCAGTACTCTGAGCACCTTGAAGAACTCGTGCAGCAAAAAACGGCTGAACTCAAGCGCGCGGAACGCTTGGCGGCTATCGGACAAATGGCGGCAATGGTCGGACACGATCTCCGCAGCCCTTTGCAGGCCATCCTTAACACTATTTACCTCGAAAAAAAACAGGTCGACACGCTAGAAGGGTACCTCGCGCCTAGTGAGAGCCGTAAAGCGCAGCAGCTCCACGACGGTTTGGACAAGATAGACGAGCACGTTGCGTACATGAGCTCCATGGTAACCGATCTGCTCGACTTTGCTCGGACGCCAAACCCGAAAATCACGCGAACAAGCACGGAACAACTCGTCAACGATGCCCTTCGTCACGTTGTAGCGCCCAATAATGTGGTGATCGAGAAGAAGCTTGATCCCAATCTGCCCGATCTCGATGTCGATCCGTTCCTTATGCAGCGCGCACTGACAAACATTATTGGCAACGCGTTACAAGCAATGCCGGACGGCGGCAGCCTGAGCATAACGACCAAGAAAAACGGACGAAGCGCCTCCATAAACGTGGCCGATACGGGAACGGGCATACCGCCGGAAAACATAAGTAAGCTCTTCGAGCCGCTGTTCACCACAAAATCTCGAGGTGTGGGGCTCGGCTTAGCCATCGTGAAGTCCGTGATTGAAGCTCACGGCGGGACCATTACGGTTGAGAGTGACGTCGGCCGAGGTTCGAAGTTCTGCATCGCCCTACCGCTTCGCGGCTGAGGTTTGCAGATAGCGACGACGATTGTTGTTCAAAGAGCAGCCATAGGGGGGTCGTCCAAGTGTCACTGACATCGCGAGTAATGCTAGCGCCCCGCAAAGGATCGGTTGATGCTCCGTGTCTGACAGGCTACGTGCCTTCACAGCTTCGTTCGTCAGGGCAAAGGTTGTTTTACGTTGGGAACGAACCAACATAGTTTGGACGTTTAGAGCATGGCCGCAATTCTGGTAGTTGAAGGAGTGGTGGTTTTCGCGCACGACCTTGCACGACTGTTACGACACATGGACTATACCGTTGATATTGCCTATTCAGGCGACGATGCGCTCCGTGCAGCTGAAGCGGGACTAGAAGAGCGGGAGGGCTTCTCGAAGCACGGGTACTTCCCTCGGTTCACCAACCACCCGATACAAGCTCAAAGTGCGGGGTGTGGGGAGAGAGAGGCGCAAGATTAAAGACCCATAGCCCTGCCATTTGCTTTGAGGATGGCACTATGGTTAATGTGTTAGTGGTCTACTATTCGCGCACAGGAAATACCAGAACGATGGCAGAAGCAATAGCCGACGCGGCCCAAGAAGAAGGCGCAGTGATCAGACTCAAAGGGGTGGACGATGCGTCAAATGATGACCTTGTTTGGGCCGACGGCATCATTATCGGCTCACCCGTCTACTTCGGCCTCCCGGCAAGCGAGATCAAGAAGTTCATCGAAGACTCGATCAGTGTCAGGAGGCAACTGGAAAACAAGGTCGGCGCTGCTTTTGTCAGCTCAGGGCACCGTGCAGGAGGAAGGGAAACCACCATTATGGCGCTCCTGCAGGCGTTCATCGTGCACGGCATGGTCGTATGCGGCGACCCTATCTCCTGCGGGGGGCACTTTGGCGCCGTTGCTACGGGAGCACCTGACGATCAGGCGTCACAGGAGTGCAGGGGTTTGGCGAAAAAAGTGGTAATGCTCGCCACGAAATTGCAAAGCGGGTAGCGCGCGTTCGGGTGCAATGATGGTGTCTTAAGCGTCCACACGTCAGCTCGCGCACAAAAAAGGACGCACGATGCCGCGTTGTGCGTGAGATATCCGCTTCAGCTCGTTCACGTTTCCAAAACGTTTTATAACGGCGGCGCCAACTCTCGTTGTCGGAGCGCCTGTCGAAAGCGATAGGCCACGGCGGGAGATGTGAGACATGAAAATGCTTACCAAGTTGATCGCGATCATACTGCTGCTCATTTCGGTGATATTCAGCGCGTACCACCAAATAGCTCACGGGGTGAGTTCCCTTGAGAGTGCGGGCATCGTTTTGCAGCTTATCGTGATCGTCCTTCTGATTGTCGATAAGCGGGCATAGGACAGCGGACAGTAAAACGGCTAAGGCAGGATTCCGCATGACGAAAGCCGCGACGCTGTTCGCGGCAAGGCCTAAGTGGGACTGAGGCTTTTTTTTGATCGCTACGTCTAAATTTCACACCTAGAAAGACTTAAGCTCTTTCGCTTACAGAATCGGTTTAAGAACGTCGTACTTTTCGTCGTGACGCTCAGGCAACCGAGCGTCATACCAAACTCGTGTCAAACATACTGCAACTCATCCTCGCGTTCATCTACGTGCTCGTCGTGCCGGGATTTGCCGTGTCGCTTGCGGCATTCCCCAGGTTCAACGAGCTGGAGATCACCGAACGACTCGCGCTGTCGATCGGGCTGAGTCTCACGATCGTCATCACCTTCGGACTGGTTATTGGTTATGTCCCATTCCTCGTCGCCGCAACAGGCGGCATCACCGCGTACTCGCTGTTCTTCGGCATCGGCCTGATAACCGTATTTTTCCTGGTCATTTGGCTGCTGCGGCGGGCGAATCTGGGGGTTATCGACAGGCGTGAAGCGGCCCGACCCGAACGCGAGACNNCAAGCCTGTGCGCCCTGAGGACACAACACAAGCAGCGGCCCGACCGCGGGACGCTGCGCCGCGCGGCGCGAAGCAACGACGACCGCCCCAGACGTAAGGAGTCAGGACCCAGCGCGGCGCTGAGCTGTACTCGCTGCTGACCGAAGCAACGGTCGACTAATGCGTGCTGCGACGGAACACCGCTTCGCATCCCAGATACACAATCCGACCCTAGAACGTCTAACTTATCCTCCTTTTAGTGCGTCTGCTGATGGTGCTCAAGAGATCTGATTGTCGCCGTTCATCAGCATTTTTAGGACAGCGGCTTTATATCGTCCAAGTCATCTTCTATTGGCCTTGACCGAGGCCTCATCCGTATGAAAAGGAGGTTCGAGATCGAAATGGACTATGAAAAGGAAATGAATGACTTGAAGGAACGCGTCTCCAAGCTCGAGCATCGTTTGGACGACTTACGATCAGAAGTAAAAACGCTGTATAACCAGATGGAGCGCGATAGCGCTGGCCTGCGATGATGTCGTTGGCTAAGGCCGGTCAACGATCATAGTGTGAGCCGCATTCTGCTAACGCACCCACAGTCGGAAAAAGTGAGTACCAGGGAAAGCACGGCGAGGAACGCGTCAGAGTTCCGACGACATCGGAAAACGTGAGGACGTGGTCCGTTCCAAGACCTAGCCGACCTTGACGCACACCCTCTAGGGGGGCGCAGTGCGCTACCGCACGAGCGAAACGACGCCTGAAAAAAAGGATGCGTCTGCGCCGGCTATCCAATCTATGCAGAGCTCAGCGGAAGCTGCTTTTGCATTAACGGCACCTGTGATTTAGCCACGACGAAAACTCGGCTATTTTTACGTCTTTGACGTGCGTCACCGGTTGAGTAGGTAGACCGACGCGTTCAAGGCGGTGGCGATGGTCACCCAAAGGATGTAGGGCACGAGCAGGTACGACGCCCGCCGGTCCACCTTATAGAACTGATACATGGTGGCGGCGATCAGCATCCATAGCGGCACGATGGTGAGCAGGCCGTACAGTATGTTCTGCAGCCCAAAAAAGCCCAACGTCCAGATGACGTTGACGATGAGCTGTGCAGCGAAGAGAGCGATCCCGATGTCTCGTGTGCGATTTCGAGGCGATCGCCATATGAGGAACAACGCCAGTCCCATCAAGATATAGAGAATCGTCCAGACAGGCCCAAAAACTGCATTCGGCGGATTGAACCAGGGCTTGTTGAGCGCAGCATACCACGTTGAGATGGAGTTGATCGTAAAAACTGACGACCCCAAACCTGCTACCAAAGGCACCGCGACGGAGACGATCAGTTTAATGATGTCGCTACGTTTCATCGACCGTATTTGGCATTGCCTCCTATAAAGCGGTTTGTGACTTGTTGTCTGCATTGTCAGCGCCTCGCGAACTGCTTATACGGCAAGTATATTGAGCTGGACTCCTATTATATGAGAAGAGCCAAAAAGCACGGCATTTACCACAGAGTTCTGGGAGTCATAGTCTCCTTATGCGCCCGGATCAACCTGTATCGAGGGGGTGGCCCATGGAAGAGAAAAAGGCAGAGTATTACAAAGGGAAGGAAGTAAAGGGCAAACTAGAAAAAAAGAAAGAAGAGTATTACAAGGGCAAAGAAGTCAAAGGCGAAAAATAGCCTTCCACCTCGGTGAAACGGCCTACGATCGGGGCGGAACGCCCACGGTGCAGCGTGCACCAAACTAATCCCCGTTCAAAATATTTAGAAGGCATGGAGCACCTTGCGGACGAGCTGAAACCGGAATTTTTTTATGGCCGCGCGTGACAGTATATGATGCTTTTTATCGAAACGATCCGTGAAGGGATAACGCATGAAGACCTTGATCGCGTACGATACGAAATACGGGACGACCACGACGATCGCCCGCTGGTTGTGTGAGGCCATCGCAGGTGACTGCGTTATCGCGAAAGTAGCGGACGTTACGAGCTTGGATTACGACCTTATTGTAGTTGGAGCACCGATCTACACTGACGAACCACTTTCGAGCGTCACACAGTTCTTGCACGATCACCGCGAAGCGCTGAGTCGGAAAAACGTAGCGCTCTTCTTTGTGTACGACAAGCTTCTCACGACCAAGAGCGAGACGTACGTTGAAGAGCTCCGCGAGTACGCACCACCCAGTGTCCTCGCGGTGGGAATCTTCGGCGGCTATTTCGACATAAATGTCCTCACCGAGCACGATCGATACACTATGGAAGACTTTTTTAGACGGTTAGGGAAGCGATACGACGTTGTTGATAGTCGGAACAAGGACGAAGTCGCGCGGTTTGGCACTCTATTGCGGGACATGGTAGGGTAGGGCCAGAGGGGCCCCTTTTACTGGCCAGCTTAGCGTACCGAGCAGAACTGCTTTCTGCGCGAGACCAGACAGGGGCGGTGGCCACACAACCAACAAACAGAAAGACAGAGCCACCTCGTCCCACATCGCATTGCTCACGGCCTTACTAACAATTTGTCTAGCTGGACTCTGATTCCGAAGACGTGCAGGTTCGTCGTTTTCTTCATAGTCCGTCTGAAAAGTGTGATTGCTGTTTTCTTGGAGCACTTCTGTGCAAGCGCTGCATTTGAGCCGCCCCCCGGACGGGTGCGGGTCACATTCGCGCCCTATCGCTCTAGTAGACACCTAAGAGTGTCTCGTCCCTGCTGCAACGGAGCCACAAGAATGACGAAATGCCCGGAACGGGCGCAATCGTTGCAGTACAGGGAAACTCCGTCATCGGCAGGAAAAGCCGTTGGTTACTCTGTGCCTAACACGCATTGCGAGAGCGAGCAGGCAACTGGGCACGGAGACTGAAGCACCAATTTCAAAAACGGATTCGCTCGAGGGCTGATTCGCGCCGGCTGTCTGCAGAGGTCCAGAACGTCGCCTCGCCGTTTTGGATCCGGAATATGACCTGATCGTCGGCGTGAGGACGCAGGAACGGTCGCTCTGCTAAAAGGCGCTCCTTGAGGTTCGCGTCATCAAGAAAAACCACGTCGCCTGACGCTCGCATCATCGTTCCGATGTCCGTTGAACCCTCTTGGCCAAGCGGGCCTCGTGGCGGGGCATAAAAGCACACCTCAGCATTCCGATTTGCTGTAAGCTCTCGAAATATTTTCTTCGTCTTCACCGTAGAGAAATAGAAGCCTCGCGTATCCGCAAACCACATCCCGAGCATTCGGACCCGTGGCTGCTCGCGATCACACGTGGCGACTGAACAGATCATGTGCTGATTAGCAAAGCGCACGCAGTCTTCAAAATTCGCCATAGCATCAACCTTCGCCTTAGTTGTCGTATCAGAGAGAAGGACTTGTTGAAGGCGCGACGTTTGGTCCAAGCGCTCGCACTGTTTCGGAGATAGCGAGCGGGTCGACATTCACGCACACCGCCAGCGGCAGCGCTCGGCTACCGCCCATCATTCCGCCCCCGTCTCGCATCGTGTCGATTCTTGCAGGGCAGGATGCAACCTCTGAAAAGATTCGAAAACCGTGCGCGAGATCCGACACGGCGTTTGAGCAGAGTAGCGGCACTCATTCGTTCACCTTCCAGTACACTCGGTGATCGGTAATGTCGTACGCAACTTTATAGGTGCTAACCAGTCCGCTCAAGTGACCTTTTATGGTCGTGACGGAGAGCCAATACTGGGCCAGGTTGTCCTGCACATTAAGCTCTTTAAGCACAGCGTAGATGAGCTCTTCCGTTGATCGGGCACGCGTCAAAAGTCGCAGTATCATACTGTCAATCTCGGCAAGCCGCTCTAGGTGAAACGTGATCTGTCCTGCACTCTCATCCTTTGACATGACCTGGCCGTGGCCCGGAACGAGCCAGTCAAACGTGGCGTTCTCTATTGCGTTGAGCGAGCGTCGCGTCAGCTCGACGTCTATGGAATACGGCAGCTTGTGCCGTTCCCAGACCGCTTTCGGGTACAGTGCATCTCCCGCAAAGAGCACCCCGTCGCACAGATAGCCCGTNNTGGCCCATAGTGTGGCCCGGCAAGAGCAACGGGGCAATCTTTCCTTCGAACGGATAGTCTTCGGTGTATCGATCTACCGTGCACGCCTCTCCGAGGAAGAATCGCGTCGTCATCTCAATCGGTGGACGCGCCCAGCTGAACATACCCCGGACGTTAACCTCCGGAATTTCGATCAGAAATGCGTCCTCTTTCGGAGCCACCACGAGCGCCCGCGTGCGTCTCTGGAGCGTGCTCGCCCACCCAAAATGATCGGCGTGTCCGTGCGTGATGAGAATCGCCTCAAGATCGAGCGGGGTGTCAATAACTGCTGTGTCGATCAGGTGATTTTCGTACAGACCGACGTTGGTCTTCCCGAGAATGCACGTGACGTCGTTCAATTCGATGACTTTTTGCTTCACGCCGTGCCGCCCCCCACACACTCGCCAGCAGCTCGCGCTCCTGAATTCCTGCGAACAAAGAGTGGAACAGGCTGCACTTCGTACTGCCGACGATCGAGTATTTGCGGGTACTCGGCCATAACTCTAACGGATTACGACGCTTCCAACCGCTAACTCAACGTGACCGTAGTGCTGCACAGCGTCCGTCGTAACGTCGAGCCAACAGATTTTGCTCCGCAAAGCGACTGTATATCATTGTGTCTCTGGTCGCTCACCTTCGCGCGACACGCGTAACAGAATGCACCGCTTTTGCACCTCTTCTCGTTGCGAGGTCAGGACAGGACTCGATACGTTCTGTGACCGCGGGGGGAGCCAACGATTACGAGATCGTACGACGCAGGGTCCTTCTTTATGTCAGCTATGTTTTGGGCGAATCGTCTGTATGGCCTGCATCGCGAGTCTGCCCCCTTTTCTTGCTCGCGCTAGAGCCGATCTCATCGATGTCAGGGCCAAGCGCTCATTTTCGTGGCCGGCATGAACGAGCTTACTGGAACCAGTTGAATCGGACTTAATGCGTCGGGGCGGCGCGCCCTCGACCGATAAAAAGCGAGACGAGAAATCCGGCAAACAGAAAAACCGAGATGCCGTCTACGGCGTGTTGCATGGCGGCGCTGACCGTGTTATTAACGATCTGCGTCGCTGTGTTCTTCTCCCCCTTGGCGACCTGCAAGTTCGTCGTTTTGAGCGTGTGCACCCATGCGGGGAGCTGCGCCTTGACGTCCTGCGCCGTCACCTGGCCGGGGTAGGCCTTTTGGACGGCAGGACCAAGTGCGGCGTAGATACTGACCAAGAGCAGCACGCCGATGACGGCAGTGCCTAACGAATTCCCTAGGTTGGTTGTCGTATTCACGACGCCAGACGCATCTGCCTGTTGCGCATCAGAGGCCGATGACAGGATGAGGTTGATGAGTGGGCCTAGTGACAGCCCGAGCCCGCCGCCGATCAATATCGTCACGGGGAAAATGTCAACGATCTGGGTGTTAAGGCTGAACACACC
>PMIN01000188.1 GCA_003158275.1 Methanobacteriota archaeon
GAAGAACTTGAAAGTGTTACGCAGAAGCTCGATGCTAATCTGAAAGAATCTGGATAGCGCAACCGCTCGATGATGGAACTGCTACGTGAATCAGAAGCCGCGCACCAAACGGTTGTGATTGACCTGCAGCACCGCGTTGAACTCATAGAAAAAGACAAAGCAGGCCTCGAAGCGGCACTACAAGTTGAGAAGGGCCACTCGCTCGAATTGAAAGCCGATAAGGAGACCCTGCAGAAGCAAGTTGAATTGCTGACGGTGCGATTACCCACCCAGGGTCGGTTTTTGGTCTCGGATATTCGGCCCGAAAAAGACAACCGTTAAGCCGAAAATAATCCACAGGATCTGGTAACATGGAAGAAGCAGACCGCATGATGTGTGAAAAATGCATGGCCATTAACGACGCAAACGCTGAATTTTGCAGACGATGTGGCGAACCACTACCACAGAATGCGCCAATGCCTGAACCTCAGCAGCAAGACATCNNCTCATCGAATTTGGCATACGGTTTGGATTCGTTCTCGCAATCGCTGAAGTTATCGCGCTTGTAGTCATCGTCATCATCGTCATCGTGGTTACAGTTGTATTGACGCTGCTCGGCATTGGCATAGGAAACCTCTTGTTAGGGAACTTAACGTCTTTGGGGCGAGTGTGAGGCTTCACAGCGTCAAATTGATGACTTATTTGCAATGTCGAAGCGATGGCCAAAGGTGGCCCATTAATTGGGACCATAAAAAGTGGTAACCTGGGGGTGTCAGATCGCCCTAGGCAGGGCAGCGCCCTCGTACGAGATCTCCTAGGTGGCGGGTTATCGCCAGCAGCAGAGGGGTCACTAACCAGCCCGTCACATTCTGCGCGTGGAACGGGGCGTGCCTTGACACAACGCGACGGCGAAGAGGCCCCGGCCAACACCCACCACGAGTCGCACGATGAGCAGTGCCTGTCTCCGCTGCTGGCACAGAGCAGGCCTACACGCTAATGACACCGCAAAAACTAGGGAGTCACGCGTGCCCCCGCACCTCATATGACTCGTGGTTGCGGCGATATTCACCGTGACACGAACGTTTTGGAACTCGTTATTCGCTCAGGCTCTTTCGTGCGTCGGTCGAAGCACGCTGTTCACGGCGTTGGCGAGGCGCTCTGCACACGTGTTGCAGTTCGGATCGTTGGTCGTGTTCACGCAGCCGAAGTGAGTCCATACAGACGGCGCCGTTTTTTATGCTCGTTACGTTCGTTGCCATAAGGTTCATCTCCGAGCTACCGTGCTCAGAATAGTTTCATAAGGCCGCGTGAGACAGGGATTGTGTGGGAAAGCGTGACAGCACGTTTGTGTCACACCAGCGTGCAAAAGCCGGAGAGTATAAGCGATACCCAGAAGACCACTTCCGCCCCGCGCTCCGCGGGTCAGTATCCTTAAGGCAAGCTACTCAAATACCACCGAAAAGAGGAGATAGGCAGACTATGGCGAGTATTCTTATAACCGGATGCAAAGGGGGCATCGGACTCGATGTGGCGTGCAGGCTGCTCAAGAGAGGACATAGAGTCTATGCAACCGTTCATAGAGAGAGCTCAGTCGATGAATTGCGAACTGTTTTGACGTCGTTTGGCGAGAACTTTGTGGTAGAAAAACTCGACGTCACTGCAGTGACCGACGTCAACAAAGTCGATGAGTGGGATATCGATGTCTTAATCAACAACGCCGCTATCGGCGATTCCGGGCCTCTAGCAGAAATAGACCCTCAAAGAGTTAGCGCGGTGTTTGAGACAAACGTGTTTTCAGCGCTGCGACTGACGCAGAAAGTACTGCCCAAGATGATCACAACCGGTGAGGGGCGAATTGTGTTCATGGGCTCAATGGCAGGCCTTATTCCCATGCCATTTTACGCACCATATGCCATGACAAAATCTGCCCTAGAAAGTGTCGCCTCCTCGTTGCGAACGGAACTGAAACCATTTGGAATCAAAGTGGTTCTCATCAACCCCGGGGGCTATAACACAGGCTTCAATCAGAAAAACCTGGCGAAAAAATACGAGTGGATGGACGCAAATGGTCTGTATAAAGATCACATGGAATACGTCCGCGAAGCGGGAGAGCGACTCATAAAGCGCGAGGTACAAGACACGGGCAGCATTGCAAAACAAGTTGTTAAGGCGGTCGAATCCCGGCGGCCAAAGCGGAGATACGTTGCTCCTAAATGGGAATGGATCTTTCTTCCACTCGTGCGCAGGTTTGGCTAAGTTCCATATCACGTGGCACTCTGGTGCGCTGTCTGCGATGCTCCCTCGCATGACAGAGGGCCCCCATCGGTGGCAAAGACGACGTTGCGGTGCGCGTGCTAACCGGCGATAAGAAATAGTTAATACTCCTGACGGCAGTTTCTATCACGCAATGGGCATACTATCAGACCTTCTCGTACTAGCCCTGATCCTTATTATCGTGTTCCTAGCGATCACTATAGTCATCCACTTGCTTCCCTTGTTGATACTTGTCGCGCTGGTGTTCTTTGTGGTGTGGCTCTTGTTTTTCCGAAGTCCCCGAAGACCGGTTGCGTATTAATTTCGCGCTTTGTTTCTTGGAGCTGAAAAGGAGACCCCGTAACGGACTTAGCGCAGGCTAGCATAAAGATTCCACGAACGGGCTGAAGGTGGTGGGGCGCCCAAGCTACTCGCTATGGCGATAAAGGCATATTGAAGAAGAACAAGACAGCCCAGCAGAGATGGTCTATCAAACGGAACTATTCACGACGACGACTGCAGCCTCAATATTCTTTGTCGTGTACGCGCTGTGGCTGTTGAGCGAACTCGTGGTCGGGGGCATTATCCCGCGCTCGCGCCGCCGCGGCGCTCCGATCAGATACGAAGACAAGAGTTCCCGCCTACTGATATCACTGAGCATGTTTGTGTCCCTTGTGATCGCCTTCCTCTTTGCCTCGGCTGGTATTGCGTCGTTGCCAAGCTGGGCTTTCTATCTCGGTATCGGTCTGATGATCGCAGGTATTGTGCTTCGACAGTGGTCGATTGCCGTGTTGGGGCGTTATTTCTCGCGGACGGTCGGCGTTCAGGAAGGTCAGGCGGTGGTTGACCGCGGGCCGTATCGATTAGTCCGCCATCCCGCGTATACGGGATCGCTCCTCACCATGGTCGGGCTGGGGTTTGTGCTGCTGTCGTGGGGGGCCGGGCTCGTGCTCATAGCTTTTTTCGGGGTGGCCTTCGGCTACCGGATTCATGTGGAGGAAGGGGTTTTAGCATCGAAGCTAGGCGATGGATACGTCGCGTACGCGAAGAGGACGAAGCGGCTTATTCCGTTCGTTCTCTGAACCCTTGTGCGCAGCCACCATTCTTTTTTTGAACAATCGCTGGGCGCCGCCGAGCGGCATCTCGGATTATCGCCGCGGCGCACATTGACTTGTTTATGCTGCGAGTCCTCGGGGGGGCACTAATACCGTACCGAACCGCAGCGCGTGCCAGGTGGTCAGCATTTCGCGAGTTTGAGCCCAATGCCGGTTCCCGTCTTCAGGCGTATCCCAACCCGTGAACGAGGTTCGCACAGGCTCACGATAGCGTGCCTTTAATCAGCGCGCCGATCAAGAACACGGGCGTCAACAAAAAGATCGGGTAGGCGATCATGCGCTCCGTCCCGCCTTTACCTATTCCCAGCCAATGACCCGTGACGAGTAGGACAGTAGCAACGAGCGCGATGATCCCGAGGCCCACGCCCAAGTTGCTTAGGGCGTTGGTCGCCACGCTATACCCCCCAGGATACCGCGCTTCGGCGATGACTATCACGAGAATGAACTGCGCGGCACCTACAAAAAAGAGCGCCCCGAGGAGGGAGCGATTATCGATGCTCATTAGTACTCACCCAACGGTCACTGTTGCTTATTATCATAGGCAGTTCAGCCCATCACTATATGCCTTCGCATTTTGCACGGCGAAGCTAGCATTCGATAATAAGAACGTGCCGTGAAAGAAACTTCATTAGGCAAGGTCAGAATCTGTTAGTCAGCGAACTGGAATTAATTCAACGACTCGTGCTAATAAACTATTAATACGAGGGCAGGGCCTGTACGGTTATAGTAGATGATAGGATGCACGAACCTGTTACTCAGAACCGCTAGTGTAGACTCATCACGTCCAATCGAAGCAAGTGGAAGGCTCCATTATGCCGGGAACCACGGACCGGTCATCGTGTGGAGCGTTACAAAAAAGTGCAACCTCGCGTGCTCGCACTGCTATATTGATGCGGCGGATGCGGCTGCTTCCGATGAGCTGAACACCGATGAAGCGCACAAGCTCATAGATGATGCGGTGACCTTGCACCCCCCCGTCATGCTTTTTTCCGGGGGCGAGCCGCTCATAAGACGTGATACCGTTGAGCTCTGCACATATGCTGTCTCGAAAGGATTGCGAGTTGGCCTCTCTACCAATGGAACCCTTATCACACAAGATTACGCTCGAAGGATCGCAGAAGCGGGCGTTTCTTATGTCGGCGTCAGTATTGACGGGGTTGAAGCGACGCACGACAGGTTTAGAAACGAGAGAGGATCGTTTAGGAAAGCACTTGAAGGACTGAAAAACGCGAAAGATGCGGGCATAAAAACGGGCATACGGTTCACGGTCAACCGGCACAACGCCCCCGACCTGCCAGCAGTTACCGATCTTCTTATTAGGCACCAGATCCCCCGCTTTTGCCTGTATCATCTCGTGTACGCAGGGAGAGCAAGCGCCGAGATGGATATCACCAACGAGAAGCGAGTTGAGATGATGGACTACCTCATTCAACGAACTAAAACGCTTGCAGACCACGGAATCGAGGTACTCACCACCGACAATCACGCAGATGGCATTTATATACTGAATTCGATGGAAAGTGCCGATAAGAGCGCTGTGATGTCCCTCCTTGCAGCGCACGGGGGCTGCTCTGCAGGCCAGAAGATCGTCAACATCGATCCAAATGGAAACGTGCGGCCCTGCCAGTTCTGGGAGGGCGCAGTGGGCAACGTACGACAGAGCAGCTTGAGCACTATATGGAACAGCCAGAATGAACTCCTTTCGATGTTACGTGACAAAAAATCGCACCTTAGGGGGCGTTGCAGCACGTGTAGATATGTAGAGGTCTGCGGTGGCTGCAGGGTGCGGGCATCCAGAATGGGCGACCTCTGGGGAGCGGATCCAAGCTGCTACCTGAGCAATGAGATGATGCGAGGTGGCAGCACGTGAAGATGC
>PMIN01000012.1:0-10230 GCA_003158275.1 Methanobacteriota archaeon
ACAGTGCTGCTTCCTGCCGAGCAGATAACCCCGGATCTGGAGGCGAAGACGCTGAAAGCGGTTCGTAAATACTCTGAAGCCTGGGCACAGAACGCGCGACAGGGACAGGACATCGCGCGATACAAAGGCCTGCGGACGCTCCGAGTGGGGATTCTCGCCTTTATAGTGTTGAATGGGCTCGCGCTGTGGTTCGACGCATATACGGGTTTTGGAATCAGGCTGCTGAGCGAAGGTCTGATTATTGGGGCATGGGTACTCTTGTGGTGGCCGCTTGACGCCTTGGCCTTCGGCGTGTGGGAGAACCGGCTGGAAGAGAGCGCATATAAAGCGTTAAGAAACCTGCGCCTCACGATCAGTGCAGAGTGATACCGAATCGTGATTGGTCTGTTAATTGCTCGGGCGCCTTCGAAAAGATCTCCGCCATGTCAAGGCGGGCGCATTTGAGGCTCAGTTTGGCGCGTTCTGACTTTTGGAATCTATTTTCTCGACCTTCATTAGAAGATGAGACAACCACAAGAAAGGCAAGTGCCCCGTCGTGAACCGTTTGATAGATTCGTGTAGGCAGTCCCGCAAGCTTTGAGAACGTATATGGCAACCGTATCATTGGATAGCGGTAGTCGGCTTTTGCGTGGTGGAGCGAGATTTTGCTGTGATGGACTTCTAGCAATTCGGTTCTCGGCAGCGCACCACATGTTGAAATGTCTGAGCACTGCCGCTAAAGAATGACTGGTTCTGCCTTCTCGACATAGTATGCGTACAACTCTTGTCCCCATGTCAGTGCGTCAGGGCTGTAACTTAGAAGGCTGTTAGACCAGTCGAACTGTCCGTCCGGCTTGAAGAAGCCGATAAAAAAGAAATAGTCTGTAACTGTGGCCGCAAAGTTCGGCTGCTTTTCAATTTCAAAGATCTTGAGATTCTTTTTGAGAGCGTTTCCTAGGTCTTTTTTATCCGCGATTTTTAATGTTGCGTTCAGTACGTCGGGCGTGAAAACAAGTTCGATGTCTATGTTTTTTTCGTAGAGTCTGTTAAATAGGGTCGTCATATCCCCGATGAAAATCGGGGAGATGCCGCGTATCTCCTTCGAATTTTCTAGCAGCATAAAGAACGAATTAAAAACGTTGAAGAGATCCGTGGCCGTACTTGATACAATGGTAGAATCGGCGAGATACCCTATTTTATCGAGCAACTGTTCCGGAATGTCACTCAAATCGTAGTCGAGCCAGAATTCTCTGTGTTCTGATAACGCGGTGATGGTTGCATTGACCTCTGCGAACTTTCGTGTGACTATCTCGCCAATGTTAGTGAGCAAGTAGTTGCGCTTCTCATCTTGACGTGTAACATGCTCCTTTGTTAGCTCTCGCAAGGCGTGAACACAAGCCGGTGAGCTAGCCCCAACGTGCTCGCTCAATTCAGAAAGCGTCATTTTCTTGCCATTGCGGAGTGCTTGGGCGAGATTGTTTCGCAAATCAGAACACGATAAGAGGCGTAGGATTTGTTCAACTTCGTGGCTGTTTTTAGAGTTAGTTTCGTTCACGTTCCGCCCCTCTTGGTTCGATTGGGTGTCGGCTCTGTGTCTGAAACCTGCGCATGTTGATATCTGCTTACAAGCCGTACTTCAACGTTGTTATTCTATTTATGTCTAGTGCTTCTTTTTCGTTTTTCTTCGCAGAATACAAATATTTGGCTAAAAGCGTAAGTTTTTGGGAGGTTAACTTTCAGTAGTAATCCTCGCAACAAGCGCATAAAACAGCGTCAATCGTGAGTTACGCGGAAACCTATCAGAAAAAGAGCGTGGTAGTAAGTTTAGATGAAGAAATAGATTCGCAAGATCAGATGCATAGTCAGAGCCGACCCAAAGCGTTAAAGCCTCGCTATCGTACCAATTGCAAAAGAAAATCTTCAGCGGTTGACTGTCTAAAGAGTCTGATTTCAAGGATTTGCGAAAGGTGACGGGGCGGGCGTATTTTTCTATTCCTAAAATCATTCCTTTCAGCGAAACAAAGGCCGTCTAGAGATTTTTGGCCAATTTAGTGCCAAAGAAGCTCTTGAAATTGAAAGGGAGCGCGTTGCAGTTCTCTGTATAGGGTGTAGGATCACAAAACAGATTAAGGGTTTTGTGCAACGTGCAAAAAAAGAATAGGAATCGTTAAGCCACCTCTCACCTCTTGCGTAAGCGTATGCAATTGAAACCAATAACTGCGATAATTGTTCTTTCGCTTGTGGTTGCCTCTTTGTTAGTAACAGGTTGTACAAATCCAATTCAGCAAGTACAAAACGCAGTCACACCGCAGAATAAAGCGGTAGACTATGCGAACGCATTTGTTAACTACACGAAAAACAACAACACCGACCCGAACGTCAAATTTACCAGCGTTAAAGTCAGCGAGAACGGAACAGATCAGGCACGAATATCAATCACGTCAGTCAATACAACCAAGAACACATCAAGCCTGTGGTCGAATGGATCAACGACGACCTACGCACTAAACGTTAAGAAATTTGACAGCACCGACGCGGCGACGAAGTTCTACGACGATCAAAGTTTTGGATACTCGGCGATTAGTTCGGCTAACCTGACGACATCATTCGCAGATCCTAACGCAAACATATACGCGCAGGTGATGGGACACGACTCGACAGTCAATCAGGGAGCCATCAAGATTGGGAATTTCAACTTTATCTCAATCTCGGCAAGTTTCATCATACAACAAAGCGAATTTGTGACATGGGGCGATGTGTCGGTTATGGCTGGATCGTCAGCTTGAAAATAGAAGGTAAAAAAAATAAGTGGACGAAAAGAAGTCATTTTGCTTCGCGGCATAAATCCCATTAATTGGAGTAGCGGTATGCACGAATGCCAATACCGGCACCCCGCCAACGACGACCGCTATGCCAAACTCCACTTAGCGCCTGTGCGTCATTTCTTTTTTCGATTTCGGGCCCACAATGCCCTTCTATTTTCGACAATGTTGAATTACCCCGCAAGAAGGGCATTTTTTTGATCAAAGAGCAAATTGTTTTCTTTCAGCGAAGCAGAAACTGTGTACAATTTTTTTTGGTAAAACGTTAATGTTTTTTTGTTCCCAGGTAGTCGAGAAGAACAGGAATTTCTTAAGCCAGCATTACTAGGTAAACGTATTATGGGCTGCGAAGGTGTTCTCGGACTCCAAGGTGGAGCTGGCGATGACCACAAGAAAGGCAAGTGCCCCTTCGTGAACTGTCGGTAGATACGTGTTGACAGTCCTGCCAGCGTTGAGAGCGTGTGGGGCAGCCGTATTGTTGGGTAGCTGTAGCCAGTTTTTGCACAGTGCAGTGAAATCTTACTGCGATGAATCTCGCACAGCGTTGGGTTCTCGCAAGCAGTATGTAGTGTATTGGTCGCCATCATGATTCATCTCTGCTCGTACTAGCAACCCACAAGTATTTATCTGTTATGAATTGTATGAACCGTAGATGAAACGCGAGGATAGAGCGACGATCAGCGTGAGCAAAAAGACCCACGCTGATTTCGAGGAATACCGTGCCACACTGAGCGCTGAGAGGAAAAAAGTCCAGACCCAAGAGGACGTGGTTAGGGCGCTTCTCGAAAAGGCGCAAAAAGAATAGCCAGAACCCCCATCCTGTTTTTTTTCCGTCGCCAATATGCGGCCCCGAACCGATTTTAGCGATCGCAGCTGCCGGGGTTTACCTAGCAATGAGAAGAAAATTATAACGACAGGGCTTCTAAAAACCTAAGAGGCGGGACGCTTCTTTTAAGCTCCCCTTTGCCCAGTCCGCGGCTCTTGTAATTGCCCGAACTCGCTGCGCTCATGCCTTTAAAACGGGCTTTCCTCATAACTGCAAGTGTGTAAGCAAAGGAGCCGAACGGAGTGAGGCGTGGCATCTGTGTTCGATGTCCCGTTTGCTACGTACCTACACAGCGCAACAGGTGCAGCAGGTTAGTTTTAATTCCTGAGAGATATTTTGAAAAAAATCTGGAAAGTACCAAGGAACATGACATGAACCTGTTGCGCCTATGCTTATGTGTGAAACGTCTTCTAAGTGAGAGTGTCCCAGATCTGTGAGGTGACCACATTGACCGCAAATACAGGGTTGATACGCTCACGTCGATGGTCGTGTAAGATCGAAGAAAAAAACTAGCGCTATTTTTAGTAGTGAGCGTTTGCTGAACATCTAGAGTTAAATGGCTACCATAAGAAGCTCTGAATCGGCTGCGAGCGACGATATGCCACACAATAAGCAACATACTTCCTGTTGCCGCGCAGCCTGCACTGAATGTAGTTGCCCGCACTTCTTGCAGTTCACCATTGGGGTGTTTCTGGAACGATGCCATCGTGAGCAGCTCATAATAAGTGCAACTCCTGATGAACAACGCAAAAAGGCATGCCGAGCGCGTTTTAGAAACACGAACCGCCTCATCCGCAGATAGACTAGGGAGGCCGATAACTCGTGCAGGTACTTCTGCTGAGTCCTTCCCGAGTAAACAGTAAAACTAAGCCGAGTGTCTGTGCGCTACGACGGGGCTTGCATTTGATTAGAAAAACGTCTTTCGCCAGCTAGCGATCTTTGTCGACCACTATCAGAGAGCCCTAACGAAGCTCTACCACCACTGCGGGGCTCCCGATGACCCTGTGAGGATGTTCCACAGAGTTATGGCCCCCCCGCCAGTTCCGAACTCCTCATACGGCGTTGCGTAATACACCTCGGTCCCTTTGATTTCAATGATTTGGTTTCCCGGATCACCCGGCACTTTTAACATAACGGTCTGAGGGTACAGAGCGGCAATCGTGCAACCGATCAGAGCAAACACCAGGATCAGTACGATTTCCTTTTTCATAACGCAATTTAAGAGCGATCGTGTTTCATAAATGATTTGGTGAGTCTCTCTTATCTATCCCAAAAACAACTTAAGCTTGGGCTTAGGAATGGGAGCAGCGGATCAGTTGTAGACGCTTATGCAAGGTGCGAACGTTTGCCCTCGAGTTGAACGATCAGCTTGCCCAGACTCTTGCTACGTTTGTCGTGTCGATTCTAGCAGGGCGCGTGGACGGTTAGACGCAGCAAGTGCTGCGGAGCCGCCCCTCCGTCAGATCATCGACGTGCTTCAAAAGGTTATGTGCACGCACGACGCAGAGAAACTGGCGATTTCGGTACGTGAAATTTACGAAGGCGGTCATCGCGATGGCAACGTTTCAAGAACTGGCTGCGCGACCCCTCGATAGAAGAGGAAGCCGCCAAGAACGAGGGGGCATACGTATACTACCTACCGCCGTGCTTTCGGGTGTACCTGATTTTTGCAGCCCACCTGGGTCTATTTCAACTAAGCCGCCGATGCGTCAGCAGAAGGTCATAGACCCTTTCAGCATTGTCACCCTCCCGATCCCTGATGTGCTCAGACGACTCGCTCTGCAGTGGCGCGCGCGGCCCGAAAAGGAAGGGAACTCGTGCGCGCTGATTCAGAACCGGATGCTTTATTAACGTTTTCTGCTATTTGCAAACAGATTTTGTAAAACCAAGAGCGCACAGTAGACATACGAGGCATACATGAATTCACAACAAAAATGCCCGACGTGCGGAGCGACATACCCTTCGGATGCCACGTCATGTTCGGCTTGCGGTAGAGCGCTCAACAATCAAGAGCCCTTGCTCAACGGTAAGTCATCACCCTCTTGCCCGGACGAGGAGATTGTCCTCGAGATAGGGGCGCGGTATTTACCACCTGAGCATAAGTGGCTGGATACCAATCTCTCGCCCTTGCGGATCACTACCAACTACCTGTGCTTCTCTGGTTCAACAATCAAGGGGGATACACACGACATTGTCATACGCCTTGCCGATATCACGCGCATTTACGAAGAAGAATGGAGACAGGTGATTAAAACACCCACGCTGGTGATTGAGTCTGTCACGCTTCAACCAAGTTGACCTTCTAATCATTCTGGTTTCATTAGTCTGGGGGATGATTGCAGGCGTTGTAATTGCCCTCCCTTTGGAATTGATTTTGAACGTACCCGCTGGATTGGCAGCGCTGATTGAAGAGCCCGCTAAAATACTGCCGCTAATAGGCATAGCTGTGTGGTATCCTTATCTACTCTATTCAAAAAAGAAATGTGCGGTGTTCGGGGCAGCCGCCGGTCTCGGATTTGGAGTCTTAGAAAACTTCTTATATTTTGCTAGGGTTCCGGGGGAATACTTCGACGCAACGGTTGTGGGGAGAACGGTTTTCCTTCCTACACACATGATCTATTCTGCGATAGCTGCTATGAGCTTAATGTACATCGTAAGCCACAGCCAGCGCTATTACACCGTCATCCTATTTTTGCTTCCAGTTTTCTTCCATGTCGTGTGGAATAGCGTCATTCCTGCCGTGGGGATTTACGTCGTAACGTATATTATCATAATCGTGCTTTTCGTTTTAATTTACAGAATAGTGCCCAATCAAGTAGTAGATCCAAATGTGACGCCTACCACTCTCGATGAGCTATTTCATAATCCGAGTTCAAGTTGAGTGCTGACTTCACGATGACCGTCTCCGTAGATTTCGAGCACAGCAATCGCAAGCTTCTCTGCGTCGTGCGTGCACATCGCCTGCTGCAACACGTCAATGATCTGGCGGAGTGGTGGCTCTTCCGCGTCTAGGCGCCCACGCGGCTATCATGGGGGCATCTCCGAAG
Source organism: Methanobacteriota archaeon (assembly GCA_003158275.1). GTDB lineage: Archaea > Halobacteriota > Bog-38 > Methanoflorentales > Methanoflorentaceae > Methanoflorens > Methanoflorens stordalenmirensis. The sequence goes on from PMIN01000012.1 coordinate 6,675, forward strand.
TGTTGTCATCGTTGACTATTGGATACCACTGCACTCGGTCTTTTTTAAGGCATTCTCTTTTTTGGCTTTCAGCCCCATATGTGGCATAAGCCTTTGCAGTCGACCATAGGGAGTTTCATGTTTCTACAAAACACAGAAACGTTAACCGTGACTTGCGACAAACGTGTCTGAGAGAGCAATGAGCAACCAGTTTTATGACCAACTAGATGTGCTAGTTTCAAAGATGATAGAACGGCTTAATGGCAGCGACTCCGATGTGAAGGGGTTCTTGGCGCTACTTTTTTCTCAAGCGTTTGAGACCTTATTTTATGGTAATTTGATCCATAATTTCTTTAGAAATCTGAATCCCGACTATCTGCAGGAGTGTGGGCTATCCAGTGAATATGTTACCATAATCAAAAGCAAATACGAGAATATACAAAAAGACGTAAAATCGGCGTTATTCGAGACATTTGGAGCCCCCCTGATTGACAAGGATTTTTACGATAGTTTCAAAGCTGCGGTCAAAAAGGATTTTCCACCCGCATATAAAATCATAGCTGACATCGAACGAGAAGTGAATATTGACAAAGCGAGAAAATACTTGGAAGATAAAAGAAAAGAGATAGAAAAAACATGGGAGTCTGAAGCTACTTTTAGTTCTATTTTGGCTGCTGGGGCACTAATAGCTTATGTTCAGCAGAACAAACGCCTCCCAAGCACTGAAGATTTACACGAGCCATTTAACAATCTCGTAGAGGCCCTGCCAGAAATATCAAAACCTATGGCGAAAAGGCTCATGGAGGGCGCCAAGGAGATGTTGGCAGCGGAAAGAGAGTATCAAGAAGGATTTGAAGCGAGACTGTACAAGCGCTGGGAAGAACCGCTAGACCTATTAGAATGCTTAATTGGACTCTCTATGGTATATGGCCAAAGTCACCGGGATAAACTCGCTAAACTTCTTAATGAAACGAACAGCGCCAAATTTGCAGCTCTAGTTAAGATTCATCAAAGGGCTTTGCAGGTGTCTAATGAGATTCTTGTTCTTCTGAAAGCAGGGTATGCAGACGGCGCTAACGCCAGGTGGAGAACTTTGTGCGAACTTGGCGTAATTTCTTTTTTCTTGAGAGATAGCGACAATCAAGTCTCTCAGAGATACTTAGACCATCAGGCAGTAAGAAGGTACAAAGATGCAATCGCCTACCAAGCGTATTGCGAAGAACTCGGTGAACAGCCATTCGAAAAAGAAGAGTTTGAAAAAATCGAAAAAGAGAAAGAAAATGTGTGTTCAAAATACGCTGATGGATTTGCAGATCGAGACTGGGATTGGATACCAACCTCTATACTACAAAATCAATGGTTCAAGGCTTTAGCGGAGCACGTTGAACTCGGTCGTTGGCTTCCTTACTACAACCTCGCATCAGCAGCGTCACACGGTCTTTCACGAGGCTTCTATCGCCTTGGATTACCGGTTGAGTCACAAGATACCCCACTTTGTCGTGGCAGCAACCTTGGACTTGCTGACCCTCTTCAAAATACGGCCATCTTTTTGTATGATGTGACAGCGTGCTTATTAACGCTGGAACCTGATTTTGAAAGTCTTTTGGAACCGTACGTGATGGATAGTTTTGTCAAGGATATAGGAGAAAAAGCGGTCGCCGTGCAGAAAGCCATTGAACAGGAAGAATCATCAAAATCAAACTAGTTTCGATTCACAGCAGGGTTATTGCCGTGCGAGCACGTTTGTTGTGTGTTGCGCGTGGTGTGATCTATGATGATGTTTGACGTTAATCGTTGTAGATGATCGCGGTTTCTACAATATTCTTCATTCTTCATGGTCTCCTTATTTCTTGTCGCGTTAATGTCACGCAGTGCTTGTTTGCTCTAAATAAGCAGTTATTGCTTGTTTCCAATGTATTTCAATTTATGGCGTTGAAATGACAAATGAGGCCCAAAATTCCATTGCCCTCCATTCGACGCCGTCCGCTGTAGGTCAAATATCCTTATTACAGGCTGCTGAGATAGTAGCACCAGAGGCGATCGGGATCATGGCACGTATTCTCATAACGGGCTGCAGAGGGGGCATAGGGCTTGATGTGGCGTGCAGGCTGCTCAAGAGAGGACATAGTGTCTATGCAACCGTTCACAGAGAGGCATCAGTTGATGAATTGCGATCTGTTTTGACCTCTTTTGGCGAGAACTTCGTAGTGGACAAGCTCGACGTGACCGAAGCCAACGACATCAACAAAGTCGACGAGTGGGACATCGATGTCTTAATCAACAACGCCGCTATCGGCGACTCCGGACCGTTGGCCGAAATAGACCCTCAGCGAATAAGCGCCGTGTTTGAGACAAACGTGTTTTCAGCGCTGCGACTGACGCAGAAAGTACTGCCTCAGATGATCGCAAAGGGTGGAGGACGCATTGTGTTCATGGGCTCAATGGCAGGCCTTATTCCCATGCCATTTTACGCACCCTATGCCATGACAAAATCTGCCCTCGAAAGTGTCGCTTCCTCCTTGCGAACGGAACTGAAACCATTTGGCATCAAAGTGATCCTCATCAATCCCGGGGGTTATAACACAGGCTTCAATCAGAAAAACCTGGCGAAAAAATATGAGTGGATGGACGTAAACGGTCTGTATAAAGATCACATAGAATACGTTCGCGATGCGGGAGAGCGACTCGTGAAGCGCGAGGTGCAAAACACGCAGAGCATTGCAAAACAAGTCGTTAAGGCGGTTGAAGCCCGGCGACCAAAGCGCAGGTACGTCGCTCCAAAATGGGAATGGATTTTTCTTCCACTCGTTCGCAGGTTTGGTTGAGTTGCAGATCACACGGCATTCTGGCGCACTGTCTGCGATGCTCTCTCGCATGACGGAGTGTCAATCACCACCGGCTGGCGAAAACGACGTGTCCGTGCGCATGCTAACCTGCAATAAAGAAATAGTTATTACTCCTGACGGCAGTTTCTAACACGTAATGAGCATACTATCAGATCTTCTCGTAGTAGTACTGATCCTTATTATTGTGCTCTTGGTGATCACGGTGGTCATCCACTTGCTTCCCTTGTTGATATTTGTCGCGCTGGTGTTCTTTATCGTGTGGCTCTTGTTCTTCCGAAATCCTCGAAGACCAGTTGCGTATGCTTCGCGCTAGTTTCTTGGAGCCGCAAAGGAGGCATCATAACGGCACTTTGCGCAGAGCACTGTGGAGCTTCCGCGAACGGGCTGTGGTGAGGGGCGGACAAGCAATTCGACATTGNNGATGGTCTATCTAGCGGAACTATTCCCGACGACAACTGCGGCATCAATATTCTTTGTCGTGTACGCGCTGTGGCTGCTCAGCGAACTTGTTATCGGGGGCATCATCCCGCGCTCGCGTCGCCACGGCACCCCGATCAGATACGAAGACCGCAGTTCCCGCCTACTGATATCGCTGAGCATGTTCCTATCCCTTATGATCGCCTTATTTTTTGCCGCTTCTGGTATCGCATCGTTGCCGAGCGGGGCTTTCTACCTGGGGATCGGCCTCATGATCGCCGGCATTCTTGTCCGACAGTGGTCGATTGCCGTGC
>PMIN01000012.1:10258-10760 GCA_003158275.1 Methanobacteriota archaeon
CGTGCTCATAGCTTTTTTCGGCGTAGCGTTCGGGTATAGGATTCACGTGGAGGAGGCGGTTTTAACGTCGAAGCTTGGCGACGAATACGTCGCGTACGCAAAGAAAACAAAACGGCTTATTCCATACGTTCTCTGAAACGTTTGTACAGCCGCTAGTCTTTTTTTGAATAATCACTGCCCTCAGTGCTTCTGCCGAGCAGCTACAGGGGGATGGCATTAATGACGTCATGCATCGCTGTCGTGGTCACGACGACGCAGCTCGCAACAACGGCAGGTGCTCCAGACGGGACGGGCGGAAATTAGGGATGCTCTAAGATTGCCTCTGCTCGCCATATCTGAAAAAGCGGCGGATAACCCATGCACTGCCCCGCCGCCTCTTGGGAGGTGATACCACGAGAAAGTATCTGCGATACCCCTCATTGGCGTCAAGGCGGTCCGGTACTTAGCGATGTCGGTTTGGTTCGGCATGACCCCAGTCAGACGAGGAAGGGCACGATTGCAG
>PMIN01000049.1:0-2095 GCA_003158275.1 Methanobacteriota archaeon
GATAAGGACGCGCAAGCATACTCGTTATCGGTCCAGGCGCGAAACGCCGCGCTCACGCAACGTGAAGGGAACCATCGCGTATGCGAGCGAGACTTAGACCTTGTCGCTCGTTTCATCTTTCGTGCTCCGCATGCCCGACACGTCCATCGCTCCGGACCTTTATCATGGAGTACACAAGGACTGCGACAGCCACCAGTATCGTTGCCCCCAGCCAATTGTCCGGCTGCACCAATTGGAGCGTTCGCGTCTCTCAACTCAGCGGGTACAGCAACGTGAGCCCGCACCTGACAAAGACGTTCGGATGGACGATCGACACGTCAGTCACGCACGTGGCTTTTGCGGGATTGAGCAGAAACTCACGGGTACGAGTGACAATCTGGTACCCCCGAACGCGGAGACGAACGATACCACACGTCGTTAGCCAGCAGCACGAGTTGATGTCATACTAACTCTTAACTCTCTATTACTCATATAAACTGAAACTATTGATTATTTTAGATAACTCTTAAATACTTTAATAATAATTAAGAAGTAGCGCACTGGCACGGAGAAAAGTCTTCGCAGCTGGTGGCCCTAATTCAAACGTGAGTGATCATGCGGAGTTTGACGAGGCCGCACTGGGCAACCGACGAGCAAATCGCTTGACCAAAGAGGGGGATCGCAGATGCAACGGACGATAGTGCACGATCAGCGAACAGACGAGGCGACGGAGACAGTGGCTGTCGTCATTCCGACGTTAAACGAGGAACGTTCAATCGGCACGGTCATCGACGGCGTGCCCGTCGCCGACCTCATGCAGAGCGGGTTCGAAACTGACGTGTACGTCATCGACGGGCGATCGACCGATAACACGAGGGAGATTGCTGTCGAAAAGGGTGCTCATATCATACTTGAGAAGCGGAAGGGGAAGGGTGTAGCCATTCAAACGGCATTTAAGTCCATCAACGCCGACTATGTGGTTATGGTTGACGGGGATGATACGTACCCGATCGAAATGGCGACACAGATGGTCTGCCTGCTCAAGAAATACGACATAGTCGTAGGATCCCGGCTCAAAGGCACCATTGAGCCGGGGGCCATGACCAAGCTGAACGTCGGGGGGAACGTCTTCCTCTCGCTGCTCGCAGGGCTGCTGTTTGGTGTGCAAATCAGCGACGTGTGCACCGGTTTTTGGGCCTACCGACGCGAAGCAATTCAGCGCTTGGAGCTCGCAGCCCGCGGCTTTGAAATTGAAGCTGATATGTTCGCTGAATGCGTGAGGAACGGCTTGGGCATGGCGGAAATCCCGATCACCTACCGCGCTCGAAAGGATCGGCCGAAGCTCGCGTCACTCAGGGACGGCGTAAGAATAGGTCTGTTTTTGTGCAGGCGACGCCTGGAACAGGTGTACGAGAGCATCGGTCACGAACGTCGAAAGAAAGCCGCGGCTCAATTGAAATCTCGAGCGACGCGCGCGCGAATCTCGCGGTAGATTATCGTCACGCACGAATGCCTTACCGATGCGTTTCAGATCGATGAGATCACAAGGGGTGGCTTAGCTCCAGTGTGCGATCTGTGTCGGTTGCGTCGCGGTTGGAATCGAAAAGAGCACGTACATATCGCTCGTGAAGGTCTCGTTTAGCGTACGGCTTACGAGCGCTTGCGCGCTACAATCTGTATTGCAGGCGGCTAGTTGGCATAGTAGACGGTGCGATCGCGTGCGATCAGCAAGCTTCAATAGGTAAATTGGCGTCGAAGCTAGTCCCTTATAATGCGCCGATGGAGCCATTCCTCGCAGTATCGAACGCTCTTATCGCCGCGTAGTCTGCCGTGAGAGTACTTCTCGCACTTTTGGCAGTTGATTACATGTGCACTTGATGAAGAGCGGCGTAAAGAGGTCTCCTTGCGATGGGAAAACTAACCGGCCGCCACGCGAATAGTAAGAGAGCATATCGCACCGGCGGTCACGTATACAAGAAAAACCTCGCTCCTTTGTAAAGTCTGCCGATTTGGTTTTGTCAATATTACCTTATTTTGTCAATTTGACGCCGTAGAGCGCTTTCTCTACGGAGTATTGACTTACGCAAATCGCGTGCAGACGATAACAAACGTCTCT
>PMIN01000049.1:2116-4717 GCA_003158275.1 Methanobacteriota archaeon
GCTATGGATACCCATAAGAATCCTTGCGTGGAGATGACAGCTCGTTCTTTTTTGGGGGCTTTTTAAGCGAGCTGGCTAGAGAGGAATGCCTTGAATTGGCGAATAGCTTGGTGGCTATAGCTTTCTAAGGATTGAGCCGTTTGACGCTGCTGAATTGAGACCCCGACGAGCAGCGAATCGGGAAAAACTGAGCGGACTTAGCGCGCGAAACCGATTGGAGAAGAAACTGATGTTGGGTATTACTACAACCGTTTTTGCCACCCTACCGGCGGAGATACCATTGGTGAACGAGTTTCCTGTTCATACGCTCGCCCTTATTGCTGTGTATGCGCTTGCAGCTCTTCTCATCTGGGTCTTTGTGGGCTACCCGCTTTTGATGTTGCGCTTCGCTCTCGTTCATAAGGGCGCCAGCAAGAATTACTCATTTCAACCGTTCGTCTCCATACTTGTGCCCACGTACAATGAAGAGGCAGTTATCGAAAAGCGGATCCAGAATCTACGGGCGTTGCGGTACCCAAAGGACAAGTACGAAATCCTCGTGATCGACTCAGGCTCTTCGGACGCAACGAAGCGTATTGTTCAGCGATTGTGCGCAGAAAGTGCAGCGCCGCGGACGAGGCTCGTATGTGAAGACGAGCGCATGGGTAAGGCCTCTGCAATCAACTGTGGAAGTGCCCATGCCGCAGGGGATATCATACTCGTTACGGATGCAAATGCGTTTTTTGACGNNAACGTGCTCGCAGAGCTAGGGCCGCATTTCGAGGGAGCCGAGATAGGCGGAGTTGGGGGACGATACGTGGTGTCGAATCCGGAAAAGCCACTTCCGCTCACCGAGCAGTTCTACTGGGACCTTGAAACCTTGCTTCGCACCGGCGAGTCCGCTTTAGATTCCGCTTGCCTTTTCCAAGGGGAGATTGGTGCCTGGAGAAAATGCATCGTCGATGCTGACACCGCGATGATTGGTGAGGATCTGGATATGTCAATAGCGATACGGAAGAAGGGCTACAAGGTGGCATTTGAGCCCAATGCAATTTGTTACGAGCCCTCTCCCACCTCGTTTAGCGAACAACGAACGCAAAAACAACGGCGGTGCTTGGGCACCATCCAAAACATCTTCAAGCACTGGCGGTATCTGTTTGTCCCGGGAGACTGGTACCGCCTCATAATATTTCCGTCCCACAAAGGCTTGCTTGTGGCCACACCCTTCATGTTTGTTGGAATACTCATCGGCTACACGCTCATCTGGAACCCGCTTTTAGTGCTGAGCCACATGTTTGTCATGTGCGCACTCTTTCTGATCCTGCTCGCTGTGTACCTGCGGTTCGGGCCGCGCTTGTGCCAGGCTGACGCAGGCACCCGACCCGCGAAGTTCTCATTCCTTCAGGTAGCACGATACGTGCTCTTCGATGAATACCTGCTCGTACTGGCTTGGATAACCTTTTTTTCCAGGAGACACTCAGTGCTTTGGGAAAAAATTGAGTCGACGAGGCAGAACGTCGAACTTGCAGAGCCCCCCTCGGGCTAACGGAAGCCTGACAGTTGCCAGGTCGCAGACAAAGAGCTAACAACGATAAGTCAAAGTAGCGTGCAGCAAGTGCGCGATTACTTTGGCGCTGCGAGCGGATGTGTCTGAATCATTCCAGTGGGGGCATTCGCATATCACTGACCGTCAAAGACTCCAACTGCAAGAGACTTAAGGTGGTCCTTGTGCACAAAACCCACGTGTCGCTAAAGGCCACCCTGGGGCTACTAGACCCCCTTCGCACTGATAGGGGCTTGAAATTGAAATGCAGATTGCAATCTCTTCGCTAAGCGATATGTCTATGAATGAAGGCACAAGCTTGCGAGCGAACCGAGTGGTTTACTATTACAAGCCAGAAGTGCGTTGAGGTTAGTCGTACACGCATCCGGAGGCGTGCAGGAGTGAGCGCACGAAGGCCATCGTACTCGCCGTGAGCGATAACACGTAGCTGCGCCCCCTGAACCTCCGAAAGCCGAGCGCGTCGATCAAGATTAACGGGATTTCTCTGCTCGAACACCAGATACGGGGGTACAGTCGCGCTGGCGTCGAAACGGCTTCCATATCGGTCGTCGCCGAGTATCAGCATGGCCAGGTCAAACGCTACTTGATGCGCGAGCACCCCGACATCCGCCTCGTGAGGAACCCCGACTATCGTTTGGGGGGCGCCATGCGTTCGCTTGCCCTCGCCCTGCGAAGCGAAGAGCCCCACAGCGCCGACGAGGGGCTATTCTTAAGCAGTGGAGAGTGCATTTACGATGATGAGGCTATCAAGCTCATATCACGCGTCTCTGGGGGCGCAATCGCCGGTGATAGCAGCTTTTACGGGGCTACGTCGACCAAGGTCATCGCCGAAAACGGAAACGTCGTGCTTATTAGTACCCACGTTCCGAACCACGCGGCCACCGCGGTCGCTACCGGCCTGTGCAAGCTTGACGCCCGCGCTGGTGCCGTGCTGAGCGACATCGCTGCAGAGCGCACTGCTGAAAAACGAGATGCGCCGATGGCAATCGCACTTGGCGATCTGATTCGCCGCGCACGGATGACGCTCGTCGATATCGCTGGAACGAAGTGGGCCGCCC
>PMIN01000167.1 GCA_003158275.1 Methanobacteriota archaeon
CCCAATCTGCCCTGCAACTCCTTCGAAGAGCTGAATCTCAAGCACATTTTGAGAGAAACGTTGCTAAGTGATGATGCCAAGCTTTTTCCACAAAACGCACCCATCTTAAATACAGCTAAAAGAGAAGACTTAAGCTACTACACCGATGTTGCACTTTTTTGATTTGTCTTTCTGTCAAGGCGGTGGATATGAAATGGAGGAGGAAAAATATTGTAAATACTGTGGAGCGGCTAATCCTACTAGTACCCCATTTTGCACAAAATGCGACAAGACATTTTCCAGCGCGTCAGCATCGCCGCTGCCCCCACCGTCGGCTACCAAGGAAAAAAAGAGTCCCATCTGGCTACGAATACTTGAGATCAGCGCAGGACTTATCATCGTTATCCTGGGCGTCGCCGCCTTCTACCCCGGGGTGGATTGGGGTTGGCCAACATTCATTGCTTTCCTAGCTACAGCGCTAATTATCCTCGAAACCACATGTATCATACGAATATTTGCAAAAGACATTTCGGGGGGGCGGCGCCTCAACTTGATCCTGTCAGTGCTAGCGACCCTAATCGCCGTCTTGGTAATCGCTCTGTCTTTCTACGGATTTTATTTGACCCTAATCTACCTGTTGGCCTTAGGATTGCTCTTTGCAGGAATCGCGAGCGCAGCACGCGGCACCGTGGGCGGCAAAATCGTGGGCGTCTTCGGCATTTTCGTGGCCATCATCGTGTCAATATTCCCAAAAATCGTGGGCCTCCTCGCCATTTTCATAGGCCTCGTCGCGTTAATATTCCCAGATGTCATCTACTACCCGGAAAACGTTGCAGCACTGATTACACTGTCCTTGATGGTCTTCGGCTTGGAGCCGATAATTTCTGGGATAATGGGGAGATGGATCTGATTCATTCGTTCGGGGTTTGAGGTTAGCTTGATATCACAACAGTAGTTTAGTTTGAGCTGGAGTGGCTTTTGCATTCACTAGTTTATCAGGAAATGATGAGTTCACCGTCTCGTGCAATCGGCTCCTTAGTGCTCGCCTAACTACCCAGATCGCTTGTGCACTACGTGCGCGTGGAAATGACGCCACAACGGTCTCACATGGGGTTCGCGTCTCAGCTAAAACCCCGGCGGAGGCGCCAGCCGCACAGCGCACTACGAACGTTCTCGTGTTGATCGTGCGTGCGAGCAGAGTCGTTTATGGTTATAAGCCTGAAGCGCGTTCTTGTTAGTCGCACACCAGTCACGAGACGTGTAGGAGTGAGCGCATGAAGGCAATCATACTCGCGGCGAACGATAACCCGCAGCTCCGCCCCCTGAACCTCCAAAAACCGGGTGCGTTGATTAAGATTAACGGGATTCCCTTGCTCGAGCACCAGATACGAGGGTACAATCGTGCGGGCGTCGAAACGGCTTCAATATCGGTCGTCTCTGGCTATGAACATGGCCAGATCAAACGCTACTTAAAGCGCGAGCACCCCGACATACACCTCGTGAGGAATCCCGACTATAGTTCCACGGGCGCCGTATATTCGCTGGACCTCGCCTTGCGAGGCACAGAGCCTCACGCCGCCGTCGAGGGGCTGTTCATAAGCGGCGGAGCCTGTGTGTATGAAGACGAGGCAATCGAGCGCGTGTCACGCGTCTCTGGGAGCGCCATCGCCGTGGATAGCAACCGTTACAATGCTGCGTCGACAAAGGTCATCGTCGAGGACGGAAACGTCGTGGTCATCGGCACCCGTATTCCGAAACACGCGGCCACCGGCTTCGCAGCTGGCTTGTGCAAGCTCGACGCTCATGCTTGCGCCGTGCTGACCGACATCGTAGCAGAGCTCACTGCCGGAAAAAGAGATGCGCCGATGGTAACAGCGCTTGGCGATCTGATTCGCCGCGCGCGGCTGACGCTCGTCGACATCACGGGAACGAAGTGGGCCGCCTTGCGTACGATGGGAGACGTGCACACGGTCGACAAGCGATTCAGTCGTTTTTCATTGGCCGGGAAGCTGTGTTTCGTCCTCGACTTGGACGGGACCGTGTACGTGGGGAACCGACCGATCCGCGGCACTGTTGAGTTTATCAACCGGAGTACGGACGATCGTGCGTTCTATTTTGTCACGAATAACACCTCGAAGCTTCCAAAGGATTATCGTGCACGGCTCAACGAGCTAGGGATACCTGCTGACGCGGAGCACGTCGTCACGCCGCTTGCGCCCCTTGTCGCGTACCTACGCGAGGGCGCGCTGACGCACGTGTACCTGCTCGCGAACGCGAAGATCACCGCGTATCTGCGGCTGGCGCTTCCGGGGCTCGAACTAACCGCCGATCCGGAGGCGTGCGAGGCGCTCGTCGTGGCCTACGATACGGAGCTTACGTACGACAAGCTGAGAGATGCCGCGCTGTTGCTACAGCAGAACCCCCGTTTGACGTTTCTCGCGACGCATAGCGATCTCGTATGTCCCACCGAGCACGGTTTCGTCCCCGACAGCGGCTGTATCTTATCGGTGCTCGAACAGGCAACGGGCCGCACGCCGGACACGGTTTTTGGTAAGCCTAACCCCCTTTTGTTGGAGCGCGTGACCGCTCAGTACCGCCCAAGCGAGATGGCGCTCGTCGGCGACCGACTGTACACCGACGGGCAGATGGCGCGCAACGTGGGATGCGATTTTATCTGCGTACTAAGCGGGGAGACCACGCGCGAACGAATAGACGAACTGAGCGAAGACGAGTTCCCGTCGCTCATTGTAAAGGACCTTGGAGACCTGCTGACGTGAGCGGACAGATAGACGCGCTGCCGAGACTGCAGCGCTTGAACGCGAACGACGCTGAGACGATCATCGCGATGTTTCCCCTGACGTAGCACAGACGGGGGTTTCGTACCTGGAGCGATAACGGTATACGTGCGCGTCGTTATCCACGCGTCCACAGGGCACTACTATGGTCGGATCCAATTTTTTGCGGATCTACTGAGTCGGAAGCAGCGGGAACTTGAGATGCGGGAGTTGTCTGATGTTCCCACTGAAAAGCTGTTTGCGATGTCGCGCACTTCTATCGAGAGGCCCAGCACACGTTGCCTAAGATTGCGTTCAGAGATGAGGACGAGGCTAGAGCAGATAAGTGCCAGCGAAAATTGCTAAGTGATGCGTTGGCCGAAAATCATCAGCAGATATCCCGATAAAGGATTGAAAAAAAATTGACTAAAAGGTGACAAAGACGTTACGATATTTTCACAATAGCCGATAGCGGCTGCCACCAATGCTCAGAGGAACGCCCATGACCTGTTGCAACCCTCCCTGTCGTAAGGTTTGAGCGATCTGAAACGCTTTCACGGCTTCGACCGCACACCTGCAAGATACTCGCACCCAGTTTGGCCGCGTTTTTGAAGCTCTTCAACTAGACTCATGCCCAGAAACCCTGCGCCGCCCGTCGGCAAGATCCCCTGTGTTTTCATGGTGACCTGCCCTTCTTCGTTATCTGAATCAGACGAACCAACTTCAATCCGATGCTTCTGGATCGGACTACTGTTCCTCTGAAAACTCGGATTGTGGGTCCGCGTCTGCTGACGATTAAGTACGTCGTGCCGCTGCACGAGCGCCTCTTGTCGGCCGTCCGGCACGCCAGCTCGTTCCGGGTGAGCGTTTGCCGCGGGGTTAGCTATCCTGGCCATAAGCCGCTTTCGACATAAGAAAGCGCCTATTCGTAAACCATCCCGCAACGAAGAGAGCTTGGGTTGATCCGCTCGAGCGCGATAACGGATCGGGATCTCTGCTATCCTAAGCCCCTTACGCGCACACTCGGAAAACATATCAGCTTCAATGTCAAATCCTTGTGCTTCGAGCTCAAGGCGTCTGATCGCATTGCCTCGGTATCCCCACAGTCCTGTACACACGTCAGTAACATTGATGCCAAAAAGAGCTCGCGCAAGGAGCGTGAGCAGCGTATTCCCAAGGACATTAAGCTTACTCATGGCTCCNNAATGGACTTGAACGCCGTTTGGATGGCCGAACCCTTTCCCCGCCGCTCTTCGAGTATAATCGTAGCACCCTTTTCGGCGGCGATCTCCCTCGTGTTGTCAGTGGATTGCCCGTCGATCACGTACACGGCAGTTTTGAACCCGTTCTTTAACAGGTCACCGACGGGCACGCCGTCAATGACCTTGCCGATTGAGCGCCCCTCATTCAGCGTCGGAATGATTACCGCTACTGTCTCCATCGCCTCGTCTGTTTGCTTATCGTGTGATATCGTCCTTGGCATTGACGATTCCCCCTTTGATCACGCCGATGTGCTCGTCGGTTGCTCAGTTCAGCAGCGTCAAGTTCCGCATGATCATCACGTTTGAATTCGCCACAGCTGCGAAGACTTTTCTCCGCGCTAGTGCGCTAATTCTTAATTATTATTAAAGTATTTAAAAGTTGTCTAAAGTTATCAATAGTTTTAATTGATATGAACAAAGGTCTGGGTCACTTTGATATCACTCGTGCTGTGCGCGACAGACGTGTGGTTCGTCTCAACGATCGGAGGTATCAGGTGGTCGTTAGCCCCCAAGAAACGCTGCTCGGCCCAACTAGTCTATGGCGATAACTGACACTACACAAACTATTCACTATGCGTAGCACCCCCACCCGCGACCGCCTGCTTAAAACAACTCCATAATTATGACCAAGCCAGGTTTTTGAGGGAGGTCTACGCTAAACTTTCCAAGATAATGATCTCAAACCTAGATACACTGCTCAAAAAAAGCACCGTACACGGAAAAAAGATCCATAGAGACATTTGCCTGCGGAGCACGGCAAACAGACAGTGCTCAGCCCAATCCTCAGCTCTCAGGAGCAAAAATCAGAAATTCATCGACACCGAATCGGGTCTGTACTGTAAATGATGTAGCACTGGAGCCACTGATCTGTCCAGCCCCGCACTAGTGCTGTCTTCAGAATTCACTAAGCACACGAATGTGTGACCAGTCGACTTGCGACCAACCCCCCAATACCTCAGTTGGCTCTGCTGCGGCCCTCGGAAAGACTGCTCAGATATATTGGTTGAGGTATGGGTCCCAGGTGTGTTGAACCGGATGAGCAGAACTGTATTGCACCGGACAAGCAGAGGTCACGACGCAGCAGGCGACTGCCGGACAGGGTGTGGTCGAACTCGCAGTCGGACCCGTGACGGCGCACGGACAGCTGCAGCACGTTGAGGTCTTGCAGCTCGTGCACTGAGCGCATGTCGTTGCTGCGCAGCTCGTGCTTATAGCAGCGGTTGTAGCGGCGTTTGTAGCGGAACACTGCGCTGACACGTTCATCGCCGCAAACAGTGAAAGTACTGCGAATAGCGCCAGTACCGGAACGACTTTTTTTCTCATGTTCTTTTCTCCTATATGATAGGCTCGAATATGTTCCTTTTAGGATCAAGCCCATTCAATCATTCGCTTACTAGCATATCTGTCGTCGGCGTGCATTCACGCGAGTTTCGTGGAAGTGTACTGAACTTCTTTGGCTGCTTATAATTCTGAGAGATGGTATATATATTTTGTCCGCTTTTATTCATATTGTCAAGAAATGCACATATTGTTATAAAATGACAACGCCGGACGAAGACGCCGGATTTCATCGGATGAAAAGCACTCGCAGCCAACACGCCATCTCACTGAATCTAATACCCGCGTCGTGTTGCACTTTTGCAGATATAGAAGTGTAACCGCCTCAGGTTGCCACCTCATCGTTGTGCGCGTCGACGCCGGGCGTACCACCTAACCACGCCAGTGGCTCCTACTCGCGCTAGGCGACGCCTGCTCGAGCGACGAGCGCTTTGTTGGTTGCGTACGGACCTGGGGCCGCCGACGCCTGCCCCGCGATTTTAGCCTCGTGCCGTTTGGCGCTTGATACCTACGCGGGCCCTGTGCGTGCTCCGCCGTTGAGAACGCGTCGCCAGGTCAAAGCCGTTACCGCCACCCAACGCGAAGGAAACGTGCCAGGGTCGGGTAGGGTCACTTGTGGATCAGATACGTCAGCGCGCACTGCAGAGCGCTGTTTAAACGCACGACGTGCGTCCGGCGCGACGGGGTTGTCAAGTTAACGTTATAATAAGGGAGCAAGCATAGCGTGAATCACCATGGCCGATCCTGATAGGTCCCGTGTCGTCCGATGCGTCGCGCTCGCTGCCATTGTTCTCGTGGTAGTAGCACTCCTCTTCCCGATAGCGGATGGCCTGAGCGTTGCCGGCTTCTTCGGTGACAAGACGTACCTGCTCATCTTGCAGGACAACTCCGAAATCCGCGGTACGGGCGGGTTAACGACGGTTATGGGCCTGGTAACCATGCATGACGGAAATATCGCGAGTCTGCAGTACTATTACGGTGGTTCACCGCAGCTGCATGCGCTCGTCCAACTCGATGGACCTGCGAGCTTCACCAACTTCTTCGGTGTGAACGATGCTAAGCTGTCCGATTCAAATGTGCAGTACAATTTCGCGTCGTTCGCGCCCAAGATGGAGTCAGATTTCTACAACGTTACGGGACACACGGTCGACGGCATCATAGCCGTTGACTTCACGGCAGTTGAAGCAGTCATGAACATAACGGGCCCCGTAACGGTATCAGGCGAGGTCATAACGAGCAGGAACGTGGTTGATCGCCTCCACTTCGATGCAGGGCCTTTTTGGAACTCGACACCCGGACTAATGTCGACGCTGACGTTCGACCTCGCCGGGCGCATCCGCGATTCGAGCGTCCCACAGAAACTGGCGCTGTACACCACGTTGCAAACGTTAGAAAATGAAGGACACGTGCTTATCTATCCCAATCAGGGATTCTGGTTCCGAAGCGCCGCCAGCCAGAGCGCGCCACCCGGAGCAGACTCCATCTCCGTGGTCGACACCAACCTAGGCGCGGGAAAAGCAGATTTCAGCGTGAACCGGACGATCGACTACCACGTTCAACTCTTTTCGGACGGTTCGGCCATCTCCACGCTGACGCTCACGTACACAAACGGGTGTTGGTGGAGCTATGGCGTGTTCTCCACCGCACTCGTTCCACCTGGCGCTCAGCTCATCGCTGTGCAGAACACCACGCACGCGTTCAAGGGCCCTGAGGTGACGAACGGGGACGGCTTTACCGCTCTTTCGTCGAGCCTTAATGTGTCTGCCTACACGACCGGAAGCGTGACGTACACGTATATACTGCCAAGCGTGGTAACCGCAAGCGGGATAGCGCACCACTACGACCTGTACATTCAAAAACAAGAAGGCATCACCAGCTACGTCCTCAATGTCAGCGTCCAGCTCCCGGCCGGGGCGACGATGATCCACGCTGAAAACGTTGGCTCGAACCAGGTGTTTGACGGCGACGCGCACGTGAGCGTCGTGTATATGTAGAGGGTCGGTTGTGAACGCGAAACAAGGCGCGGCTCCGGCACTCATCGTTCTTCTCATAGTTGTCGTGCTCGCAGCGAGCGTGTTTCTTTCGGTTCAGCCCGCCAGCGTTACGTATACTGTGCCGGCTTCGGCGGTACGCGCGTCGTCGGGCGAGACTGCGAACGACGGGACGATCGCACTGCGGTTGAACAGCATCAGCGACGCTTCAGACCCTGCGACGAGCCGCGCGTGGATCGAGTTTAACAATGAATCAAACGAGCCGGCCGGCGTGTATCAATTCTCGTTGACCCCCCCTCCTGCGAGTCGCTACCTCGTCGCCAACGTCACCGTCACGAACGTGCACCACACAGAAATTCCCTTTGACTACGGAGATTTCGTGTTGATCGCACACGACGGCACAGCCTACTATGCCAACTACGCCGTCTGCAACACGGGCTGTAGCGTGCAAGCGCTCGCAAACCGTACGCTAAACGCGACCTTCACGAGCGATATGTTTGTGCTCTTTTCGGTGCCCACCGGGACGCAACCGACACAGATAGCATACACCGGAGCTACCCCACCCATCGTGATGTCATCGACGTGAATAGCCATTGAATCGTCTAGCCACTTCACACGCTTGAGGTACGCAGGAATCGATCAACGCGTGCCAACACCCCTAAGCGTTGAACCCTATCAATCATTACGTGTCGCACCCGCGGAGGTTTTCCGGGCCCGATCTTAGAGTTCATCAGCGCTGGAGCACTCACGTCGTCGCTGTGCTTTCGAACTGAACGCATACGAGACGCATCACCAAGACTCTGGTAGTTGCCCGCCTCTGCGCGTCGCTCCAATTCCGTTCTCTGCTTGCGAGCGGGTCACCGTAAAAGAGCCGAGCGGCTACTGCTTCTGCGTCGAACGATCGTCACGCATTAGGCGGTAGCTGGAGTCACAGAGAACAATCGTAAATCGAGCTATCGAAATTGAAGAGAACCGTTGGTTACGCTGCTAATTTATTTAAATAAACTTATAATTTTTTATATATAATATTCGGTACGACACTGGATTGAAAGATCGCCTCACGTTAACTGATGACGTTAGATGGCGACGTCATTACCCCCCGTCGTGAGCGGTACGTATGCGACCTCTGATTCCCCGATAACCACCTTGCCACCGCTCTCCAGCCACGCGTGCGCTTGAAAAGTTCCTTTTCCGTCTACCTTGGTCACCCCGACGCGGACGACGGCGCGATATCCATAGTGCGTGAGCAAGACCTGTCCTGCGAGCGCTTGGGTCAAGCACGTGGCATTGGGCACATAGCCGCTGACGAGACGCACGTCCTGCGCGAGCTCTTCGACCGTCGGCACTGCTGCACTGGTTGCACTTGGCTCGGCTCTGAACCGCGCTAACAATGCCTGCAAACGCAGCCATGGCATAAGTGACAGTCCTATCCTCACGCCTGCAACGGTGAGAAAAGCTCGAACGAGTCGTCGTCGCTCGGCACGCGTAAGAGACAGAAATTGACGGGCTTTTGACATTTTTGATAATCTCCGATACTGGGCGCTTCACGAGCCTCTGGATGAGGGCGAAGTCTGGTTCGCAGCAGTCCGGCATTCATACAATACTCCGCAATCAACACAGGCCGCCTCAGGCACAGTGCGTGGCGCTTAAATTAGCCGCCAGATGCGCACCGACGGCATCGAACGAACAGGGACTACTCTTTTGAAGTTGGGTATCGCCGCTTCGTGCTCCAAAATCGGGCGAAGCTTGCTCATTTGATGCAACGACGCTTGTGCGTCCGGGACATGCTTCACGCGCGACATACGCTACTTATCCGATAATTCTCGCTACGCGTGAGAGTACGCTGTGCCTCGCGTAGGTTAGCCTTTCCTAGGTAAAAGCGTTTTTTCCTAGCGCGTGAAATCCTTACACCCCGTTTTCGCTGCGCCGGCCTTCTTGCCGTGATCGCCTAAACCACTCCTTTGGAGCCAAAGTGCCAGAATGATCGGGCGCCACGCACGCAGTAAACTTCCTTTTCCCCCCTCGCTGAACCGATGATATGCATCCTGCACCGAGGGGACGTTGACGTAAGGTTCGATCATTTCTGCGTCGGCAAAGAGGGCATTTTTAATGCGCTCCCCATCATAGAGCAGCAGAGCACGGTTAATGCTCGCGGCAATGACAGCTTTGTCGTTTCGCTTTTGGATCTCCACAGGAAGATACCGTGATAGCGATCGCCGCGCAATCGAACGCGTCCACCCGTGATGAAGCCGCTGCGCAGGAGGGAGCGCCACGCAGAATTCTATAAGACGACGATCTAGGAACGGATACCGTATCTCGATCGAGCATCCTGCGGCCGTTTTGTCACTCGCTTCGAGTGCACGCAAGTTTTCTGCCAACTCTGCGATGTCACCGTAGTGTAATTTACGGAAGTTCTTGACGTGCAGAAGTGCTTCTTGCTCCACTTGGATTTGATCGAGAAGGTGAATTCTTCGTGAGAACTCGTCTCTGATGAAGTTGTGTTCGACGTATTGACGGTTCAGCTGATTACGAATCTTGCGCGAAGCGATCCGAATTGAGGGGGGAACAAAATCTAAAACGCTCGGAACAACCACAAGACGCCACAGAATCTTTCGGAGGGGAAAATCGAAGTTTGTCGCGTAACTTTTGGCCTCTCTTAGCATAGTGTGCCATTTTCGTTGACGGACAAGATCAACGAGATACTCTTCTCCATAGCCAACTGTTTGATCTCCGTACACGCCATCCAAGAGAACACGAATACCTGCTTTGCGCGCCGACTGAAAGAGTGCCCAATACGGAAACCAGTTCGCGGACGCGTAGGGTTCATCGTGATGCCAGAGCATCCGCCCTACGTCTGCCAACGGGCTTAGCTGATCGATGTGAACGAAGTGCGGGATAACGTGACCCACGGCGAGGACGGCGTCGATGTAAGGTCTTTCATCTTCTTCGGGCGTCTCATCGTACACAACAGAAAACGTATGCATCGCGGCAAGGGATGTCCCCGCGGAATCTGCGTTTTCGCGCCGCAGCAAGTGGCGTGCCACACCAACAATAGCGGAGGAGTCGAGGCCGCCACTGAGCTGAGATCCGACCGGAAAGGCGCTGCGTAGCCGGCAGCGCACTGCCTCGGTGAAGATGTCGCAGAAGGCCTGCTCGTATTCCTCGTCGGTGTCGAAGTGGATCTCGCGGGTGACGTCTGGGGCCCAGTACTGGCGCAGGCTGGTACCCTCGGGGCGTATCGTCAAAGTGTGAGCGGCAGGGAGACGAAGGATGCCCTGGTATGATGTGAGGGCGCGGTCGTTGTAGTTTTGAGCGAGGAAACTCGCAACCGAGACTTCGTTGAGCTCTTGAGGGACCATGGGAAGACTAAGGAGCGCTTTGATCTCGGAGGCGAACGCGAAAAGCCCCTCTGCCTGATAATAATACAAGGGCTTTACGCCTATGTGGTCCCGTGCACAAAACATAGAGCGCCGTGCTTCGTCCCACAAAGCGAAGGCGAAGTCGCCGATGAGGTATTCAGGACAGTGCTCACGCCATCGCTGGTACGCGTGCAGGATGAGCTCGGTATCGGTCGGCTCATTGGAAGGAGGGTCAAGCGCGGCGATGAGCTCGTCACGATTGTCGATGCGGGCATCCGCGGTGAGGGCATATCGGCCGCCGTCGCTGATCAACGGGAGACGCTCGTGAAGGGATTCAGGGGTTGTCCAGAGCATGCGATGGCCTAAACCTACGGAAGCGTGATGCCACGTGTGCGAAGCGTCCGGACCGCGATGGGCGAGGATGTCGGTCATGCGTTGGAGGACGCAATCGTCGATTACCTGGCCATTAAGACGATATATGCCGGTGATAGCGCTCATGGGGCTCCAGGAGGAACAAACAAAAAGCTGTTAATAGGATCTTCGTTCAAGGCGGATACGCTCGAACGAGTTGGCGCTTTTTGGTGCACGTACCACAGCTCAACGCCCTGCGGTTCTTACCGAAATCTCGCGCGCCAAGATTTCTGTCAAGCCAAACAACTCTGCGTCAACCCATGCTTCGGCTTTTCATTTCTAATCGCATAAAGATTTAACGTTGGATACGCGAGCGATTACCAATGCAGGAATGCCAAGCAGAATGATTTCTTGGGCGATCAACTTCGAAGTGAGCCAAAAACCCAAGGCTAGCTTGGCAGGATGAGGGGCGCCTTAACTCTCATGTGATGACAAAAAAGGAGTTACAGACAGCAAGCAGCAAACTAGTTAAATATAGTACGCACCATAGTCGGCATAGTAACAAACTGCGCGTATTTCCAAAAGCAGCAAAAGAGGTGAGCATGAACAAGAAAGCTTATGAAAGTCCAAAACTCGATGTAGCAGGGGGCATCACATCAACTATGACAGTAGTAAAGACGGGATCAAGCTACGACCAGCAGAACAACGCATCTAAGACGGCACCCTAATGATCCAATGAACCCGCGAAGTGACCGACCCTCGCAACACACAGCTGATCAGCAAGCGCGTAACCGGGTAGTCATGGACACAATTATAGCCTATTGGCATTGTTTTTGAAGTCGGCTGTTTTGAATTGCAGTAGACTAGCGTCACGGTGGTGTCAAAGGCCCCATAGGCAAGCGAATATCGATTCATTGTGGGCAGTAACCATCGAGGCGCTCGACTATTTTTTTTTTCACGAAAGTATCGTTACGCCAGGAAACCGGGCAGAGATTTCACCTGTCTGATAGCCTGACATCGACGGCGTAACGAAAGGTCGAAGTAAGTCGCGATACTGCTAGGCAATCGATCTACCGCAGCACGCTAGCCAAGGTATAACGGATTATGCGAGCCCGTGGTTGTCTATTCTGTCTTGGACACAATTCGACACGAGCTAATAGCCTGTCATGCAGATTCACAACGTCGCAATAATTACGATGTGTTAAAAAAAATCGCGTTGCGTGAAGCGTGCGACAGCTCTTGAAAAACAGCACTTGGTTGAACGGTCTCTACACAAGCTACGCTTTCAACCGGGCGATGCCTGGGAAAACGTTCCCCGGGCGTCGGCTTCAACCAGTTGAGCCAGCGTGTCGATACTGTCCGGAGTTCGATGGATCTTCACACATCGAACGGGGATGATTCTGGCAAGCTGTGCGCATTGAAAAAGATGTATCGCAGGGGATGATCCCTCAGACAGTTCTGGTCGATATGAATGCTCCACCAAGGCAAACGTCGCTTCGCGAGGAGCGAGCGACTCGATGCGCGTGATTTCTCCTTCAGTCAGCAAGTAGATCCGCCGAAGAGGGAGCGGGTGCTGCACAAACAGTTCCGAGGTCGGAACGATCCGCTTTTCAGATGCCGGTCGCACACGTTCGAAACTGCTCGGATCGTTCGACAGCGCAGTTAGCGTCTCTGGCCACACGTTCAATTCCGGATAAGCTGGGATCACCCTAGGGAAGTCACCCGCAAGATCAACCGAGATGATGTCATCGCTAATCACCGGGCAGCCTCTGAGGTAGAGCGTCAGCGCCAGCGTTGACTTGCCGAGTCCGGACTTCCCCATAAACGCGACTGCACCCCCGCCAACCAGGAGGGCGCTTGCGTGCAACACAAATAGCCCGCGCTGATGGAGGAGCGTTCCAATGAAGTCGAGAATCAACGCGCTTAGCGTCGTGTGATCTACCCCGCTCTGCGACTCGATGATGATCTCACGTCCGCCGCGCATAAGCAACGAGCATACGCCCTCTTGAAAGATGAAGGCGCCTTCGCGCGTTATGCAGAAGTTGTTTCCCTCGGCGATCGGCGGGGCACAGTCTCTTAGTGCGTCTACCTGCCCGAAGCAAATTGTCACGTCCGCCTCCCTCCTCGAGCACGACGGGAGATTGGGAAAAGCAAGCTCCGATGCGAAACAGAGGCCGTGGGCAGTGTACCAATGCATTGTACTATCCCTTTATCTGCATCTATAAAAATGGATCCGCAGCCTCATGCTATCCAAGAATCGCGAGATACGGCCGCTTGACCATTTGGAATCCTTCCTTGCTACCCACCACTGGCATCATGGGTGGGCATTAACGATCTAATATTCCAGAAGAAAATAGTGCAGTTCCTTGCCGCCGATCAACCTTTATTACCGAAGTCACGTTATACGGTAAATGGAAGATATGTCATGAGTGGTGAAACGCTTCGTTGAGCAAGAAACTGCGCGCGCCGCTATCGCTGAATGTACAAGACGGGGACCTTTGGAGTTACCTGTCCGCGCTCTGGAATGATGAGGGCGCAAAGGTGGCATTGGCCACTGCACTCGCAGCGTGCCTCTCCCTCACGCAAGGCGTCGGGCTCCTCCTGCTCCTGCCGCTTTTGCAGCTGGTGGGTTTCAACACCGGACAAGAGGCGTCTACAAGCGTCACGCACTATGCCTCCACAGCCTTTGCCTTCATCGGGTTGCCCCTCACATTGGTGACAGTGCTCGGCGTATATGTAGTGATCATGACGATCTATTTTCTTCTCACACGCTGGCAAAACAATCTCAGTTACACGATCCAGCTTGACTTCGCAACCAAATTAAGGCAAAAACTCTACAGAGCGATTGTCAGCACAAACTGGCTCTTCTTCACGCGCAATCGTGCCTCTGCCTTTACCCACGCGCTGACCGCCGAGGTCGATCGAGTCAGCTATGGAACGCAGCAGCTGTTCCAAGGGCTAGCGGGGGTGCTGGTCCTCGTGGCGTACGTAGTCGTCGCGTTGCTCCTCTCCGCAGTAACGACCGCAGCTGTGGTCCTCTGTGGTATTGTCCTCATCTTTGGACTGAAGAACAAGATTTCAGTTTCCCGAGAGAAGGGCAAGGCCCTTTCTGCAGATATGCGCGGCCTGTATGGGGCGGTGACGGAGCACCTCGACGGGATGAAAACAGTCAAGAGCTATGGTGCGCAGGAACGCAATATGGCGCGCTTTTCAGGCCTGAACGCGCGCGTCATGAACGACTACGTTGGGTACGTGCGCAACATAAACAGTACGCAGCTGCTAGTCAACGTCGGTTCGATCGTCATTCTCGCGGGGGCATTGATCGCGCTGATCGATGTGTTACATCTGCCCGGGGCCACGGCACTGGTGCTGCTGTACCTGTTCTTCCAAATCATACCGCAGTTTAACTCCCTCCAGCTTAGCTACCAAGCGGTGATCAACATGCTGCCCTCGTTTGGAAACGTCCTAGATATCAAGACCCGATGCGACGCAGAAGCGGAGCGCACAATTGCCCGGCCGCGTCAGGTCACGCTGCAGCGACGCGTCGAGTTGCGGGACGTGTCGTTTTCCTATGCCGCCGACAGTCAGTCAGGGGTTCAGCACGCCAATCTTAAGGTCGACGCGGGAAAGATGACCGCGATCGTGGGCTCGTCGGGCGCCGGCAAGAGCACGCTCGCCGACCTCATTATGGGGCTGATTGAACCACAAGAGGGTGCAGTGTTGATTGATGATGTGCCGCTCGATGCTGAACGGCTGCACGCGTGGCGAGAGTGCATAGGCTACGTTGCACAAGAGACGTTTCTCTTCAACGACACCGTGCGCGCGAACCTGCTCTGGGCGTATCCTGACGCAACTGATGATGAGCTGCGCGCGGGGCTCCACTTGGCCGCCGCTGACGATTTTGTCGAACAGCTTCCCGACGGGATGGAGACGGTACTCGGCGACCGGGGGGTGCGTTTGTCGGGCGGGGAGCGGCAGCGGCTCGCCCTTGCACGGGCCTTGGTTAGGAAACCGAGCGTTTTGATCCTCGACGAAGCGACAAGCAGCCTGGACTCAGAGAACGAGCGGCGCATTCAAGGGGCTATTGAAGCCCTGCACGGCGGCATCACCATCGTCGCCATCACCCACCGCCTGTCGACGATCCGCCACGCCGACGTCATCTACGTGCTTGAAGACGGGCGCATAATAGAGACCGGTGACTGGGCGTCGCTCACCTCCGGTGGGAATGGACGTTTCCTCGAGTTATGCAAGGCCCAAAATGCGCTCGGAGAGACGGAGGACGCCGGTGCAGCCCCTAAAAAGGCCGGACCATCTGTTTCGCCCGTTGGGTAACGGGGAAGCGGGTCCGCCGAGGGGTGGGGCTGGAACGTCAGAAACGGCGTTAGCCAACGACATCTTATAGAACAGGCCGCACATAAAAAGCGTTATATCAATTAAGCGCTACAAAAGCGATCGCTTATGCGTGAGACGGCGTGCGACGTCCCATTCATTTGAGAAATATTTACGGAAGGGGAGAAGATGGACGCAGAAAAAAGGATGTCGCCCGAGACAACTGTCGTGGCGACGAAGGAGCAAGCCTCCGCGGATCTGGGCGGAGAGGTCGCTATACTCCACCTCAAGAACGGCATCTACTACGGGCTGGACCCGATCGGCGCGCGCATCTGGAACCTCATCCAAGAACCGCGAACAGTAAGCGAGGTCCGCGATACGCTTCTTGCAGAGTACGATGTTGACGCTGACCGCTGCGAGCGCGACCTCTTGGCGCTCCTCACGCAGCTTGCAGAAAACGATCTTATCCACATAGTGGATGCGGACGACGCCGAACCACATAAATAGGCTTCCTCAGCCGCCCCTGCTGAACGCTTCTTTCTGACTAAGGCCTTGGTTGTCGCAGCATCAAAGAGGGGGGGGTCTGTCGCTGCAGCCCTTTCCGCGTTTCCCCCCGATTTTTGAGCGCCGACACCGCTTGGGTTATCTCCACAGCGCGTGCAGCTCGCGAGGCTACTTTTTTGACGCGCTTGGAGGGGGGCCAATAGCGCACGTCTTAGATCCGCTCGCAGTTTCTACGCCCACCACCGCGCCCTCATATGGTCTCTTCGAAAGTCAGAAGCGCGATATGCCCCGCAAGTCAAACTCTTGCTTCGTAGACGAGGCGCCGGTTCTCGTCAAGCGACCCACGAAGGGTGAGTGGTGTCGACGCAAAACATGTTCCCCAAGTTTGTGTCGCTAGCTATATAGATCCCGGGAGGGAGCAGCAGCTTTCGCGTGGATTCAGACGTGGGGGATTCTCAGCGTGCATCTCTACTTTGCAGCCACAGCGCCAAGATTAGCGCCTTCCAGATCGCAAAAACCATGTCCTCAGGGTTAAGCAAGAATTTAGCATATGCGAGCTTGATCTGGTCGAGGTCAACATAGGGCTCCAGTATCTGTGGCTTGTTCACAAATGTGTCTTCGAGCCGACGTCGCTCAAAGCGCAACAGCCCCTGATAAAGAACGGGCAGAAAATTTGCCTTGCCAACACGGTTACGAATTTTTGCGGGGAGGAGTGACGCTAATCCACGGCGCAGTATAGCGCGCGTGTATCCATCGCGCAGTTTCTGTCCGGGGGGCAGGGCGACACAAAACTCAATAACTCTTCGGTCGTAAAAAGGATGACGAAGTTCAAGCGAGCAAGCCGCAGCCGCTTTGTCAAGCGTTTCCAGGTCATATTGACAGTTTCCCCCACTGAGCCACGCAGCGTGATACTCCCTCGAGGTGCGCAGTTGATCTGCGCTTTCTTGATGTGCCTGAAGGAGCTCCGTAACGCCTGAGCGCCGGATGAGATTCGGATCCACAAAAGCGTTGTCCGCGAACGAGTTCTGTTGAGAACCCCGCAGCTTTCGCCACGCACGCCGTACCGAGATAGGAGCGAGACGCTCGGCTCCGGCGACAATCACTTCGCTCTTAACCAGGGACAGAAGTGGCGTCTTGTATTTTCGAGAGTTCTCCGTCAGATAGTGCAACGCATCGCACCATTTTCCTCGGAAAACGAGATCAGCGACAACGCGATATCCGTATGATATCACCGCGTCGCCCGACTCGCCGTCCAAGACTATGCGGCTGCCTGATTCATGCGCAGCAGCGTTGAGCGCGCTCTTGTAAAACGAGAACAAATCGTAAAAGGGTTCGTCCTCGTGCCACAGGAGGGATTCGATATCACCCAAGGGACTTTTTTGATCAGGATAGACGTAGTGAGGCTCGAGATCGCCCTCGGCAAGGAGAGCGTTGATAAAAACGCGCTCGTCGTACGAGTCGTTCTCAAAGACGGCAGAGAAAGTCTGTATCGGCAGGAGCGATGCACCCGTATCAGCGGCCTCGTGCCTAAGCAAGGCGCGCGCAACAGACGTAACAGCAGACGAATCGAGCCCGCCGCTTAGTTCAATACCGATTGGAAACGCGCTGCGCAGACGGCAACGAACGGCTTCCGTGAAGATCTCTCGGAAGGCCTGTTCATACTCTGCGTCTGAATTGAGGCGAATTTCGTAGGCGGGATCAACAGACCAGTAGCGGTTCAAATGTGCGTTCTGTTGGTTTACGCTCATACTGTGAGCGGCCGGAAGGCGAAAGACATCCTGAAAAGCAGTGGTCTGACGGTCATCGAAAAGTGCATCAAGCGAACTAAGATCTGCTATCAGATAGCGCGCAATCCACGCCTCATTGAGCTTCTGCGGCACGTCAGGAAGGAAAAGGAGTGCCTTGATCTCGGAGGCGAAGGCGAAGAGCGCGTCGGACCGGTAGTAGTAGAAAGGCCTAACACCCATGTGGTCGCGCGCGCAGAAGAGGCGCTGTTTGGTAGCATCCCAGAGAGCGAAGGCGAAGTCGCCGAGAAGATGGTCGACGCAATGCTCCCCCCACCGCTCGTAGGCCTCAAGGATCAGGTGACTGTCGGGGATCGTGTCTGAGCGGATGCCGAGTGCACTGATGAGCTCGTCGCGGTTGTCGATGCGGGCGTCGGCGGTGAGGACTCGTTGCCCACCGTCGCTGATGAGGGGGAGATGTTCGTGAAGCGATTCGGGAGTGGTCCAGAGCATGCGGTGACCAAGGCCGACCGGCCCGTCGCGCCAGGTGCCGGCATCGTCGGGACCGCGATGGGCCAGAGTGTCAGTCATCTGCTGGAGCCTTCGAGAGTCAATAGGCCGATGATCCAAAAAATACAATCCGATGATCCCACTCATCTATTCCCTCTGGACGAGTCTTGAAGGCGATACTAACTGACGCGGCCTACGTTCGGGCACGCCATCTAAGAGCAAAAGCTTTTCTCTGTGTTGGTGTTCTTTAACCGGTTGAATTAAGGAGTGATGCCCATCAATTGATTCCCGCGCAAAGACCCGGACTCAAAAAAAAGTAATATAATGAGTACTGGGAATAAGCTCTGTGCGTAATGCGGCAGTAACGTCAAAAGAGCAAGTTTATGCAGATCTCGGCGGAGGCTGCGATCCCCTCTGTCCACACAATGTCTGATGTGCTTTAGAACCGCGTTGGAGTGGCACAGCCTCATTCAAATACTGCACCGTGTGCAAGAGGTTCGTAATCTTCTCGACAAACGAGACGCAGGTACGGTGCGTGAGCAAGACCTTTTTCTTGCTTGAAAGGTTTAAGGGAAGTTTCGCTGCAATCGACAACTCTGACGGCTTCCTTATGGTACAACTGCGTGCGCATGTGCGGCACGTCATAACGAACCCCCTCTCGGTCTCAAATCCCGACGCAGGCCGAGCGCCTGCAGCTGAGGCCAAAAACAAATGATGGCAGACCGCGATGTTCAGAAGATTTACTCTTGAAGAAGAACTGCTAATGTGTTGCGCGCGTACGCGCCTTGAACCTCCAACACCCGCCGCGTCGTCGAGCTACTCGAGGGACGCGTTGACTGGAACCGCCTGCTTGTCCTTGCACGTCAGCATTCTGTCACGCAACTCCTCCATCAGAATCTGAATCAGCGGATTCAAAACATCGCACGGACAGCCTTCACGCAGGAACTAGATCGCGATTTTCGCGCAAATGTTGAGCTCAACCTTTACCTATCCGGCGAGTTGCTGCGGCTGCTCTCAGTGTTTGAGACGCATGATATCCCCATCATAGCGTTCAAAGGGCCTGTTTTAGCAGTGAATGTTTACAGGAATATCACGCTTAGATTTGATGATTTTGACATCCTGCTTCGGAAGACGACATTGCCCGTGCGATGGAAGCGCTCGCCTCGGTGGGCTATGTGCCATAGCACTCAGGGAGTCAAGTCAAAGATACACTCGACCTCCGGCAACACGCTATAGAACGCTCGTTTGTGGATGAGGGCGCGAAAGCGCCTCAAATCGACGTTCACTGAGATTTATTAGGACCGCAAGGCGCTTGCAAGCTGGACGTCGCGGACATCTTTAGGCACGCGCGCTCCACACAACTGTTCAACCGTGATGCATGCACGCTTTCGCCAGAAGACGCACTCCTATACTCCTGCATACACGCCACACAACACGTGTGGATCCGCCTCAGTTGGATCTGCGAACAGATCGCTATGAAAGAACGTGTTGTGGACAAGCTTAAGGCCTTCTTGTGGTTCGCGCTGGTGCCTCTACCAAACGATTACGACGCGGTGCGTTTGCCGCCGCAGCTTATCGGGCTCTATTACGCGATACACCCCATTACGAGTCGCCCTGATGGTTGCATCGACGGACCCAAAACAGAGCGATCGCCTCATGAATTGAAATGCGGCTCAGGGTCACGGCAGTTCGATTAGAT
>PMIN01000064.1 GCA_003158275.1 Methanobacteriota archaeon
AATATTAATCGTTAAGCCGAGAGTTCTTCTCGACCCCGTTTAACGCCTCAATAACCGCGCCACGGTCGAACTTCGCAGGGTAGAAACGCGCCATCAGGTATATCAGCGAAAGTAATAGGTACTTGTAGATTAAAGCAATTGCAGAAACAAGGCCGAATAACGAGAGATATACCAACGACTTAGCTAACACGGCGCCGTTGGCAATGAGCCGTCTTGCAAAGGTGACGTCGCGCTTAATGAATTGCTGCGCGGGAGCAGCGGTCGCGGTGATCTTTGTGTGCACCGAGGTTGTATTGGGACGCACGTTGAGCGCTGCGGTGCTGCGGGCGCCATTGGTAATGCGAGTTCCTTCAGTATCAGCACGCACGTTTTTCTTAGCTAAAGCAGTCGCAGATCGGCTCAAGGCGAAATGCCATCTCCCTACATTCCTCTTTGTAAGTTGTTATTTTACGTTAATGATGTAGATTGGTATAAAGCTTGCTCAACACTTACTTTTATGCAAATGTTTTACCAATGGTATAAAGAAATAACTTTTGACTAAAGTCATTAATGTTTGCATGCTATGACCAAAAACAATGCTAGCAGCTCGGCGGCCCTCCTTGTATTTCAATTGGTTATGGCGGTCGCTCATTCTCGGAACCCGTCAGGGACTCTACGTCGCCACCGGAATATAATACTGCCGTTTTGACGCGATCACAACGTGTACAGCAGAGCTACGAGAAAAATAGGCCTACGGCTTCGCGGGGGTATGGGCAAAATCACGCGCGAATGAATAGACGGACTCAGCAAAGACGGGGTCATATCCCCATCAACAGCGTTTTGAAAACTCGCTGACGTGAGCGTTAGGGCGCACCAAAATGAAAGTCATAGGCTATGTGCGCGTCTCGACTGAAGCCCAGGCACATGAACTTCGTGCTGTTATGATCCGCCTGGCCAGCGCACTTAATACCGTGCTACCCGTGCCTATCGCACTAGAGGTAGCTCGGCCTACCAAGATACGACGATATTACGATAACCTTTTTTTTGTTTTTGGGGGTTTCGTTTTTTTACGATACTTGCTCTTCAGTACTCGCCACTCATGAAAAAAAGATAGATTCACGAAAAAAATAAGAATAATTCCGCTAAAGGTAGAATACACATCGTAAAGTCGTTGCATCGTCGGTGGAGGGCCTAGTTGCAGGTCACTTTAAAGCGTGATATAGTTTCATGGTAGAAATGGGCCCTGGAAGCACAAAATACGATGAAATGGCCCACTGAGGACACTAAATGACCACGAAAAACAAGAAAAAGAGTCCCCCGTGGCTCCGAATACTTGAGATCAGCGCAGGTCTTCTGATCATGGCCCTGGGGGTCGCCGCCTTTTACCCAGGGGTGTCGTGGAGTCGGACAACACTCCTTGCATTCCTAGCAGTCGCCCTAATTATCCTTGAAATTTTATATATCGTGCGCATATTTGCGAAAGGCATTTCGGGACGGCGGTGGCTCAACTTGATTCTGTCAGTTCTAGCAACCCTAATCGCCGTCTTGGTACTCGTTCTGTCCTTCTATGTCGTTCTGTCTTACTATGGATTTATTTTGATTCTACTCGACCTGCTAGCCTTGGGATTGTTCTTTGCCGGAATCGCGAACGCCGTGCGCGGCACAGTCGGCGGCAAGATCGTGGGCCTCTTTGGCATTTTCATCGGCGTCTTCGTGTTGATAGACTTACATATCCCGGTCATCGTCGCCGTTTTCATATTCCTCTTCAGGTTAATAAGGCCAGTATTCCCCCTCTCGACTGACGTCGCAGCACTGATTACACTGTCCTTGACGATCTTTGGGTTGGAGCCCATAATTTCTGGGATAGTGGGGAGATGGGTCTAGCCTACTCGTTTATGGTAAAAAGTGAGTTTTGGACACACAAAATCACATAAAAATGGCCTATTTGGGACATTAGCAGCCTACTTGTCCAAGGCATTAGGGCCACTCTTGAAACAAGGCCAAAATGCAAAGCCTTACTCTCTATTTGTGTCATTATAGAAACTCGCTTCCCGAGAACAGGAAAGACATAACCAATTGTCTTGAGGAGACCCAGGTTGACCTTATGCTGAGGCTGCAGCCAGGAGCACGAGAGACTACCTAATAACAACGCTGCTATGGCGCACTGGGATCCGGGCGAATGGCGCATTCAGTCGGCGGTCAATCGTCACGCCTGCAATTCCTCACGCACTATAACAATCAGGTCTGAGATTGGTAGCGCAGTCCCGCCCTCATAGCACGAGACGCCTTGTTCCTTCTTGGCGACCACTTTGCCGTTATTCTTGTACACTGCGCAGTCAGGCACGTGTGCGTTGACGCCAGCCTCAATTTTGTCAAAAATGACGTCAGATACTGTTATGATGGCATTAGTGCCTCTCCAAGCATCTGCTTTTCTGCGGTCTCTACGTTCCGCATTCGTCTTAGGATGGTCATAATTTCACCATTAGCCTCGCTTCTAGTGCTGACGGCCTTTTTTCTATGTCGCCAAGTTCGAGTACTCGCGCCGCAATTGTCCCGCGATCGAGCTCACTGCCTGAGCTGAAGTACTGGTAACGAAGAGGAAAAAGAAGATAGCGCGAAACGATTTCGATTGTCTGATAGAACGTCTCTGGCCGAGCAGGAAGATCCACTCTCACCATTTGAAGGTTGACCAAAAGTTGATCAAAACTTTACGATGTTTTCAGGGCAGGCGATAGCGGGCCGCCACATATTTGGAAGAAAGACCTCGACTTGTGCGACGCTCTGCGTCCTCAGGTTCGAGTCTAATGCGATTTACGGGGTCGACCGCAATCGAGCATAATCGCACGCATTTGTCTCAGCTAGCTCTCGACAGCGATAACGTTATAGCTACTGCCTTTGTTACCATACGTGACGTTCTTTAGGAAAGGGGGCTAACGAACGCCAAGCGCGCGAAACGGTGAGTTTGCCGAATCGCTCAGCAATGAGCGAGGGCAGTCTTGCGGTTTAGGCCTGGGAACATACGGCCCTGCTTCACTATATCTGCCGGGAGATGCACGTCGCAATCAGGCCAGGTCGACGACAAATCGCGGCGTTGATTCGTCTGGAGGCATCGCATCACGTTATCTGAAAAGTCTGAATTCAACACACGGTCTCAAGCAGGTCTTGCTTGGTACGAAGTTGTGCCAATACTCCTCATCCTGATCGGTGAGGGTTTGCTGTTCGCTGGCTACCCAGTGCTTTGCGTCGGCGTGCAAGCGCTCAACATCGTCGTGATTGCTATTATCGTGGCGGCGCTGCGTGGGGAGCGGGTGCAGCTCGTCGAAGCGCTCGCTCTGGTATCGGTGTTTCGTGTCGTCAACCTCTCATTTGCGCTGATTTCGACCGTGACGATCTACTGGTTCGCCACCATCTACGGTGTGATGTACTTACCCCTCATCTTGGTCGTCATCCACGAGAAGATGAGCCGGCGTGAGCTGGGCATCGACAACGTGCGTCGCT
Organism: Methanobacteriota archaeon; assembly: GCA_003158275.1. Taxonomy (GTDB): domain Archaea; phylum Halobacteriota; class Bog-38; order Methanoflorentales; family Methanoflorentaceae; genus Methanoflorens; species Methanoflorens stordalenmirensis. Next base: position 3,478 of record PMIN01000064.1, read on the forward strand.
CCGTCGTGTTACTCCCGCTCGGCGTTCTTATCGGCGCTGACTTCGGGGTTATCGAATACGCTCTTCTTGCGAATACGCCGCTTATCCCGAATGCTTCGCTGTCAGAGCTCGTTCAGTTGAGTGTTGTAATGATCTTCTTTGTGGCGATCGTTGAGGTGCTGCTCTTTTTTGTCCTCCTGCAACCGCAGCTCATTCAGCGAAAGGGTGCGATTGTAGGCATCCTCATCACGAGCGTGATCTTCGGGGCCATGCACGCGGGCTACGCCAACGGCTACGAACTCGTCTTTGCTACCGGAGCCGGCATCGTCTTGGGTCTCGCCTTCTACGAAACGAGAAATCTAGCATTCGTCGTGGCGATCCACGCCGTTAACAACATCGTCCTCTTTGGCATGCTCGCCTTTTTGACGCATTGACAAGAATTTCTAGCGGCTGAAGCCCAAGCCTTAGACGAGTCGTGCTACCGCGAACACTACAAACGCGCAGAACGTCACAATGAGGGGCACGTAGATGACCTGCAACGCTGCCGTTCTTTGTGCGCTCGAGGAGTCGCGCCACTCCGGAATCAAAGCTGCCACCATCTGAAGACGGCGCGTTGCAGCTGTATGTGAGTCACTCTTCGACATCACATCCGCTAAAGCAAGCAAAAAGATGAGTACGCCGATTGCAATAATGGAGCAGGTAATGATAACACTGAGCGCGATCGCTGACGAGGTCGTCGACGAGAGACTACTCACGGTCGAACCGTTTGAAGTCAACGTCGAGATAAGCCCCACAACACTGTGTATTGGCGCTCGTTAGTATAAACGGCTTGCGCTCTCTCTGCGCGCTCGCATCGCGTATTGTATTGTTCTTGAAACAGTGTTGTTATAACGCTGCGGTTCTGCGCCAATCAGCACAGAAAAGCGAGTGGATCAAATGCAAGGGCAAGCTGAGTGTAGTTCACGCGAACGAAGATGGCGTAGATATGATCACGCCAGACGATCTTTTGATGAGGGATACACGAAAACTGCTTATGTCATAGCAGATCAGATTGTCATACGAAACAAAAGACATTGCGCGCTAATTGGAGCTCAGGTGCTGACGCTTTCCGTAAAACGATCAATCTTACCTTTTAAGGCCTGCGGTTTGAACTGCCGAGACAAACTGCGCTAAGACGTCAAAGCTTTCCAACAAATGTTTGATAGACATTTGAAATAGTCTCAGATACGGCTCAACGAATGCGAGATATGGTTTTTCCTTACGTTAGATAGCACAGTTCACGTGTGATAAAATGAGGCAAAATTGTCGCAGACAAAGAGCTGAAGCTTTAGCCATCGGCATCGCTCTCCAAACAGAGACCGACGAAGGCTTCACTTTTTTTGCTCTGTGGTTCCCCAAGCGTTGAGAATGTCAGATGGGCGAAATGCGAATCTTGGCGTGAACTATCGCTAGTTTAGGCTCTAGGTAAAGGAGCTACGTAACCTTAAGCCATAGCTGGTTGCATCTACAGGAGAAACTAACAATGACTAAAAAAAGCAGCGATACCCCTGAAGGGGTTACGCACGTGCGATCTTCCTGCCACGAATGCGCAACGCATTCTGTATTGTTGTTTAGCTACTGCGAAAAAGGATAGAAGACCGAGTATTACTGCACTGAAACAACTCAGAAGAAGGGTGATTTTGGCACGAATCTCACTGATGAGTAAGGGCAATACACTTATTTCGAACACAGCTACTCGCGTTCTAGGGTCCCAAATCCCAATACGTCCTTCGTGAACTGGAGAAAACGTCGTGGGTGCTGGAGGTTTGACCTCCGGAAGGGGTCGTATGCAAATGCCTGACAGAAGCACATCAGCGCCTTTCCACTTTGACCGAGCTTGTAATGCCGGTCGGCTAACCTGTTGAGCGTCGTTGCTTTAGCTTTTGCCGACATTTGGTGGTGCCACTTACTCAGTGCATACTCTAGAACCTTAATATCCTCCTCGCAATGAACCCGAGTTGCCCCACCTTGGAACCCCCGAATGCCACAGGTGTTGCTCGAATGTGTTCGATACTGAACAAGTGGTTCTGGTATGAAATAAAACGCGTACTTTGCTGCTAACTCCAGATACATTTTATAGTCGTTTCCGTATTTCAAACTCTCATCATACCTAATGTGGCCCAGATTAGCCCTCTTAAGGAGCATGTTCGAGTTCATAAAGAACTCCCACCGCCCTAAGAGGTCGTGGAAAATGTCCCCTGTTTTCTTTGCTGAGATGCCGTGGAATTCAGTCCACGTTGGGCATACCCGTTGCCCGCTCTCATCGATAATCTCTGCCTCAGTAAAAACGACCAAGTCCTCATCAGATTCAAGAACGGCAAGTTGCTTGCTAAGCTTGTCCTTCATCCAAACATCATCTGATGCGGTTTCCGCCAGAAACTTTCCTTTTGCAGCAGCAATACCATCATTCATCGTCTTTGCGATTCCACAATTTGTCTCGTGGAGGATTACGCGCACTCTGGCGTCTTCCGTGGCGTATTTTTGAATAATTTGTCTTGATGAATCTGTCGAAGCATCATCCACAATTATCAATTCAAGGTCCTCGAAGTCTTGACCTAGAACACTCTCAATAGAGTCGGAGATAAACTTCTCGTGATTGTATGAAGCAATTACTACGCTAACTAATGGCATCTTTATTTACCTCAGCAACATACGTGACTCGCCGTCGGCTAACGACGGATAGAGCGGAAAAGATGACTTGTAGATCGCCCGCGTTACCATTTAATCCCGCCTCTCGACTACTAAATAAGCTTTTGCTTATGTACTGGAATTGGACAGCATGTAAGTGTTTGAACGCCGGTAGAAGGAATCTGCTTGCGAGCGCGTTTGCAGCAAGCGGTATCTAATATATTAGCAGCTTTGAGTTTACCGCAGCACATAAGTCATTTGAATTGTTAAACTTGTATGTTTGTTTGATCCTAAAAATATAGTGGTGTTACGATGGAAATAGGGGGTTTTTTTGAATTTCCCAAATTTGACCATATTGATAACGGCGCTTCAACCTACCATTATCTAACTAGCTTATACGAAAATTATAGTTTTTTTAGAGATGGAAGGCAGGCAATCAAAGCTGTCCTGCAAAATTCAGGTGAAATCAAAGATAGACTGTGTTATCTACCATCATACCTGTGTGATTCAATTATCCAACCTTTCACAGAAATGAACTTAAACGTAAATCTTTTCGGTCACGAAGATCCTTTAAAGCCAATTTTGGATATGGACATCAGTAATTCAGTGATATTGATAATTGATTATTTTGGGACGGAATCTGTTTCCAACAAAGAAATTCGTGAGCTGTTAGACAAAGATAATATCGTAATTATGGATGTTACTCAATCAATACTTGATAACAACCGATTTTCGGTCACGCATGATTGTTATTATCTAGTTGCCAGTCTAAGAAAAATTTTTCCTATCCCAGACGGAGGAATAGTCTACCATACTAACGAAAAATTCGCTGCAAGTGATATCTTCCCCATAGATTATGAATCAAAGTTGGAAGCTATGGTTTTGAGATATTTCTATCTTAATGGAATAGCCGTAGATAATGTCCCTACCCATGACGACCAAAAGCTCGATTCCGTTTTTGAAGCCTGGTATACCAAAAAGCCTGAAGGATTTAAGAAACGTTTAGAAGCTGTAAAAAGGCATTATTTAGCCCTTCATTATGAATACGAGCTGAAGAAATTTCAAAATCAGATAATACCCCAAAATATCCCTGCAATTTCGTTATACATATTGCATAATGTTTCCTATCCAAATATTATTAACAAAAGGGCTGAAAATCTAAAATTTGTGTACAAGAACATCATTCATAAGGATCTATTTGTGTTCAATTTTGAAGATATCAAAAGTCCATTTTTGCTACCACTAAAATTCAAATCTGAAGAAGAAAGGGATTTCGTCAAAAACTCTCTAATAAAGGATGATATTTATCCGCCAATCGTATGGGACATAGAAGAATATGTCCCTAGCGAATACATTTACGAACGTGAATTTAGTAAAAGGATGCTAACAATACCAATAGACCAGAGATATACACCTTACGAACTATCAAAGCCCGTTACTATAATAAATCAGACATATCAGAAAATACAACAAAGCTGACAAAGACCTATTTCGTCTTTTTGTATGCGCCGCCTCAAATTTGTTTACTTACTGTCTATAAACGAACAGGCCACGGTCGAGAACTGAACCGATGCCGATTTATGCTCTTATCTCCGCGTCTTGTCGACGCAGGTCAAGCAACGGGGACTTATTTTTAGTTATGATATTATGATTAGCGAACGTTGACACGACAGCGGCGTGCCGTCTGCCAACCGTCAAACACATGGTTCGAGGATCTACAGTCGTCATAGCCCCCCTAGATATGCGCTCTAGCGATGTGTCGCCGGATATTTCGTCAACTATTATCAACCCGAAGTATCGAACTCTTGGCCTGCACGCTCTCAGTTGACCGAGAGGTAAATCTCTCGTGATTATAAGTGGGCATCAAAACTAACTAGTGGCATCTTTAAGTGCCCCCGCTACGTACGCAACTTCTTCATCGGTCAAAGAGGGATAAAGCGGTAGCGAGAGGATTTCGTTGCATATCACTTCAGTGACTGACAAGTCTTTCGCGGTCTCAAACTCTTTGTAGGCATTTTGCTTATGGACTGGTATCCGATAGTGAATCTGTGTTTGAATGCCTCTCTTTTGCAGGAACCGTTGACACTTGTCCCTCTTAGCTAATCGCGTTACGAACAAGTGATATACGTGCTTTGCATAGGCTCTTTCGACCGGCAGAATAATGTCTGTTTGATCAAGTACCTCCGCGTATAGTTTGGCTATCCGCCTCCTCTTTTCGTTCCACATATCCAAGCGCGATAGTTTGATTCGCAGTACCGCCGCTTGCAGCTCATCCAAACGACTGTTGACCCCTACACAGTCGTGATGATATTTCTTAGATTGGCCATAATTCCTCAGCGATTTTATTCTTTCTGCCAAGCTGCTGTCGTTTGTCGTGACGAAACCTCCGTCGCCATAGGCGCCGATGTTTTTCGCCGGATAAAAACTGAAACACCCCACATCCCCAATGCTGCCTACCTTTTTCCCATTATATTCTGCCCCGTGCGCTTGACATGCATCCTCGACTACAGAAAGACCGTGTTCTTTTGCGATCTCAAGGATGTAGCCCATGTTCGCTGGGTGCCCGTAAAGATGGACGGGCAAAATGGCCTTGGTTTTTTCCGTTATTTTGTCCTCGATCAGCGCAGGATTGATGCAATAAGTTTCAGGCTCTATATCGACGAAGACAGGTTTCGCTCCACACCTCACAATACTATCTGCGGTTGAGACAAACGTATGAGAAACAGTTATGACTTCGCTATTTTCGTCGATTCCTAATGCTTTCAAGGCAAGAAATAGAGCATCGGAACCTGAATTCACACCGATGCCATGCTTTGCTCCGATGTAATGGGAAAACTCTCTTTCAAACTCATTCAGTTGTTGTCCAAGGATAAACCACCCATTTTCCAGAGTTCTTTGGATGATGCTGGTGATCTCATCCCCGATTTCAGCATATTCTCTCTTTAAGTCGACGAGGGGTATCATAATTTTCGCAGACACTTCACGTCTTTTACTCACGACGTGCTAGTTTTCGCGGGTAGTTCAGTAATAAGAGTTGTTTCATTAACCCATCCAAATATGCAGCATCAGATGCTTCAACGTTTATCGTGTTCCCGATCGACTTCGCTCTTTTAGATCAACGTTATACTAGTTAGGGAAGAGTCTTTCAGTGACGTGGTTTTTTTAGTCCACGCCTAAAGTTCTCTTCACCAGTTTCTCTTCTTACGCGCTCGTAAAAGGAATTGACACTTAGCTCCTCCTTGTAACTGGGACACGGTTCAAGACCCTACGTTCTATCTGAATATTGATTCATACCTGCAGATCATATAGGATTTTAATGCGTCAACAATTCATTCACATCTATGTATCGAACTGTTCGATCACTGAGATCAACTTCTCTTTATTGACTCCCACCCCATAATGTTTTTCGACCGTGTGTCGGGCATTTTTACCGACTCTCTCCATAAGGTCGCAGTCAAAAAGGGATTCATTCACTTTAGTCACTAGCTCGGACTCTTCACTAATGAATATATCTTGTTCGGGCGTGACGTGGTCCAAGCCGATGGCTCCTACTGTTGTTGTAAAAACCGCCAATGAGCACGCCATCGCCTCTAGAATCTTGTTGAGCGGTCCAGAAGTAGGGAATGTCGAAGCAACTAAAACGGCGTCCAAGCGCGTTAATTGCTCGACATAATCTTGGAATCTTTCAAGGTAACCGACATAGTGTATTCGCTCACTTCGGACCTGCTCATAGTCACACGCCCCGATAACTGTGAATTTGATGCGTTTATCAAATTTGTCCACATTCCTAAATACAAAATCCAGCGTGTTGGTGTTTGCGCCCCTATCTGTAGCGAATGGTCCAATTAAGCCCACCGTTTTTCCTTCATCATCTTCTGAGCGCTGAGCTTTATTCTCTCGACGCTTGAATCTAGTCTCATCGACGAAAACAGGGACAAGGAAAATACGCTTGTTGAATGTTGCAAAGTGTTTGTAAATATCTGAGTTCAATGCAATCATACAGTCGGCGTGTTTTGCTGCAAACTTCTCGCGCCACTTCACCATCTTGATCCCAAACTTATCAATGGGATTCGGATTAGGCAAACTCTGCTCTCTCTCGAGCGATAAAATCCCGTGCGCTTCAAACACTACCTTGAAATTGCACAACTTAGCAATTGCGAAGTAGGTAAAAAAACCCCATAAATCGGCTGAACAATAAACAAGATTAAATCGGTTTTTTAAAACAATGGGGATCAATTGAAAGTTCCAAAGCTTTGACGGCTTGATTACCTCTATATTGTTGGCTTCTCTCTGGCCTCTCCCTCGTATGATCAATGTGCAAGCATACCCCTCCTTTTGCAGCTGTTCAAATACTCGTTTTGCTCGCACGCTTGTGCCATCATTCATAGAGATATCGTTTCTCGTAGAGATGTTAACCTGGGGAAATGCGGAGATTGCAATCTTCATTCTTGTAACTTGAGGTTCCTTTTTCAACGCTTAGCGATTCAGCGACCCCATGCGCTTTTCTGACCTTAGTCTATTGGCAAGCCCGATAAAGCTCTGTACGATTATGAAACTAACCGTTTGGGGCATATTCACAAAATCTTGATAGTTACTATATTGAGTTAACATCAGTTTCAAGATTGATTCTGTGCATGATGAAAGTCATTAACCGTCAATGTTTTTGTTGATTATTCATCAGAGCTATAATCTAGGTTCTTGTTTATTCTGAGGCGCAATGAAACTCACTATCCGGTATTTGTAAAACTGGCAGGCAATCGAGTTCAGGAGCAAAACCACCTATGAATGCTTCGGAGGTTCAATCGGATCGCCCCTCAAATCGACTTTCTTGGGCAGCGTGAAATCGTTGAGCGCTAGTTACGAAGAGGGCCGAGTATTAACGAGTGACGCGAATTTTCCTCAGTGTTTAGAGTTCTCGTTCAAAGGCCTCCTGAACGAAACTCGCAAAGATCAGCCCGCGTTTCCATTACGATATTTGAGACGCATCTTCGAATTACATAATCGTTGCGCTGGGCATTTTGGTGTCATAATGCTCAGTAAACTAAGCCTTCTCTAATTTTTGCACCTCAAGATATATTCAAAAAGACGATTCACTGCGGTTGAACGAAATGACAGGTTTTACGTATTAAACGTGCATTGAAGACTTGCGCCCATATAGCGATCTTGGTAGCTGAGTGACTAGAGATGCCGTATCAACTTTAAGGTTTATCCTGATAGCGTCAACTGATCGAACTAGAGGCTAACGAAACTGTAAGACGTGCGCCATAACGTGTCCTTCCGCGAACTAGCATGACCCTAGAGACCAGAACCGTACGCAACATTGGCTGGACTGCAACGTCAAAACTTGCTCAAATGCTAATGTCAATACTGATTTCTGCGATCTTAGCGAGATTGCTTGTGCCTAGCGACTTCGGACTGATTGCTATGGTGCTCGTGTTTTCGAATTTTGTCGCCATTTTTGCGGGATTTGGATTGACGAGTGCTATAGTGCAAAAACAAGAGATTAGTGACGAGACATTATCCTCGACTTTTTGGATAAACGTGGGCCTGGGTGCGTTGCTGACTGTAGCATTGGCAGGCTCTGCGCCCTTAATAGCTGCTTTCTATTCTCAACCACGACTGGCCCCCCTCGTCGTGTTTATATCCACGACCTTTTTCATAACTTCATTTTGCAATGTGTCTTACGCGCTGCTTATGAAACGCATGAATTTCAAAGCCCTTGCGATCATCGGAATCTGCGTAACTGCGATTTCTGGCCCCATAGCTATTTTCTTGGCTTTTTCCGGATACGGCGTCTGGAGTTTGGCTTGGTACACGGTTCTTTCCAGTGTTTTTTTTGCCGTATTCACTTTGATTTATGCTCGATGGGTTCCCCATTTTTTGCTCGGGTTGCAGCACGTGAAAGGGATATTAGGGTACGGTGCGAACCTCACAGGATCTGTTTTCGCTAACTATTTCGCTCAGAACATGGATAATCTGCTTATTGGGCGGTTTCTTGGCTCCGCTGGCCTCGGCTTCTACAACCTAGCTTACAACTTGCTTGTGTTGCCGACGACTGCCGTCACCGACGTCGTCGGGAGCGTCATGTTTCCTGCACTTTCGATAATCCAACACGACAAACAGTTGGTGCGCAACGCTTATGTTAGAGCTAATCGCTACATCGCCGCCGTCTCGTTTCCGTTGATGATATGGGTGCTTGTCGCGGCGCCTCAGCTTATCCGGGTGGTTTACGGTCCAAAATGGATAAGTGTGATCCCGTTAATTCAAATTTTCGCGTTAGCGGGACTAGAACTATCGATAGGAGCAAATGTGTGGTGGATATTTACGTCTCAGGGCAGGACTGATGAGCAGTTCAAGTTGACTATCTTTACGACTGTTGTGATTGTTATTTCCTTTCTTGTCGGGCTTCGTCGGGGGGTCGAAGGGGTTGTAATCGCGTACACTGTAGCGATATATTTGACAGCGTACCCTGTTTTTGCCATCGCATTTCGATTGATAGACTTGAAAGTAAAGTCCGCACTGGCACCGCTGTGGTCAGTTACATTGGCAGCCTTCGCGCTAGGGATTGTTGCGTTTCTCCTTCAAATCTCGCTCGAGAGTCTGGGGGTCACACAAGACTTGACCATACTAGCCATCGTGACAGCTGCAAGCCTATTGACCTATTCAGTGGTCCTTTTTTTATTAGACAAAGAGCTCTTTATCGGAATCGTGCAACTCCTCCGTCAGTTAAGATCAGTTGACAGTGCATAATCCGAAACTCAGAGCACGCGCGAACATAACACAGTTTGGGGGGCGCATTAGGCAGTGATAAAGCAAATAAGTGAAAAAACCCGATCATCCAGAGGGGCACATTGCTAAACTCGGGCTTTCATTCTGAACTAGATTAAAAAAAACAAGTCGCGAGATTAGAGAAGTTAGCGTAATGTTGAAGCGCACTTGGGCGCCATCTTTCGTTACGTTGCTACTTGCCTAATTGCAAACGCGTCAAGTGAGGCCGTCGTTGTAGTGTCGGGCTATTTGAGTGTGGGGGTGATATCGCGTGCAGCTTAGCAATGCCATAATCGGAAAACTGAAAAAGGAGGGCACTAAAAAAATCGCAGGTCGTAAACGTTCATTTTAAGAGTCGCACGGACCTTACCACACGCCATCAGATACGATTGACAAGATTTCATCGTCATCTGCTCTGAAAACGGTCAGCTGGGTATGACCGTACTGGCGCAGGTTGCGGAAGTTCTGGGGGTTGTCCACAACACGTGAGGCTCGGCGCGTAGTCATCGCTGACCGGGCGCGGACCGGGAGACGTAGCATTTCTTTGGTTAGTAGTGGTAATGGCAAGTTGATGCAGCATCTTGTGCAAGTAGATTTTAGCAGATTTAGGGCTCCGCACGAAGCTGATTGTATTACCTCGTTATTCTCTAAGAAGAGTTCAAGATCCAAGCGCAAAAAAGCAGCCTTAGCCACCCGATGCTGTCAGAACGGACGCTGATTAGCGGCTGACACGCAGTTTTCCTAATCGTTCATCTCAAATACGTCGTTGCTTGCTATAATATATCAGAAATACGTTCGCGCTTCACAAGGAGAGGCAAAAAAGAGTCCTAAAACATTCAATATTTCACGTGTCAATCACGGACTGATATATCTGAATGGTTTTTTCTGCTATGGCATCCCAGGACAAATACTGAAGCGCTCGTTGTCGGGCCATTTTTCCAAGATCCTCCCGCAGGGTCCTGTTCTCGAGAAGGGAACGCATAGCAAAGGCAAGAGCGGACGGGTCACTCGGGGGGACATACGTGCCCGTATCACCTAAATATTCTGAACTACCCCCAAGGGAGGTCGCGATCACCGGAGTGCCATTCATCATAGCTCGTGTAATAATAGCGCTCTGCCAAACCGGTTCAGTATAGACGGCGAATGTGAAGACGCTCTCCTGCATTTTTTCATCAAATTCTATTTCACTCAACCTACCATGCCACTTGATCTGATCCTCCACGTTATTCCGTCTAGCCTCATTTTTTGCTGCTTGTTCTGCCTCATCTGCATAGATACCGTACACTTCTAGATTAATCTTGATCCCCTGATCTCGTAAGATTCGAAGCGCTTTGAGAAGGGTAAAGAAACCTTTGTACTCTAAAGGTTCCCCAAAATAAGCTACTCTGGTCCTCACCAGTCCTTTGAGATCAACTTGATGACCGCCGTGACATACCAGATGAATTTTATCTTCCGGAATTCCAGCCTCCAGCATGCGAACTTTTAGTCGCCTAGACTGAACAATGACAGCATCAGCATAGTTATACACTCGGTGAAGGTGAAGCAACCTAGCTAGGGGAGGGGGACTCAGATCATGAATGGTTACCACCTTATGCGGCACTGTCGTTTGTGTGAGAAGAGTGAGAAGGGGCAGCTCCCCGAATGATTCACTTGAGGATTGTTGGTAATGCAGTATATCGGAGTCTTTGCACTGCTTTGCATAGCGCAATCCCATAGGAACTCTGCTTGTAAGATAGACAAAGCGTCGAATGCTGGATCGGTTAGGTGCATCTCCATAAGAATCAAAGGGAGAGGTAACGAGACAGTATTTGCCATCAAAAAGGGAAGAAGAGCCGCGATATTTATATTTACACACACAATGACTTGTTACAACCTTAACTGAAACCCCTCTTCTCATTAATGCATCAATAAGATTCCCTCCATAATTGGCCGGAGAAAGATTACGGTACCAGCAGGTTATCATGCAAACAGAGAGAGATTTAATCACAATCACCTCTAAGATCGGTATTTTTGGCATGTATTCAACCATGATATAGGTTTTTGCGCTAATCGAATGACGAAAATGAGTGATGCAAGGAATCTATTTATTATGTTTAACAATTCATGTAGCCTTCCGTAGAGATCACGCGGAGAAGAGGGATTGATGGCAGTGCGGGGAAATATTCAGTTTACGATACTGCCAAACGCTCAATAATTCTATAATTTCAGTTCTACTGACGTCTTGTCATCTCCGTTTTTTTAGCGCATCCATGATAAAGCTTGAAGCAAAAGACGGCGGCAAAAAAAAACGAGAGAAGTCACCTACTCAATCACTTGTAGTCACACTTGCGCTCATACTAATGCTTCTCGCAGCAGGACTCGCTCCGTGCCTATGTGCCGCCCAGCAAGCCCCCCCTCCTGCTCTCCTCTCAGCGAATAGCACGACTCGTGGGCCCCAAAACGTCACTGAACTCGCTTCCTTTCTCAACACCACCATTTCTGACGAGCTTTCAGCCTACCACATCCCCGGCGCAACGGTCGCCGTGGTCAAAGATGGGAAGCTCTTCTACGCCAATGGGTACGGCTACGCCGACGTGGCTAATAACACGCCCGTCGACGCGAATGCGACGCTCTTTGAGATCGGCTCAGTGACCAAGCTCTTCACCTGGACGGCCGTCATGCAACTCGTCGAGGAGGGCAAGATCAACCTCCACGCCGACGTCAACACTTACCTCAGGGACTTCAAGATCCCTGATACGTACCCGGGGCAGCCGGTGACCATGGAAAATTTGATGACCCATACGGCCGGATTTGAAGCGCAACCTGAAGGGGTAGTGGTTTCTGATCCTAAGGACATACAGCCCCTCGACGCGACTCTTGCTCAGACCATGCCCGCGCGCATCTGGCCACCGGGGCAGGTCTGGTCGTATTCCGATTGGGGTGCTGCCCTCGCCGGTTACATTGTCCAGGAGGTATCGGGCATTCCTTTCAACCAGTACGTCGGAGAGAAGATCTTCACGCCGCTTGGCATGAACAACACGACGATCGAGCAGCCGGTGCCGCCGCCGTTGGCAGCGAATGTCTCGAAGACGTACGCCTACAGTGATGGTGCGTTTCAGCAAACGCAGGACTGGACTATCGGAATGGCCCCCATTGGCGCCATCCACAGCACCGCCAGCGACATGGCGAAGTTTATGATCGCTCAACTCCAAAACGGCGAGTACAACGGCACGCGTATCCTCAACACCTCCACCGCCCTCGACATGCACAGCGCACACTTCACCCCCGATCCCTACACAAAATTCGCGCTCGGGTTTTTTATGGGCAACCAGAACAACGAGAGTAGCATCAGCCACGCAGGTTATACTGCATATTTCCGCAGCGAGATCTTCCTGTTGCCTGTGCGTAACGTCGGTTTTTTCATCTCTTATAACAGTGCTGGGGGAGGCGGTACTGGGGGAGGTCTGGCCTTACAGGACCTCACGCAGAAGTTTCTTGATCACTACTACCCTTACACACCACCCCTGCCGAAGCAAGCGAACTTCAATGACGCGCAGACTTTGACGGGCACCTACCAGAGTACGCTGAGCGTATACACCACGGTCCCCAAGTATTTTGGTGCTTGGGCAACAGACGTCGGAAGCTCAAGTATCAGCGTCACCGGATACGCGAACGGCACGGTTACTTTGTCGGGCGTGCCTGGGAACTTCGTGCAGGTGGCACCGCGTGTGTTCGAGGCCCCGGATGGGAATACAACGTTTGGAGGTGGCTACCACCTCATCTTTACGACTGACAACGGATCCACGTATCTCCACTCAGATGCAGAACCACAATACTACGAGCGCCTCCCCCCGTACGCCACCCCCGCCGACGTCACGAACCTCGGCTACCTCTGCCTTGCGGTCTTCGCTTCTGCAGCGATCTGGCCTCTAGGCGCGCTCCGCGTGCGCTGGCGACGTTGGCGGCACGCTGAAAACATAAACGAAGGGGGGCAAACTCGCCTTCCTTCTCTTGCGCACTGGCTTATCGGCTTCGCGGGCATACTCTACTGGATTGTCTTCCTCATTCCGTTCTTCCTTCATTTCGCAATTGGTACAGCGCAATTCCAGTATCTCACAAGTAGCCTCACTATCCCCCCACTCATCGTCGCTTGGCTCGCCCTCCCGCTCATCGCGATCGCCCTCACCGCTGGGGGCACAGTTTTAGCTGTCCTCGCCTGGATGTGTCGCTACTGGACCACGTTTAGTAGGATCCACTACACGGTCGTTGTAGGGGCAGCCCTTGCCATTATCGCGTGGCTCAACTACTGGAACCTCATTGGGTTCAAATGGTGATCATAAGAGTCACGTCACGAAGTTCGCTGTGCAATTGTCGCGACATAATCCCGGAAAAACGATCGTTGAACGACTGCTTTTTGATTAGTTATCAACCGCCGCAGTGAACTGCTAAGACATTTAAATAGAAGACCTGAGTATGTCACGTACTAATATGCGTTCCCCGCCCTTTTTGTTTGTTTATATCGGCGTTATCGCTGCAATCGTAACAGCGTCTGCGGTCTATTCGTTTACGCAAAACTCAAATGAGCAGCCCCTACGCCCTGGTGATTATCATGTGACGTTAACGTACCAGGGATTAGCACGATCATACGTTCTCCACGTTCCACCTCAGTATGATGGAAATACCTCCCTCCCCCTCGTTATTGCGCTCCACTATTTGGGTGTCGACGCTGAAACCTTTGCAAATGTCAGCCACTTAAACGAAAAAGCTGACGCTGAGGGTTTTTTTGTTGTATATCCTCAGGGACTGAATAACTCCTGGAATGCAGGGTCCTGCTGTGGGTCGTCTTCTCAGCAAAAAGTCGATGATGCCGGATTCATTAAGGCCATCCTCGTACAGCTCAAGAGTCAACTCCCCGTGAATGATTCGCGTGTTTACGCCATTGGTGTTTCGAACGGCGGAATGCTTGCGTATAGTCTTGCCTGCGATTTTCCTGAGGACTTCGCTGCCATAGCGTCTATTGCTGGAACATCTGTCGTTGAGGGTTGTAACGCGACCAGACCGGTGTCGGTTCTTGAGGTCCATGGCACCGCTGATGAGGTCGTACCGTACAACAATACTACCCGTAATGAGAGCGTCTTTCCTGTCCCCCCTGCTGTCGACGCCATCTCCTACTGGGCACAGCACGACAGGACCGTTTCCGTCCAACGACAACAAGTAACAAACAACGTCACAGAAACCACCTATAGTGGGGGCTCAAACGGAACCGAAGTGGTCCTTTATACGGTCATTGGCGCCACACACTCACAAACATTCGCGAACCCTATTCCGACCCTCGATCTTGTATGGCGCTTCCTTGAGCTGCATCCGCGGCAGTCTGCTTAAAGGACGTTGTCGTGTGAATTCGGACGATTAAGCATTTTTTGAGGCATTTTCTGACCTTTTTTGCACCTTTCTACGGAGCTTCCAGAAGGTGAGATAACAACTAGAAAGGCAAGTACCCCATCGTGCACCGTTGATAGCTTCGAGTCGGTAGTCCTGCAAGCTTTGAAAATGTGTGAGAGGGTCTTACGGTTGCAATAACCTTCCTTTACGTGGTGGGGTGAGATTTTACTGCGATGAGCCCCCAACGAGTGTTTTGAAAGCGCGGCATCAACACAATTTTGATTGACAGCCTTGAACTCCCACCTTTGTTAAACGTATTGCCTATTTTTTGCAGTTACTGCTTTTTTTTTGGCAATATGACTACCATTCGACAATCGGAGAAGGCACGTTGAGCGTGTGTTCCTCGCTCACGACGGGCTCTTTAGCGCAGCAGTGTGCTCGGCGAAGCCAGAAGACCTGTTTTTGCATCATAACCGTAGAGTAGACCACTTCCACGGACATTTATCGGCAACATGTCGTCGTCGCCAGGAACGAAGGGGTCCGCCGGCGCATACTGAACCTTTTTTTACACGGTGCCCGAAGGAATTGAGGTCCTCATTGAAATCGAACAAAAGGTGCAAGGGGGCGCTCGCGGGGGTGGCGATCTAAGTATCTTCTCGCGAGTTCAATCTTTGCTGTGTCCCACTCGCCCATTGATCGCCGTTCTCAAAATGCAATGCGGATTGTCGGGTAAGTTAACATCATTTTGATTTTTTACGCCTTGCCCGTAAGTTGGATGTGAATACAGAGCATTATTAGTGACTCTTAGGCGTCCAAAAAAAAATCTTTCGTGCCTCAATCGCGGATCTTCTTTGCGGGAACGCCAGCGATAGTAATACCTGGTTCAGTGAACGATTCAATGACGACAGCGTTAGCCCCTACAATTATGTCATCTGCAAGTTCTATATCCCCTAGTATTCGAGCCCCTGCAAGAATCGTCACGTTGTCACCTATTTTAGGTGCCTTATCCGAATACCACGTCTTTTGTGCGATATGCGTGCAATTGTGAAGGGTGCAATTTGCCCCAACCTTTGCATTTCCATTTACTATAATTGTACCCCAATGGACCACATGTAATCCCGGCCCAAAAACGTTTAATGGAATGGTAAAGCCGAGTTTTATGCTTGATTGTTGCAGCCTGCGTCGAAGATAAAGGTTGTAGGGTCTCCAAGACAGTGAAGTTTTACAGTTATGATAATATTCGGCTTTTCTCAACAAACGCTGCCAAGCTAATACGACTTTATAGAAACGGCTAAAAGCCGTCCATTCTTGTATATTTAATCTGCGCATGTCTGCTTCTAAGAAAAGAGTATAGTCTTCTTTTGAATTGATTGGAGACCAAGATCCCATAGCCACACCCTTCGCAAGTCGCAATCTGTCAGTATCCAACACGTATCCTCTTAAATCCGTAATAGTCTTACGGTTGGATAGCTGTAACCTTCCTTTGCGTGGTGGAGTGAGGTTTTAACTGCGGTGGACTTCCAACAAGTTGTTAAAATGCAGCTTCAACGTAAAGGTCTGCAGTCGCCGTTAACGTGGCCCTGAACGTTTTGCTTATCCCGAAGAAGGGTTACTTTGGTGCATCATTTGCACAGTGGTCACGGAAGCCTTTAGGCTTGCTTTGGCCCTCTTTTTCTTGGGACGATACGGCTATACTTTAAGTCAAAGGCCGAGCATGCCACCTTTTATCATTGGGGTTGTTTCAGCACTATTGTTTTCGAAAATGCCTCATTGACGCCGATTATAATCATCGCCCTCGCTGTGTATGCCGTAGTTATATATAAATTCGGAACAACTCATGGTCAAAACCGGTTGATTTTCGGATTGCTTCAACCGCGAGACTGATAAAAGCTTAGATGTGAACCATGCCCGAAGAAATAGGTCGGATAATTCAACTTCCGAAAGTTGAAGATGTGAGAGGCAATCTGACGTTCATTGAAGAGAATCGCCACGTACCGTTCGAGATCAAACGAGTCTACTACCTCTACGACGTTCCAGGTGGAGAGTCGCGAGGCGGACACGCGCACAAGCAACTGCATCAGTTCATCATCGCAGCGACTGGCAGCTTTGACGTTATCTTGGATGGGGGATCGAGTCAGGAACGCTATAACTTGAATCGGTCCTATTACGGTTTATACATCCCGCCGATGGTATGGCGTGAAATCGATAATTTTTCTTCAGGCTCCGTTTGCTTGGTCTTGGTGTCAGATTATTTCGATGAAGAGGATTACATTCGAGAGCATGACGTTTTTAGGAAGCAATTGCAAGCGCAACAAAAGGACCGCAATCAATACTCTGGTGGCTCAATCACGCTGGAGAAGGTAGTGACCATATCACAACGGCGTGAAACTTCATTCCGCGACTCAGCTGACGATTGACCCTGCTTGGGAACTAAAATGCAATTAGATGGCAGAGCTACACTCTTTGAGCTAATATCTCCTGAAAAAGAAGCGGAGGCAATGTCTTGCGACTAGTTTCTGAACCTCCTCAGTTTTTGAGCCAAGCCCTCTTTTATGTTAAACGCTGAATAGATCGTGTTGGCCACCCTGTCGAATCTATCCACATAGCAAAACGGTTCTAGCACCGGATCAAACTTTGATTTATATCGAGAGAGAGGCGCGTCAACTTCGCCTAAATCCAACTTCTTAAAGCCCGCTGATTTTGCCCGTTGAATGACTTCCCATACGAGATAATCGGTTACACTCAGATCCTTTCGTGCGTTAACGTTGCCAATCCAATAGCAATACCGCTCCTTTTGCATCGCACAGCACGCGGTGGCGGTTGCGAGGCTTCCGTCGACGCTGAGGTTGTACACGGTTATTTCCTGGGGAAACGTCTTCACAAGCTCCTTGAGATAGCTGTCGCTTAGCAGGGGCACTTCTATGCCGAGTTCAGAGAACCTCGGTCGCCAGATGTCAAGCAATGGGCGCACGTCATCAGTTTGTTGTATCTCAGGTGAGTGTCCGTGCACGTACTTGATTTCCTGCCTGCAGCGCCTAGAGAATGATGCCCATATCTCATCGAGGGGTCTTTCCAAGTCAATCGCGTACGTAAACCTCAAGTACCCCCTATACCTCTTCTTCCAGGTGAAGGAGCGTACGTCGAGGAAATTTGGGACAGTGACAAAACCAACGAAATTCGGCGCGATCTTATCGATCTCCCTGCACAGCTCGTCTGTTACTTGCTCGAAGATCTTTTCCTTAGTAATTGCCTTGAGCGCCTGCACGCTCGGATCAAAAGCTGGACCTAAATACCACAATTGTGTGTCGATGGGCGGCGGTGACCCCATATTAGTCAGTCCGAAGCGATCTCGCCAAATAAAAAACGGAAATACGCATCTCAGCTCTTCTCCTGAGTATACACAATAGGGCACGAATCGGTACTTCGAATTTCGCTCAACGGCCTTAAGGAAGTTCCACTTGTGAAATAATAATCCCTCTGGGCTAGTTTCGACAAACTGGTCCCATCTCTTTTTATCGTCAAGTAACTCAACAGCCATTTTTACACACTACATAAGACATGCGCTTTTTGTTGACCTGTTTCGATCTGGAATCTGGCTAAAGCTGTTTCGCTTGTTCACATTGCTTCACTTTATTGGTTTCTTAGGGCCCGCTAGTCCCGGCGCCGACCGTTTCCATGCTCACAGCTTGCCTTTGGGAACTGCCGGTTCGTGTGTAGCACGCCGATGCAAGATTCGCTTGACTCTCAGCATTGAGCCGGCTAACCTTGGATAGGCAACGCTGGCTATCTTTGCCAACGCATCAATTCTTGAGACGTAGCAAAACGGTTCTAGCACCGGATTAAACTTTGATTTATATCGAGAAGGACCAGGTTCGCATAAATCCAACTTCTTAAAGCCCGCTGATTTTGCCCGTTGAATGACTTCCCAATCAAGAAATTCATTCACATCAAGATCCCTGCGCACACTAACGCCACCGATCCAAATGCAATACCGCTCCTTTTGCATCGCACAGCACGCGGTGGCGGTTGCGAGGCTTCCGTCGACGCTGAGGTTGTACACGGTTATTTCCTGGGGAAACGTCTTCACAAGCTCCTTGAGATAGCTGTCGCTTAGCAGGGGCACTTCTATGCCGAGTTCAGAGAACCTCGGTCGCCAGATGTCAAGCAATGGGCGCACGTCATCAGTTTGTTGTATCTCAGGTGAGTGTGCGTGCGTCCGCTTTATTTTCTGCCTGCAGCGCCTAGAGAATGATGCCCATATCTCATCGAGGGGTCTTTCCAAGTCAATAGCGTACGTGAACCCTATATGCGCCGTGAAGTCTTTCCAAATAAAGGAGCGTACGTCGAGGAAATTTGGGACAGTGACAAAACCAACGAAATTCGGCGCGATCTTATCGATCTCCCTGCACAGCTCGTCTGTTACTTGCTCGAAGATCTTTTCTTTGGCACTTGCTTTGAGCGCTTGTATGCTCGGATCAAAGGCGGGACCTAAATACCATATTTGTGTGCCTCGTGGCGGAGAAAGCATGTGAGTCATTACCCGCCTTCGCCCGACAAAAAACGGGAATATGCACCTCAGCTCTTCTCCTGAGTATATGCCATAGGGCACGAACCGGTACCTCGAATGGCGTTCCACAGTCTTAAGGAAGTCCCACTTATGAAACAGGAATCCTTGTGGGCTAGCGTCGACAAACCGGTCCCACATCTTTTTATTGTCAAGCAGCTCAACAACCATTTTTGCATCCTTGTAACGCGATATGGTGAAATCCACGAGAATGAGTGGCGAGCACAGGCAAGCCAGTCTTTTCTACACTGTGGTCGCTGCACATTCAGAAAAACTACTCTAAATGTTTTGTAATACTGTCCTATTGAGGCAGTTCTCCATGACTTTAACGACAGGGCCCCCCACATAATTGCCACTTTTCCTAACATAATCATAGTTAAAGATCATTGCTATTCTTTGAGCCCATCATTCCAGCGCAGTTTGTTTGAATAAAAAGGCGTCACTTCGTTTGTTATTATGTTTCGGGTATCGCCAATTGATATCACTAGCAGCATACCGCGCGTGATTACCTTTAAAACGATGGTTAGTAGTCCTCTTGGTATGTCGGCAATATGAGTAATCGAAGTGTGTATAGCAGATCAGCACCCTGTTCTGTCACCCTCCTCGAACCTTCTCTGTGCTGTTTTTAACGTTTATTTAAGAAGCGGCCTTCTTAACCTCTTCGAATAGTATAACTTCGAATAGTATAATAATATCTTTAAATGAGCGAGTTGTTTCAAGCTTTATGAGTAGGAAGACAATTAGTCGATTATGGCTCATATTCATAAAGCGTGCTCAAAAATGAAAGAGGTCTCTTGGGTTAGAGAAGGCGTTTGTTAACACTCTGACTCGGGGAAGGATAACCTACATACTCCTACAAGAGATATTTTCAGCGAAATAACAAAAACGAATCGACGGCCTATTACAATAGATGTGAAAAGTGGGTCTCACAGGGAAACGTTTACTGGTTGCGAGGATTATACATATATAAACGCAGAATCACGCTCTGGACGTCCAACAAGATTGATTTTGCGTCCTGTTTCGAATATGCTCACTAAAAGGCAAAGAAGCGTCGATAGCATGATTGAAGTCGTTCGGTATGAATCAAGCTATAAATCTCGATGGGATGATTTCGTTCGTAACTCCAATAACGGGAGCTTTCTTTTCTTTCGAGATTACATGGATTACCACTTAGACAGGTTCCTAGATTCATCGCTTCTTTTTTTTGAAGAAGACGATTTAGTCGCTCTCATGCCCGCAAATATCGCGGATGACATTTTTTGCAGTCATGCTGGTTTGACATTTGGAGGGGTGATATCTGATCGAAAGAAGATGAGAATCGAGTTGATGTTGGACGTATTTGACTCTTTAATGGAGTATCTAAGCCAACATCGGATTAAGACCATAGTGTACAAACCAATTCCGCATATTTACCATACGGTCCCAGCAGAGGAGGATCTTTATGCACTTTTTCGATATGGTGCAAGGCTAATCAGACGCGATGTCTCTTCTGCCATTGTTTTCGATGAACCTATCCCATTTAGTAAATCAAGAAGGCGGGGGATAACGCTCGCCAAGAAGAGCGGGATCACAATTACGCGAACTGATGATTTTGAAGCGTTTATGTCCATAGTAGGGGGGGTGCTCAAGAGTAAGTATAACGTAAAGCCCACTCATACGTCGAGTGAGATAGTATCCCTCGCGCAGAAATTCCCTGAAAATATTAAGCTTTTTGCCGCGTACAGGGATGAGATAATGCTTGCAGGCGTGATTATCTACGAAAGTGGACCCGTCGCTCACGCGCAATATATCGCATCGAGCGATACAGCGAAAAAAATGGGGGTCGCAGATTTAGTGTTTGACTCCATAATCTCTCATTATTCAACCGAAAAGAAGTATTTTGATTTTGGGATATCAACGGAAAAAGGTGGAGCTTACCTAAATAGTGGCCTTGCTGCGAACAAGCAATATTTTGGCGCCCGAGCCATTATGTACGACACTTATGAAGTAGATGTGGCAAATAGTAGATCCCTATAAGATATGCTTCAAGACTAGGGTGTTATGAAATTACGCATTAACACACGATTGTGCTCCGGTCGTGAATTACGTAACAACACGGTAGTAGGAGCCCGAGCATGATTGATATAGTCAGGTATGAATCAAGCTATAAATCTCGATGGAATGATTTCATAAGCAAGTCTAAAAACGGGAGCTTTCTTTTCTTTCGAGACTACATGGAATATCACAAAGACAGGTTCTTTGATTCATCGCTTCTTTTTTTTGAGGACGACGTCCTGATCGCTGTTATGCCAGCAAATGTATCGGGCAGTGTTTTACAAAGCCACGAAGGTCTCACTTTTGGAGGCGTCACATCAAACAAACAAATGAGAATCGAGTTGATGTTGGACGTATTTGACTCTTTAATGGAGTATCTAAGCCAACATCGGATTAAGACCATAGTGTACAAACCAATTCCGCATATTTACCATACGGTCCCAGCAGAGGAGGATCTTTATGCACTTTTTCGATATGGTGCAAGGCTAATCAGACGCGATGTCTCTTCTGCCATTGTTTTCGATGAACCTATCCCATTTAACAGAAGAAGAAGGCGAGGGATAACGCTCGCCAAGAAGAGCGGGATCACAATTACGCGAACTGATGATTTTGAAGCGTTTATGTCCATAGAGGTGGGGGTGCTCGAGAGTAAGTATAACGTAAAGCCCACTCATACATCGAGTGAGATAACATCCCTCGCGCAGAAATTCCCTGAAAATATTAAGCTTTTTGCCGCTTATAGGGATGAGATAATGCTTGCAGGCGTGATTATCTACGAAAGGAAACCCGTCGTTCATGGACAGTACGCCGCATCGAGCGAAATAGGACGTAAAATGAGGGCCGCAGACTTGCTCTGGAACTTCTTAATAACTCATTATTCAACCGAAAAGAAGTATTTTGATTTTGGGATATCAACGGAAAAAGGTGGAGCTTACCTAAATAGTGGCCTTGCTGCGTACAAGGAAAGTTTTGGCGCCCGAGCCGTCATGTATGATACTTACGAAGTAGACGTTGCAAATAATAGATCGCCTTCAGATCCACCCTAGATCATTGTCTGTGAAATAACGTTAACGGGACGGATGTTTCCACTTGCATCGCTTCCAAAAACTTATTGCGCATAACTGATCACGTTAAGTTGCTTGAGCTTAGTGCCAACGAACCGTAATTATATTGCATTTATCTTATCGTTTTTATCTCATTCTTAACGTATCCCCGTGAATCAATGAAGCTCGAGACCCGCATCAACCTGAAAGACGTAGGCATAAAACAATTACTAGCCACGGTGCTTTCGCTTCAAATCGCATTGTGGACGCTAATGGGACTAAACGTTTTAGGAGTCTCGATCCCGATTGTTCAGCCGCTTATAGGCTTTGTGTATCTCACTTTCGTCCCTGGGACCCTTATATTAGCAGCCCTCAGACTGCGCAACCTGGGTATCGTTGAAGCTGTATTATATGCGGCGGGGCTGAGCATCACAGTCGTGATGACGATCGGGCTTGTAGATACCATTGTCTTCAATGCAGTCAACGTGATTAAACCGTTCTCTAGTCTTAGTGTCATTAGCTCGGTAAGCTTGGTGGTACTGGTATTGTGTGCTGTTGCCTACTTCAGAAACAGAACAATGGGCCATGTCCGTTACCCCCCCGGTTTGGGTAAAGGTCTAAACTCGATATCTCTTTTCAACACCGAAATATCGGTCCCGTTGACTCCAACGTTATTTTTAGTCATACTACCTTTTATCACAGTTTTTAGCACCTACCTTGTCAATACTTACAACGTACCTGTGGGGCAGTTTGCTCTTTACTTAATACTTGGTGCCGTTGTCCTTTTAATCGCGTTTACTAGGTTCATTCCGCCGAAACTATATCCCTTAGCAGTTTTTGTGATAGCCTTATCGCTCCTATTTCAAGAGACACTTATCTCAGCGTTTGTAACTGGATGGGACATTCTGAGTGAGTGGAGCTTAGCTAACTCCGTATTGACTGCAGGTGCCTGGAATCCCAGTCTGCTCAATCACTATGATGGTATGTTAAGCATAGTTGCAGTTGCGCCTGTTTACTCCATCATCTCGGGCCTCGACCTCATATGGGTTTTTAAGATAGTGTATCCCGCAATATTTGCCCTGGTCCCGCTTGGCTTATACCAAATATTTCGCAGACAGGTGGATGAGAAAATAGCGTTCCTGTCGAGTTTCTTTTTCATGTCGATCGTGAGCTTTTTCGTCGAAATGACTCAATTGGGAAGACAGGAAATAGCCGAGTTTTTCTTTGTTTTATTAATTTTGCTGCTCGTAAGCAAAGAGATGAACAAAACGATCCAATCAGCGCTTTTTGTAGTATTCAGTCTATCACTGGTGGTATCCCATTACGGCTTGACGTACATAGCCCTATTTTTCTTTTTTGTGATGTGGCTCGTATTAGCCGTAGCACCCGTCGATGGATCAAAACCGACTATGTCGTTATTACGAATTAAGAGGGGGGCCCGCAAGGACAATCAGATCTTCGTTCCATCCCCTGAATCATCCCCGAGAAGCGCTGTAACGATTCTCTCCATCTTGGTACTTTTCATTGCGTCATTTGCGTGGTACGCTTTCACTGCGCAAACGGAAATCCTTTCAATTGTCTCCTCACTCGGGAGCCAAATTGCAGGTTCAATACAAAACATGTTCAACCCTACATATAGCCAAGCCGTAAACATCGCGGCCCAACAGGCGCATGCACCGCAAGGCTCCATCCTTCATCGGG
Source organism: Methanobacteriota archaeon (assembly GCA_003158275.1). GTDB lineage: Archaea > Halobacteriota > Bog-38 > Methanoflorentales > Methanoflorentaceae > Methanoflorens > Methanoflorens stordalenmirensis. Next base: position 27,595 of record PMIN01000064.1, read on the forward strand.
TAGTATCCGCAGCCGACGCGTCTTTTTACTACCTCAACCAGTTCTTTATCCTAGTGGGCGTGTGCGTGGTAATTTTTCTGAAAAAGCACCGCTTCAGGTTTCAACGCCCCTATGTGGTCATCTCGACTACCGCGTTAGGATTCCTGATCGTTGCTATAGCTGTTCCTTATCTCAGCGCCTCTTTAAACTGGTCTCGGGTGTTCCAAATTGCGTCGATCTTATTGGCGCCATTCCTCGCCGTAGGTTTCATCAAAATCGGTGAGGGCGGTAGCGCGACAATGAGTAGAGTTAAAAGTAAGCTCGGGTTTGGCAACTCAGCGCGGGTGAATCTCTCACGTTTGACAAGGTTGCTCGCCTTATACTTAGTGGTCTATTTGTTTTTTTCGACCGGCTTTGTTTTAGCCCTTGCAGAGGGCAGTCAGACGATCGCGCTAAACAATAAGATTGATGATATGCAGTTCAATCACCAGGAGATCAGCGGCGTCACATGGCTGGCCACTAACGGTGGCGCCATCCCCCTCTCCGGTAAATACGTCACCATATACCACTACTTCAACAGCGTCAGGTACAACGACACCAACGAAACCACCAACGCCACCGGCCAGATTACCCTCACCCAGACCTTGAGCTCCGCCGGTCAAAACGCCTACTATGCCACCTTCGCCGGCGACGCAGCCTACAACCCCGTAACGGCCGGCGGCGTCAACGTCAGTGTCGGCAGCAGCCAAGCCACCAGCCAAGCCACCAGCCAAGCCACCACATACGGAGTACTCACCACATCCGAAGGGAGCGTTGTTCAAACCATCACCCTCGCCGCGTCCACCACGACCCCTGCAGTCGGCCAGCCCGTCACCTTCACCGCCACTCTCACAGGTGCACAGGTCGCATACGGAGATGAATACAGATCAATGTTAATTGGAGCTCTCGACCCACCAGCAAAAGGGTTGATACTACAAAACACATCAGCTGGTGGTAGTTTCATCTTCCTGGGCACTTACAACATTGAACACAATCAGGCTGACATACCCTTAAAAATAGGTGTGAATCCCGTGGTGTCTATACAAAATGTCACACCCTTTGTTAGTAACAAAAGTCTGATTTACTCTAATGGAGGTGCTAATGTATATTCGTGAGAGAAGACTTTCTTTCCCGTATAACAATGACAGTCTCGGTGTTTGACAGAATAAGTAATAACTCGCTCTTCAGATTCCTGCTTTATTGATCTAACGTGAATTCCTTCTCTATCGAGACGATGTGAAGATGAGGCATGGTTAACGCTTTGCTACGGGCGTGTCTGCCCGGGACTAAAAGATACAGCAGAACCCTGAGTATCTCGAGCTGTTTGTTTAGGAAGACAGCTCCTAGAGATTTGTCGGCCGTCATGGTAATCCCTCTCAGCTCCACGCAATCTCGCAACAATAACGTCACCTTGTTGCAAACAAGCTCAATTTACGCGTTTCGTGTGTTATTGCAAAGCTATGGACAGCGGCGATTGCTTTGTGCTCGCAATTGAAGCATTCTAGCTACTTACTTTTCCGGGTGGAATCTCATCCATTTCAGCTCCGTGTCAATGCTCTCATTTGACGCGAAGTCTATGCATTACTTACTCACCGCGAGTTCTAAGATTCTGCGCCAGCGCTCTACTGCCCTAATGTACGTGAATTTTTGCTCGATTACGTTGTGGGCATTTGCAACAATTCTCTCTATATCGGGGTGAGATATCGCCCTTGTTATGTTCTCAGCGATCACTGCGGGGGTGTGATCCTCCATGATGAAGCCCGTTTCTTCATCCCTGATCACATCTACAATGCCTCCTTTTGCTGTAGCCAAAACCGGGGCTCCACACGCCATGGCTTCTAAAACAGATGTAGGAAAGGCATCGAAATACGTAGGAAGAACAAACAGCCTTAATCGATTGAAATAATCCGGGAGGCCTTTTTCTATCCAGCCTATGACTTCAATATCGACACCAAGTTCTTCAAAGAGGGCCCTACTCTTTTCGTCGACATAATGCGACAATTTTCCCGATCCACCGATGAGGAACTTCACGTTGTTGTAAGACTTGGAAACTAGCGGGATTGCGTCGAGAAATTCGACGATTCCTTTTTCTTTTGCCAGCCGACCAATAAAACCAACGACTAGTTCGCGTTCGTCAATACTCTTGTCTATTTTAAAATATGAGGTATCAACAAACCGAGCTCCTTCGGGAAGGAGTTTGCTCTGGTACTTTGCTAGCTTTAGCTCTTCGATCAGCGTAGAAGTCTCGGGCGAGAGTCCATCAAACAGCTTGAGAAGAAGCGGGTCTTGTAGGCTAAATATTCTTGTGAGCAGAAGTTTTTTGCTGCTTATGCTTCTGGTGATGACGTCTATCGTTCTCTTTCCCAGAAGCTTCGAAGTAATTACAGGTATCAGATAAAACGGATTTGCCATATAAAAAACAACGATATCCACTTCACCGCGAATTCTCATAAGTTCTAGGCTGCTTTTCGCCTGCGCGAGAATACATTTAACGATCCACAAAAGCCCAGAATAGAGTGTCGGTTTTTTTTCGGCTACATAATGTAATCCTACACCTATATCGCGAAGTTCGACTTTTTCAGACACTACATTGATCCTGTCCGTATTTCCGTCTATCACCACAATTTCTTTGCAAAGAGGGTCAAGAATTTTGAGCAATTCTGACAAGAATTTGTAGGGTGCTTCAGATTGCCAGGGGAAGGAAACAATGGCAACTCGGCATTTTTGGTCATTTTCCAAAGATGCTTCTGCCATCAAAGTCATAGCGTCTCCAATCGATACCTAAGAGATCGAGGATAGTTGGTGCAACGTCCATCAAAGTTGCTTCCTTTTTGCTGATGTTTCTTTCTTGAACGTTAGAGATCAAGAAGACTGCATGATGTTGCTTATGGTACCCAGGCGAAATATTATGCATAATACTCTTACCAAACCGAGACGCGGGAGTCATCATACCAGCGCAATACGTATCCTCTAACTCAAAAAGGATGTCCGGATAACGCTCGACGTAAGCACCCTCGTACAACTCCTCACGCTTGATGGCCCACTTCGCAACCCGCTCGCCTGTTTCAGGATCTGTGATCTTCAGAATCGCTTTAATGATCGAGTCGCGCACTTGTTCGTAATCGCCTTCGTTAACATTTTCCGTGTTGACACGTATACCCCCGTAAGGGTAGTTTTTGATTCCGGATTGATCGGTCAGGTAGGCAATGCTGTTTTTCCAGTCAACAGGATTTGAGCTGACTATCCAGTCCTTGCCTTTCGGAAACACACGGAGAGCCTTTTCAGCGAAGTTCCCAAGTTCATATTTGTCGACGGCTTTCATTATAGAGAGTTTGAGTTGCGCTGAAGGAGACACGGTACGGGTCACATTCTTTTTGCCATTTTGAATGGTTATCATGCCCATTTCGCGGAGAAATTCATTAAGGTTCACCAAGTTGACCGGCCGCGAACCTATTCCGTGATCGCTCACTACAATGGTCGACGTGTCGGTATCTGTTGCAGCCAAGAATCTCGCAATGATTTCATCGTAGAGCTGATAAAATTCTGGAATTACATTCTTATAGCGATTATTGGTTCGGTAGGCCGGATCATTCTCATCGTAAGAATTCCAGTATGAGTACTGAATTATATCAAGTTCACCAAAGGATACAAAGAACAGATCCCATTCGAGTTCGTTAAGGAGCCGCATCGCGAGTTTCGTCTCACGCTCGAGTTGTTGCTTGGCTAGGTAAATGTAGGAATCCTTATCCCGTTTTCCTGGGAAGTGAGCTATATCCCATCGGAATTCAGAAATATTGTAATCGTCGCTTACGCTAGGTGGACATACGCGCACTTTTTTTGTTATCCCCGATCTGCCTACCATGACCCCATTGACCGGCCAGGGTGGATATCCGACCAGGTGGGGGAGGACGCAAACTCGTTTTCCTATCCCACTTGCGAGGTCCCAAAACGTCTTCCCACGAATCGTTGTGTTATCAACATCCTTATTAACCATCTCGCTCGTTCTGCTCAAAATATCGACAAAGAGCAGGATTCCGTGTCTTGCTGGATTTAACCCAGTATATATCGAGCCCCACGAAGTCGGCGAATCTGGCGGGAAAACGCCATCAAACTGGATATCTCGCGATTCTTCTCTCAGTTTGGAAAAAGTTGGTAAATCATTTTCAAGCTGCGACAAGGTAAGTGAATCCAATGCATCTATTCCAATCACAAGTACTTTTGACATTAGCGCCTACCTACTGGACGAAGCTAATAACCTGCTCCAAAATCTCTTTTTTCACAATTTCTACATCGCGCGTATTATCAATGATCGTGCATTTTCCCGGGAATACATGATCCACTAATCCAAAAAGCTCCTGATAGTTTTCCCACAGTGCCTTCGCATTTTCCGCTGACGTTATTTCTTCTTTTTTTCGCAAGAAGGCGATATCCGGCGGAACTTCAATTAGGAGGATCTTGTCCGGAATAGGCAGCAGTTTAGCATATCTTCTGAGCAGAGATACTTTTTTGGTCTCAGGGTAACCAAATTCCTGACATAAAGAGAAGACCACGTCGTAAATGTACCGATCAAAGATCATGATTCTTTCTTTCGCCGTCTTTTTAGGGATCCATACCCTTCTTATGCCGAATATCACGTAATTGATGAGAACCAGCCGCGGCCACACTTCGCTGAAAATCTTCGTCATTAGTGGACCTTGCTCTCTTTGTGCACCTATTCCTGCGTGCTCCGGGCTAACGTCAAACCTCAAGAGGTTGCTTCCGCCTATCACTCTGAATAGCTTCCTCTGCAAAGAGTACTCACCTTCCAACCACCAAACGCGCCTTACGTGATGCCCCCTCCTCTTGAGCTCACCGCACAAATATGAGGAAAGAGTGCTCTTGCCGGAGCCGTCCATTCCCATGAAATAGATTATAATGGTATCTTTCATTGACGCCTCTGCACCGATTGAGGTTATTCTTAAATATATTTTTAGGCCCACTCAGCATTGTCGAAGGTCTCTGCTTAGTTCTGTTTCAGTTGTCTTAGGCGCGTTACGCTACGCTGCAACACTGTGCCCGAGTTGTTTCAACACTGTAGGGGCGTCAGGATCGTATCCGATTTCGGGCTTTGTTCTTTGTTCTCCTTAAACTCAGTTTGACCGCTTACCAGGCCCGGTAATGAATCCAGACTTTCGAGAGACTCCTGTCGCCCCTATCGCTAAAGCTCATTAGCACGCACCGTCTCATACTTCGCTTATTCAGTTGCCGCAAAGAGTGGTATGAGGCGAACATAAAACTGGCGATAGCGTCAATTTTCAGCTCAAATGCGCCCAAGATAGCCACTGCAAAGTTTTTGCTCAGCACAAGGTAGCCTCATGCATAAAAAAGCTGAATCATTACCTATGCCGAAACGGGAAGCAAACGGCGTTCCTGCGCGCGATACGTAGTTCCCAAAACGTTGAAAAGTCATCGCTACGCAAATTGCTAGCTATATCTGGTTTCTTGGCAAATTAGCCGTTTCGGTTTTTGCGCTAGAAGTCAAGAGCAACGCGCCCTACAAGCGGACTTGTGAGATGTAAGCTTTGGAGTTTCTCAGTTGTCGCACCACATCATGTGGTAAAGCTACAGCAACCGTCGGTTTGTTGCAGTTCCGGTTGCTCTTGATCTTTTCGCCGCTTATACTTCGGCTGACTGCAGTTATCGTTTTCGTCTGGCTGAGGCGGTCTATCTTAGCAGCCGTCTGTACATCTCCACGAGGCCCTCAGCCAGGTCGTCCCACGAATATCGCGCGACGAGACTGCGAGTGTCAACCCGAGGTCCCTTGTCTCTTATTGCGCCGAGAATGCTCGGCATCTGCTCAACGTCATCAACAAAGACAAGACCTGAACCCTCTTTGAATACGTCTGGAAGAGCCCCAAAGCGTGTAGTGACAACTGGCAGATTGCACGCCATGGCTTCCAACACGGAAAGAGGGGTCTCAATGCACGCTTTTGGATCAATCGTTGGAAATACATAGCAATCCGCTAAGTTGTAGACGGCCTCAACGTTCGAGAAATGTTTCTTCCATACCAAGCATCCGGCTCCCTCGAGTTCACGGGCGAGCAGCTCGCTTTCAACCTCGTTCTCCCTCGCCACAATTATCACTTGAGTCCCCTCCGCTTGCTGAATTTGCTTGAAGACGTTAAGGTTCCGAGCTCTTCGCATCGATGCTAGATGCAGAACGACAAAGCTGTCAGATGACAGTTGAAACTCCTCTCTAAGGCGTCTGATGTGTGATTCCTCCATCGGTCTGAACTTGCTTAGGTCAACGCCGTTTGGGAAAAAACAAGTCTCGAAACCAGCCGATCTGAACAACAGGTCGCTTTTTTTCGACTGAAATAGAACAATGTCTGGTCTGAGTGGTTTCAAGAGCCGCTTTGCCCATAGCGAGGGATGGAGGGCTGAGATTACCGTTTTTGCTTCAGGATTCAGTTTGGAAATAAGTTTTGTCGTTAGGATGCCGCGAGTGGTCGGCGTCAAGACAAAATGGATTATATCTGGTCGGAACGTCCGTATGGATCGCCATGCGCTTAGTGAAGAAATTGTGCACTTCGCCACCTCGATTCCTTTGCTCTCGAGGCCGTTTCCTAAGCTTCTAGCAACGTTCCTTTTGCCTTCGTCTACAACATCTGAGAAGTGTCCTACCAAACAGACTTTCATCGCTTCTCTCTAATGTTCATATTGTTTTGTAGTGCCGGGTATTTGTGTTTGGATGGCGGATAGAGGGTAGCTCTGTTCCCTTCTATTTATTCACGTTCTGACAGCTAGACGTTTTTTGTGTAGTAGTCCACTGATAGCGCCTGTAACCTTAGCAACTAGAACGACCGCTAAGACCAAAAAGCTGGAACACAAAACAAGGGGTTTACGTATTCGAACAAGATTGGCCAAGTTAGCGCTTACGAATCTAAGGGCATTGGCACCGTGGGCCTCGAGCACAAAAGTTGGGCCTATGCCGCCGCCAAATGCTGCCCTCGAATAAGCAAAGTACTGCTTGAAAAGCTCCGCGAAATTCCGCCGCGGGCGCATGTAGCACGTCGCATCAGGAGCTGATGCAAATCTATAACCGGCTCTATGGGCTCTTAGAAAAAGGTCTGCGTCTTCTCCTATGCCACGCGGCAACCATTCGGCAAAGCCGCCAAGCTCTTCCCAGACTTTTTTCTTAAACGCCACTGACCTGCACGAAGGCAAGAATCGACTCCAATCGATTAGATCAAGGTTAGGATAAAGCATCGCCCCAACGCTTTCTTCAAATAACGTTTTAGGCTGAGGTTCGAAATTGCCAGACACGATATCAACATCAACGTCGGTTTCAAACGGCCGAACGAGGTTTGCCAGCCAGTTCTGAGGGTATTCCACCCCGCCATCAGCGCAGGCAATGTAATCATAATGTGCATTCGCAGTTGCGACGTTCCTTCCCTTAGCGATGTTGACGTCACGCATCGCAATGATCTTCATATCAGGATGCTTTGCTGCATGTGTCTGTAAAAGTTCTATAGTGCCGTCGGTTGAGCCGCCATCCACAACAACAATCTCTTCCGGCAGTCTTGATTGCGCGAACAACGACTCGAGTAGCGTAACGATTGATTCTCGTTCATTTTTGACGGTAATGCAGAGCGACAGCTTCACTGAATTGCCTCGATACACAATTTGCTCTAACTGCGGTGAACGTTGACTCATAGTTCTTTTCAAAATTGTGCTAATAACTCTTATGGTTCACCGCGCGCATACCGAGGCCCTTATCTTAGCCATTAACGTTGTTTGCGAAATCGATAATGCCAGCGCATAAAGAAACAGCCTCATCGAAAATATTGCTTGCAAATGGTAGTTTTTCAGCAGTTGCCGGCGCAAAGTTATTTTTTGCTGAAAATGCCTGGGCAATAGTAATGCTCTTTTTGTCAAAATCCGTTCCGACGACTTGGCAGCCTTCTTATAGTTCAAAAACCGTAGTGTCGGCTCTGTATGCGCAGAAAGTCGTATAGTTTCTACTTCGACGCTAGAATATAATACTACCTTCACCGGGGGCATAGCACGCGTAGCATAGATATGCCGGAACGCGCAGAGTTACGCTGTCGGTACGCCCTTCGCAGCCGTACACCCAGGTCCTTCAGTGCTCGCTTAACCACCTTCCCGTTTGTGCGCGATGTGCACGGTGGTTATACCGGCGCAGCGGTTTCACGTCGTGTACGTGGGCTCAGCTACGACGTCGGCGGAGGTGCCAGCAGCACTGCGCACTATAAAAACGTTCTCAGGTTGATCGTGGCGAGCGAACCGAGCGGTTTATTGTTATAACCTAGCAGCGCGTTGAGGTTAGTCGTACACGCGTCCGGAGGTGTGCAGGAGTGAGCGCATGAAGGCCATCATACTCGCCGCGAACGACAATATACAGCTACGCCCCCTGAACCTCCGAAAACCGAGCGCGTTAATCAAGATTAATGGAATTTCTCTGCTTGAACACCAAATACGCGGGTATAATCGTGCAGGCGTCGAAACCGCGTCCATATCGGTCGTCGCTGGTTATCAGCACGGTCAGGTCAAACGCTACTTGACGCGCGAGCACCCAGAAATACGTGTCGTGAGGAATCCCGCCTATCATGTGGCGGGCGCCCTATATTCGCTGAACCTCGCCCTGCGAAGCGCAGAGCCCCACAGCGCCGATCAGGGGCTCTTCATAAGCAGTGGAGAGTGCTTGTACGATGATGCGGCAATTGAGCGCGTGTCACGCGTCTCTGGGAGCGCCATCGTCGGGGACAGCAGCCATTACGCGATCGAGTCCACGAAGGTCATCGCCGAGAACGGGAACGTCGTGCACATTGGCACCCACGTTCCGAAACACGCGGCCACCGCGGTCGCAACCGGCTTATGCAAGCTTGACGCTCACGCTCGTAGCGTGCTGAGCGACATCGCCGCAGAGCGCACTGCCGAAAAACGGGATGCGCCGATGGCCGTCGCGCTTGATGATCTGATTTGCCGGACACGGATGACGCTCGTCGACGTCGCTGGAACGAAGTGGGCCGCCCTGCGCACGATGGACGATGTGCACACGGCCGACAAGCGATTCAGTCGTTTTTCATTGTCCGGCAAGCGGTATGTCGTCCTCGACTTGGACGGGACCGTGTACGTGGGGAACTTGCCGATCCGCGGCACCGTTGAGTTCATCAACCGCAATATAGGCCATCGTGCGTTCTATTTTGTCACGAATAACACCTCGAAGCTTCCCGAGGAGTATCGCGTACGGCTCAACGCGCTCGGCATACCCGCTGACGCGGAGCACGTCGTCACGCCGCTTGCGCCACTTATCGAGTACCTGCGCGAGCGCTCGCTGACGCACGTGTATCTGCTCGCGAACGCGAGGGTCACCGCGTACCTGCGGAAGGCGCTGCCCGGACTCACGCTGACCGCCGATCCGGAGGCGTGTGAGGCGCTCATCGTGACCTACGATACAGAGCTCACGTACGACAAGCTGCGAGACGCCGCGCTACTGCTGCAACAGAACCCGCGTTTGACGTTTCTTGCGACGCACGGCGATCTCGTGTGTCCCACCGAGCACGGGTTCGTCCCCGACAGCGGCTGTATCTTGTCGGTGCTCGAGCAAACAACCGGGCGCACGCCGGGCACTGTTTTTGGTAAGCCAAATCCGCTGTTGTTGGAGCGCGTAACCGCTCACCACAGCCTAGGTGAGATAGTCGTCGTCGGCGACCGACTGTACACCGACAGGACGATGGCGCACAACGTGGGATGCGATTTTATCTGTGTTCTGAGCGGCGAGGCTACGCGTGAACAAATAGACGAACTGAGCGAAGACGAGTTCCCGTCGCTCATTGTGAAGGATCTTGGAGACCTGCTCACCTGAGCAATCGGACAGGCCGACCCGTTCTCGCTGAAGTTCTGGTTCGTGAACAGAAACGACGTGGATGACGAGGTTACGATTTTCCTTGCTCGGGTGCGCTTTGCCGTACGCCGTTTTCAGATGCGCCGCTCCGCCGATGTCGACGCGCATAGACACAACGATATACACCGACGCGAGCGCCAAGGTTACGTTCACACAGAAGTGGACGCCAGCCGGCACCCGCCCCTACTATGCCACCTTCGCCGGTGATAGGTGGTACAAGGCATCGACGAGCGTAGTCGCGACGATCATCGTTCATTAATCCAGCTCGGGCGCGGCAGTGCCACCCAAGGGCGACACCGCAATTTGACGGTTCTAAAAATGCGGTCAGTTTTGGTCAACTTTTGGTCAAGTTTTGTTGCTCGCGATAATTGTCGATAGCAGCACGCAGCGGCGCGTGAGACGATGGATGGCGATTAACCATGCGCATATCCCCGCTTCGAAAATACGCTTAGGCAACCCGTGCTGCGCGTTTCGGCAGCTCGCGCGATGCTTCACAATCAGCGCTGTGGGGGGCCGGCCGTGGCTCAAGACGTCAATCTGTTCGTCGGCCGCACGGCCTCGCTGCGCTTACTCCTACAAAGGAAATGCGAAAACGCAAAGGTAATTAAGTGAGCAGTGAGAAACTGCAGAGCTATTGATCCCTTTAGAAGCGAAAGGCGTTATGAAGCTCAAGTTTGGCGAACGGCTGATCGACCCCGAGATCCGGCGGCTCTACGACCTTCGTGACGTTGCCTTCGACAGCGCCTGGTTTGAGGCAGCACCGGATCGCGACGCGTACTACATGTACCGTGACCTCGCGCGCACCCCCACCGACGCGGCAGCCATCACGCGCCACCAGCTCCGCTATGACATCACGATCATCCCGCCGTTCACCATGGGACTCGAGTTCGTCAAGACGTACGGGCACTACCACTCGCGCGTGAACCCGAAGTTTCGCGACACGTATCCCGAGATATACGAGGTGCTCGACGGCGACGCGCACTACCTGCTGCAGCGCGCGAAAAACGAAGAGAGTGTTGACGAGGCGATCCTCGTTAAGGCGACGCGCGGCGACAAGGTGATCGTCCCGCCAAACTACGGACACGTGACGATCAACCCGTCGGAGCGCACGCTGAAGATGGCCAACTGGGTGTGCCGGTCGTTTGATTCGGTCTATGAGCCCTACGCGAAGCTCCGCGGTGGCGCGTACTACGAGCTCATTAACGGGAGGTTGCTGCACAACCAAGCGTATCACCACGTGCCTGAGATCAGAGTCACCTACCCGGTCGAGGTGCCCGACCAGGGGCTGATAAGGCGAAAGCCGATGTACGAGTTGATCGAGGAGCCGTACCTCCTGGAATTCCTTACGGCGCCAGAGCGGCACACGGGGCTCTTTCAAGAACTCTATCGATAACGTTCGCGCCCCCAGTGCGTATGATCCCGGCGTGCGGGGTGCGTAGCTCGCCTTCCCCCTCGCTTCTGCGTGTGATTGACAAAACGCGCCTTTCACTTCGATCACTCGGATAGCATGCGGTCGTCGTCCTCAGTTTGGCATCATCTGGAAGCGACGCGTACACTGTCTATAGATACCGCCCCTCCGACTTGCGCACGAAATCCCCGCTTTGCATTACATCGCAACGCCGACGAGGGAAAACCGCCCCCACCATACGTCGCAGCAGCAGCAATCTGTGAGATCTGGCTGATGCTCCGCGGCGTCTGTTGCGGCGACCATCGACAATGCGAGCAGCGCGACTACGTTCATAAGAACTTTAGGAGGTCGCAGTCCTGCACGTATGTGCCATCGTGGCAGGTGGCAGTCTATGCGTGGTGTTGTTCTCCGCATAGTCCCTCTTCTCCGTCAGGCCGCCCAGATAGTGCCATTTGGCGCTCTTGCTCGTTGGGTGCGTCCGGGTGAAGCCACATAACAAAGGTTAAGTAGCTTGTAAAAAACCAAATAGCTTACCTGAAAGCCGCAATTAGTCTTTGCGATCTGCAGCCTTTTATACTCAGGCGAGACTTGTTAAAGATGTCATCACCCCAGGATGAAATGAATGTCGGCGTGCAATGCTGGACCAAGCGTTTCAAGAAGTTCGCATTTTTTCTTCTTTTTTGCACCGTCTTGATCACTCTCACCGCTGCGACAGCAAATGGTGCGGATAACACAGCTCTTCCAACGAACGCCACGGCAGCGCAGCCGTTGGTAGGCGCGACGACGCATCCGATACAGTATTGGATTGGCTGCGCGCCGTCAATGGTCGATGACGGCACCTCGCTGACCTACTTTCAGCAACACGGATTCACCGCTGTCGTCGTGGTTGTGCCCGACACTCAGACGTACCAGACTGAGCTCAATAAGATCAAATCGCTTGGCATGACGCCAATCATTGATATTGAGATGCCCATTTGGGACGGCGGACAGCTTCAGAGCACTCCGATAAGCAGTTTTTCTGGCTATTTCCAATCACTTAAAAACGCCGGCTGGCAGTATGTCGCCTCGGAAGGCGGCAGGACCGGCGATCTCGAGTACATGCAGAACTACTTCCAGGGCTACGTGAACTTCAACTGTGACCAGTGTGGCCTGTGGCAAAACGTATATAAAGATCCGTTTACTGTCGCGAACAGTTGGGAGAGCTATTACCCATCTGAGTGGCCCTCCATCCAAAATGGGTCAGAGCAGGCCGCTGCGCTTGGCATCCAGAACGGCATCCTCGCTGGTGCGTGGGCTAATAGCGGCGGCGACAATCAGATATATGCTAACTCGGAGAGCGGCAGCGGCACACCATCATACCTTTCAATGCTTAACTGGTCATATGCTAATGGAATCGGCTTCACCAGTTTTCAGGTATGGTGCGGCGACAACCCCAATGGGCTAAGCCAGTACAAATCACTAGGATTTGACAAAATAGTCGCAAACCTGCAAACGTATTACCCGCCGACTAGTTCTGCCAGCTTGAGCCCCTGGTCGAGCATCGGCGGTCAACTTGTTTCGGGCACCGGCCCTGCCGTATCCACGCAAAACGCAAACAGCCTTGACGTCTTTGCAATAGGAACCGACAACGCTCTGTGGCACAAGTCGATGGACGGGTCCGCGTGGTCAGCGTGGCACTCCCTCGGCGGGACTCTGACCTCGTCACCCGCTGCGACGTCACCGGCTAGCGGCGTGATCGACGTCTTTGGGCGCGGCGGCAACGGCGCGCTCTACTCTAAGCAGTATTCCGGGACCTCCTGGTCCAACTGGTA
>PMIN01000233.1 GCA_003158275.1 Methanobacteriota archaeon
GCAGTGGTTGAACGTGCCATCAACGTATATTCCAGGTAGGTCTGCCGAAGACGTAGCGCAAGCTTATGGCATCAGTCCTGATCAGGTGATCAAACTCGGATCAAACGAAAACGCCCTGGGGCCGAGCCCGCGAGCAGTTGAGGCGATCAAACAACACATCAACGAAATAAGCGTCTATCCCCCTCCTGGGTACGTCGAGCTCAAAGACGCCATCGCGCGCTACACCGGAGTTTCAGCGGAGCGCGTCATTGTCGGTAACGGATCAGATGATCTCCTCAACACCTTGGTGCGCTACATCATGGTGCCCGGTGATCAGGCGATTATTCCTCTCCCCACTTACTCGTACTACGAAATAATCGTGGAGGCGGGACACGGCGAGTGCGTATACGTCCAGCGTTCGGATGATTTTTCAATCGACGTCGAGGGTGTAATCGAGGCACTCACCGACAGAACCAAGCTAATCTTCATCTGTGCTCCTAACAATCCGACAGGAAACGCAATCAAGAAAGAAGAGTTGAGGCGCTTGCTACGATCGACAGAAGCGCTAGTCGTGCTGGACGAAGCCTACGCTGAATTTGCATCGCAAAGCCACATTGAGCTCGTACATCACTTTGATAACCTGATGGTCTCTAGAACGTTTTCAAAAGCTTTTGGATTGGCCGGGCTGCGCCTCGGCTATGCGGTGGTTACAGAGGGGTTAGCACGTTCGTACGAGAGACGTATGCTTCCATTTCCCGTGAATCAATTGGCTGTCAAGGGGGCTATTGCAGCACTTTCAGATTACGATTTTCTGGAAAAGACCGTGTCGATGGTCTCGCGTGGACGGAATTACCTACGCGACAAGCTCCCCTTCAAGACGTACCCTACGGAAGCAAACTTTGTCTTCGTTGACACCGCGCCACACACTTCGCGCGAAGTATCGGAATACNNACGACCTGATTTCTTTGTTGACCTATGAAAATTGCACTTACAGGAACTCCCGGCACCGGCAAAACCACAATTGGCAAGATTCTCCGTGACCGCTATGGCCTCAAGGTGGTGGACTTAAACGAAGTGATTCGCGTTCACAAGTACTACGTAGAGTGGGACGAAAACCGTGACTGTCTTATAGTTGATCTCGAGGCACTGAGGGCGCACCCGTTTTCAGAAGATCTCGTGCTTGAGGGGCACCTCTCCCATAACCTCTTGGTCGACCGTGTTATCGTCCTCCGAACTAATCCGGTCGTACTTCGGAGGCGCCTCCAGAAGAAGGCTTTTTCAGACAAAAAGGTACAGGAAAACGTAGAAGCGGAAATCCTAGATGTCATCCTGGTTGAGGCCGTCGCGCGGCACGGTAACAATGTGTACGAAGTAGATTCGACAGGTACGCTGAGTGAATCAGCGCTAGTCGTCTGGGAAATCATACAAGGACACTGGCTCGAGCGATTCGCCGCTGGCCAATGTGACTGGACTGCCTATTTAAATGACGCTTGACACATACCGCGGAAGAATGGGGCGGATTTTAAATCCGATCGCGCTAGCGCTTTACAGGCACGGCGTAAGTGCAAACCAGCTGAGCGCTCTATCCCTCGTTTCTGCAGTCGTCGCCGGCGTCGCGTTCTACGCGCAACTGCTTTCATTGGCGATATTGGCACTAGCATGCAACGCACTCTTTGACGCATTAGATGGGTGCCTAGCGCGAAGTTCTAGCAGTGAATCGTTGCAAGGTGACCTAATCGACCACGTCATTGACCGCTATGCTGATATTTTCATATTCGGCGGTATTACGCTCGGTGGGTATGTCGCTTGGCAGATTGGGCTGCTCGCGATCGTAGGCGTTCTCATGACGAGTTACCTTGGAACCCAAGCCCAAGCACTTGGCGTCGGCCGGAATTATCGGGGATTGCTCGGGAGAGCAGACCGACTCGTCCTCATTTTCTTTGTCGCTTTGCTCAGCCTCATATTCCCGGAAAACGTCATCTGGTTCCCGTTGCTCGGCTGGATGATGGTTTTTGTGGCCTTGGCGAGCAATTTCACAGCGCTGCAACGGTTCTATCTTGTTTATCACCAAGTTTAGAGGAAAAATGCGGAGCAAGCGCTATGTGTTGTATAATTAGAAAATGTCCAATTGCGCACCCACACGCGTCATTGCTATGCCCGATACGCTATAGCACACGCTAAAGACTAACGATTCAGAGACGGAGAATACTGCTCGCTTATGCGAACATTGACCCCAGCTGCTGCGTCTCGGCGTTAGGCATGCCCACCACTTTACGCACGGCATCGTCAAAATCGGCACCTGTCACTGACTCGCGCTCCGCGCGAATGGCGAACATACCGGCTTCCATCGCAATTGCTTTTATGTCGGCGCCACTTGCGCCCTCAGTGAGCTTCGCAATCTTCTTGGCGTCAATCTCGTGAGCCAAGTTCATACCGGACGTGTGGATCTTGACAATTTCAACGCGGGCTTCGTACGTTGGGAGTGGTATATCGATGAGGCGATCAAAGCGCCCAGGCCGAAGCAACGCAGGGTCGAGTATGTCACTCCTATTTGTCGCACCGATGATCTTCACGTCGCCGCGATTTTCAAATCCGTCCATCTCGGCGAGGAGCTGCATGAGCGTCCGTTGGACTTCACGATCTCCCGAAGTTGCGCTGTCTAAGCGCTTCGCTCCTATCGCATCGAGTTCGTCGATGAAAATAATGCTGGGCGCCTTATCCCGGGCCATTTCAAATAGCTCTCGAACGAGTCGAGCGCCTTCGCCGATGTACTTTTGAACGAGCTCACTGCCTACGATTCGAATGAAAACCGATTCGGTTTCTTTTGCTACTGCCTTCGCAAGAAGGGTTTTTCCTGTTCCCGGAGGGCCGTAGAGAAGCACCCCTTTAGGCGGTTCTATGCCTACCCGCTTAAATAGCTCAGGCTTCAATAGTGGGAGCTCTACCGTTTCGCGCAGCTCTTGAATCTGACCGTCAAGGCCTCCGATGTCATCGTAGCTCACGGTTGGGGTCTCGATGATTTCCATTCCGTACACCGTGGGGTCCTTCGAAGGCGGCAAAGCGCCGACGATAGCCAGAGATTGTTGGTTCAGCGCCACTCGCGCGCCGGCGATGAGTTCCTGTTCGATGAACTGCGAGGCGTTGACCACGAACTTTGGACCCGTTGAGCTCTTGATCACAACTCGATTGTCGTCAAGCACGTCAAGGACGGTCCCCACGAGTAACGGTGGTCCCTTGAGTCGTTCAAGCTCACTTCTGAGTTTTCGGACTTCGCGCTCGTAACGCACCTTCTGATTCTCAGCGGATCTCTTCTCGTTTTCGACCTTGCGATTGGCATCGCGGAGCTTGAGATTGCGCTCTTCCAATTGACGAACGCGATCCAAGAGGTATTCAGAAAAATCGTTCCCCTTCTTTTCGCTTTCGTCAAATGAGTCTTCCACTGTCGTCTCCTCCACATGGTATTTAACAATGCATGCTATATATCCTTTTTTCGAGGAAAGCTATGCACTGCGAATTATGCGGGAAAGAAATCCTAGAAAAGCCCAAACGCGTTATGATCGAGGGAGCACAGCTCGAAACGTGCGCCGCTTGCGGAAGTCTTGGCACAGAAATCCGCCGCCCACAAACGTTGCGCGGACCCACGAACAAAGTCGCCGCACACTCCCGCACCCGGTACCGGGATATTTATCGCCAAATGGAGGGTGAACTTGATCCCGATTTCGATCATATCGTGAAGTACGCCCGTCAAAAAAGTGGACTAACCCAGGAGCAACTGGCGGCTAAAATAATGGAAAAGGCGCTCATCATAAAGAAAATTGAGCGAAAGGAATTGACTCCTGACGATAAGCTGCGAAAGAAACTCGAAAAGGCGCTGAATGTAAGNNTTGACCTTCGGAGACGTGGCCATCGTCAAACGGCGGCACTAAAGGCGCTTCCTTTTTTTGCAGACAGCTATTTGCCGAGGGACTTACGGTGGCTATTATTAAGGTGACTAGAAGTGTGCAGCGTGCTGCTCACGCTATCAAGGCCGGTAAGGTAGTAGCCTACCCGACCGAGACTGTCTACGGAGTTGGCGCGCTCGCCCTGCAAGAATCAACCGTGCGGAAAGTGATCGCGCTCAAACGGATGGCTTCAAAGCCTATCTCGCTTGCAGTTTCTCGCTTCGACATGATAGAGGCTGTTGCGCATATCGACGATGTCTCCCTCCTCCAGATGTTATTGCCAGGGCCAGTAACGGTGCTGTTGCGAAAGAAGGACGTCGTTCCTGACGTTCTCACGGCCGGTAGGAACCTCGTTGGCATTCGGTTTCCGTCGCACACTGTTGCTCGCGCGCTGATCGACTATGTGGGAGCCCCCATCACCTCTACTAGCGCTAACGTGACCGGCGCGCCCCCAGCAATGTGCGCAGAAGATGTAAAGATCGGCGTCGATTGCGTGCTTCAGGGGGGCAAGGCAACATTCGGTCCTTCGACTGTCGTGGATCTCGTCAATCATGTGATGGTACGCCGAGGTGCGGGCTTCGACACCGTGTATGCAAGAACTGCGACCCCACCCTGGGCCGGGGAGTAAACCTGAAAGAGCGTCAAAAGTTCTTCCTTTTTTCCAACAGCATTCAACGCGCGCTTTATTTTTTGGCCCTCTCTGGAGAGTGATACTTCGCGAACAAGGCGAAAAATGCGAGGTCCCGTCCATAGACACGTCGATGCCAGGAATGGGCCGCACGTGGCTTGTTTCGGCAGCAGACTTGACTCGCGACTTGCATAAGCACTCTTACACTGTCGCTATTTCACAGGGTCTGGTCTTGCATAGGCAGGACAACTAAGTACCAAAATCTGGGAAACTTAATAATGGTGCAATGACAACACGATCGCCAGATGATATTGCAGGAACCAGTTAGAATAAGAGATTTTGTTATAGCCAAAAATAACTGGATTTACGCGGTTGTTTCATATGACAATGAGCCCTATATCTGGGGCTTCTTGCGCTACATTCCGGACAAAAATGGCGAAAGAGTCAGCCGGGACGGTACGCGGTTTCGCAAAGTGGGCTTCGAAGAAGCGCGGCAGCTGATGCATAAGTCTCGTCACTATCGAGACGGGCTCTGTGCCATTCCCTCCGAGGACATTGCGCAGCTGGAGCGCCCTCGGCAGTGCGTGGAACGCTGCGACGATGCCAACGTTTCGTCTATCGTGGATTTTTTTGAGAGCAGTGGCATCAGTCGGCGCTATATGGGCGTCACAGGTTCTCGACTTGTTGGGCTTGCAACTGATTCGTCTGACATTGATTTTGTTCTTTACGGGAGGCCGAACTTTGAACGCGGGCGAGACGCTCTGCGCGACGCGGTACAATCCGGAGTGTTGCCCGAGATTGATACTGGTATGTGGCGGCGGATATTCCAAAAGCGCACTCCGGAACTGACATTCGAAGAGTTCGTCCTGCACGAGAAAAGAAAATGGAACCGCGGGTCAATAGGAGCGACGTACTTTGATCTGCTATTCGTGCGGGACTTCGATGAGATAGTCCTTGAGCCTCGAGGAACAGACGATGGATTTGCTACTGTCCGCGCAACGGTAACCAACGCTACCTATGCGTTTGACAGCCCTGCCATTTACGAAATAGAGCACGAGACCGTCAAAAAGGTCCTCTCATATACCCACACCTACGTGGGCCAAGCAAATAAAGGTGAAGTGATCGAAGCGCGAGGAATCTGCAATGAAGCAGGAATTACACGCCTGATCGTCGGCACGTCCCGGGCGGCCCCGGGAGAATGGATCAAAAGCTGTACATTGCTATCGCACAACGGGACACAACCAGGTTGAGATTTGTCTCAGGGTCGACTAGGCGAAAATACGACGCTTTGTGTCGTATTCCAGTCCATCCAAATCGTGCGTCGTAATCGTATGGCGCTGAGCAATGGTGAGAAAAGCGTACCCACGTCCAATTCGGTGAGATGATTAGTATGGCCCCTCCGTATGTGACAAGCTGTGCACGCGTGAATCCGATGTGCGAAAGAGCTGACTCAGGCCGGTCGCGGTTGCGGTGATGTAAGTGAAAGTGCGGATTGAATACGACAAAGGTACGCTGCTGATTCGCGGCGATGCGCGGGTCCCGAACTCCCACTGGGACGCGCGCTCTGGCGCGTATAGGGCACTGGCGTTGCACTATGCCGATATCACCGATTATCTCGAGAGCAGTCACATCGAATATGTAGATGAAGCGCTTGAGTTGCTCCCGGTCCCGCGCCTGGAGTTCCGCGCCTCGTTGCGGGACTACCAAACAGACGCGTTGGACTCGTGGATCCAAGCGGGAAAGCGAGGCACGGTTGTCTTGCCGACCGGTGCTGGAAAAACCATTGTTGCCGTCGGAGCAATTGGCACGCTGCAAACGCCTTCGCTAGTCATTGTACCCACGCTCGACCTAGTAGAGCAGTGGCGCCGCGTGCTCGCGGCTGAATTTTCGATAGAGATAGGGACGTACGGGGGCGGCGAAAACGTGCTCAAACCGCTCACGGTATCGACGTACGACTCGGCATATTTGCGTGCTGCGGAGCTCGGCAATAGATTTGGGCTCGTTATATTCGACGAGGTCCACCACCTGCCCGCGCCAGGCTATCGCCACATCGCTGAAATGTTTGTGTCGAAAGCGCGGCTAGGACTTACAGCAACGTATGAACGCGCAGACGGACTGCACAGCGAGCTCCAACGTCTTATTGGCGGCAAAGTCTATGAGCTGACCGTGCAAGATCTTGCCGAGGAACACCTTTCTGGCTACGAAGTCGCGCATCTCTTTGTCGACTTGATGCCCGATGAGGCTGAGGAGTACACGCGGATGCATGGCGCATTCATTGATTACATCGAGCGCCGCAATATTCTGATGCGTACACAGTATGATTTCTCGCGGTTTATCATGAGGAGCGGGTGGGATCCAGAAGCGCGAAAGGCACTTTTGGCTCGAAATCGGGCGTTGGACATCGCCTTAAACTCACGGGCGAAGATGGAAGCGCTTAAAGAGCTCCTTCTTGACCATCCTAGTGATCAGACGATCATCTTCACACAACACAATAAGCTCGTCGATCGCATCGCGCGTACGTTCTTGATTCCTGCAATCACGCACACGACGTCTAAGGGCGAGCGTAGGGAGATCCTTGGGAACTTTCACGATGGCGTGTACCGTGTGATAGTCACGTCCAAAGTGCTTGACGAGGGCGTGGACGTTCCCGACGCCGCGCAAGCAATCATACTCAGCGGAACCGGTAGCTCTCGAGAATTCATTCAGCGCCTCGGGCGCGTGCTGCGAAAGCGAGAGGGAAAGCGCGCGAGACTCACTGAAATCGTGACACGTGATACGACCGAAACAAAAATAAGTCACCGTCGGAAGCGAAAATGGAGGGATGCAGAGCGTGCTACCTAGCAATCTCCTCATCGCCCGTTCTCGCTCTGGAAAGATAAAACCGGTGTACGCGCCGCTTGAAGAGCGTTACGTGGAGTTGGCATCGCGTTTGATCGAGACCTATGAAGCACACGTTGGCAAGCGCCAGGGCGAGCTAGTCAAACACTGTCGGCAGTTCGAGGGCGACGGATTTGATTATCGACTGGTGAGGGGGTTACTCGCGTTGCTCAACCGATCAGCAGTCTTCGAACCGCAAAGCCATATTGCTCCCCAAAAAGCGCGCCGTGAAGTCTTCACAGAGGCAAATCGTTATGCGCTTGTCGCGACGAACGAAATGAAAAAAGAGGTAATGGCACAGGCAGCATCACGACTAGGCATCTCACCATTGCAGCTCGAAGAGTCGCTCTGGAGCGATGCCGAGGACGAGTTGGTGCTTGAACGCTTCGTGCCCCTCCGTCCGCGCGAGCTAATCCAGCAGTACAACCTAAGCTTAACGCAGACGTTGCTGTTCAAGGCGGTCTCTCTTGAGTTTACTGCTGGGGGCAACTACCAGCGTATTTTCAGGCGGCTAAAATATCTGGGCCTCATGTACACCGTAGAGCAGGTCGGCGGCATTTATCGAGTTTTCGTGGATGGCCCCGTCTCGCTCTTCAAGATGACCGAGCGGTACGGCACATCGCTTGCGAAGCTGCTCCCATCAATCTTGGAGGCTCGTGAATGGCGCTTAAAGGCACACATCCTTGCCGGGGAACGACAGGCGCCTAAGCTAGTCGAACTGGAACTTGACAGCGACAAGGTAAAAGAGTTCCTTAATGCGCCGGCTGCCGAGGAAACAAGAGAGCGCTTTGACAGCTCCGTTGAAGCGGCGTTTGCCCGATCGTTTAACGCGTTGAAGTTGGGCTGGATCCTGAAAAGAGAACCAGAACTATTAACCGCTGGACGGTACGTGTTTATCCCAGATTTCGGCTTTGAAAAGAACGGCGTGAAGGCGTACCTGGAAGTGGTCGGTTTTTGGACTGACGAGTACCTTCAGAAGAAGCTCGGGAAGCTGCGGGAGCTCGACGTTGAGAACTTACTCATTGCTGTTGATAGAAACCTCAGTTGTGCTAAGTTCAAGGAAGTGAAAGGCCTCGTCATCTTCTTCGACAAGAAAGTGCCGCTGAAGCCGGTCGTCGACTACCTAAAGCAGTTAGAGGAAAAGATCGACGTGCAACAGGCTGAAACCATCGACGGCACACGGCTTGGACTCACAGGCGACGTAATCGACGTAACGCAACTGGCCGACGAACAGTCTGTATCGGTAGGGGCCGTCGTGCGTTGGCTGCAGGCCAATCCAGGGGCGCAATACCGTCTGATCGGCACGCTTCTCATAAGTGAACAGAAGCTTCGCGTAATCGCAGAGAGACTCGAAGCGCTTGAAGGTAGCGCACTACCTGCTGCGCTCGGAGCAATCGAAGAAGAAGGATTCTCATCTCCAGAGAAAGTGTTGGAAGCTCTCGGCTACGTTGTCAAATGGCGCGGCCTTGACCCAGACAGCGCCACAATTCGGAAGCAACCTGGCGTGCCGCTGTAGGGGCACCACGGAACAAGAAGACGTTGGTGCTGTGAGGTAATGCTTACGCGCGGCACGCGGTATCGAGACATCGAGTCTTGGTTTTCAACTGCAGCTTTGGGAGCCCGCACTCGCACCGTCCAACGATCGTAGCGTTAGCAGGCAATAGAAATGCGGTCTTACATCCGTCGTAGTACTGTGCACACCCCACAATGATTCCCTTCCTGCGCACGATGGTTAGAGGACCTTGGCAGCGAGGGCAGATGAAGTTGCTCGTTGCGAAGTGCTTGGAAATTACGTCATCCATACTCTCGCATCGACGGTCAATGCACACGTCAACGTCAAGAAGCTTGAGCCTGAACTTGGGCAACCCGCAGCTGCAAGTACTTTCTGTGAGTTCTGCTCCTGAAGGCAATTTGTAAACTGCTCCGCAATCGCACGTTATTGCGCTTCCAGCGCGGTTCAAAGAGCCGCCACATTGCTTGCAGCGCCCCACGGATCTCGAGCGCACGTCTAAAACCCCTTCGTCCGGTTTTGTGTTCTCCCTGCGCGAGCCGTGGTGGGGGGTCGTGAGGGGCGTTTCCAACGCTCCAGGAGGGATCGAAAAGCGTGGTACTTCCGTCTGATCTCTTGTCCCATTGTCGGTAGTTATCAGTCTTTTGCCCGCGTTACTGGTAGCTGCGCTTAGTTCGTTTGGGAGTCCGTCTATCATTATTACTTTCTCTCGGATCTGCGGAGCTTCGACGCAGTCGAGATGGTCGACTCGCACTTGATACGTGACTCGTTCGTTTTGAGAGCCATAGGTGCCGATGGGAATTGATTTGGTATACCCATTCGCCAGATAGAAACTATCGCGCAGCATCTTGAGCCCGTTGGCAAACACGGTTACCGACACGCGTGCGCCTCCGCGAGCGTTTGCTAGAGTTGCGTGACACATTAGGCCTTGTCCAAATGCTATGGAATCGGGCAACTGCATGTCAATCACGATTTCGGGCAGCTTGCTTATTGACTGTGCGATCCGCGAGCCGGCAACGAGTCTTGAAAGCATGGTACCGGTAATGTCAAACGGCGACCTGATCCCCTGCGCATAGAGCTGAGTCGCTTGTTTTATGCCCACTCCGTCCAGCTGAAGCAACGGGCACAGCTTCTCTGGCGCTCCGTATTCAAGTCTTAGAGCGAGAATTTTCGCACGCAAGACAGTTTCCGGTGCGTTGAAACGGAGGAGGAACGCTTCAAGCGCCGACAGGAGCCGAAGCGCGTTTTGTCGGATGAGCCACGCATCGCTGCGCAGCACTTCTGGGACCTCTCCGCGCTCGATGTATGCCTTCAATATCGCATATATCTTCGACTTTGGCCCTGTATAATGCGCTTGCGCGCCCTTTATCGCTGAGAGTTCGTTGCGCCTAACGACCACGCTGATGAACTCTTCAGCGGAAGCAACGGCGTTAAGCAGCTCCTCGTCTGAAGGCCCCTCTCTCAATTGTTTGAACCCGCGAGCCGTGTCGAGGCGAAGGTAATACTTAGAGGCAAGCGTGCCAAGATCGGTCGGAAGCAGATTATCCTGTGCCTCGACGGCGAAGCCTTTTTCGATGAGGGCGTTCACGTGATCGTCCAACAAAACACTTGATTCCGGGTGTTGCACGTAGTAGAACGTCCCACTAAACCATTGT
>PMIN01000162.1 GCA_003158275.1 Methanobacteriota archaeon
GCGGCATCTGAGCCGGCGAGCGCGCCAGTGTGAGAGGAGGCTGCCTTGGCCCCCATATCGGTCCGACCGGCTTTGAGCGCAATAACAGGCTTGAGCCTTGAAACCTCTTTCGAGACCTGCATAAACTCGCGCCCATTATCAATACCCTCGACGTAGAGCGCAATAACGCGTGTCGAAGGATCGCGTGCGATGTAGTCCAAAAGCTCAGCCTCAGCTACATCGACCTTGTTTCCGACGCTCACGAATTTGTCAAAGCCAAGGCTTTCATTAGCCGCCCAGTCGAGAAACGATGTGCAAATTGCCCCGCTTTGCGATATCAACGAAATGCCACCTTTGATCGGATACTCGCTTGCGAAGGAGGCGTTCAAGTGGGCACCAGTGCTCATGATACCCAAACAGTTGGGACCCACGATTCGAATCCCATATTTTTTGGAAATCTCCCGAATTTGAGCCTCGAGCTTTGCGCCTTCTGCGCCAGATTCTCGAAATCCTGCTGATATAATTACTGATGCCTTTACGCCGACACGCGCTGATTCCTCTAAAACAGCGGGGACGATTTTTGCGGGAACGACGATGACTGCGAGATCGACCTTCTTTGCCGTGTGAAAAGTTTTTAACCCTAAGATCTCATCGGCGCTCGGGTTGATAGGAACAAGTTCTCCCTGGAAGTTAGCATCGAGGAGGTTCTTCAACACTGAATGTCCCACTTTGTCCTCTTCTCGTGCGGCGCCAATGACAGCTATCGATCGCGGATAAAAGAAGTCCTTCATCTTATTCTTTTTAGCGTTCTCGAAAGTAATAAACATATCTCGCCGATTTAGCAATTGTACGGCTCTAGTTCTTGATTATAACGATTGTGCCGCATTAGGACACTCGAATGTTTTATATATGAACTTGCCGATAATGGTTGAGAAACTATTTGAGGTAATCAGGATGTCACGCTCGCCGAACAAAAAGATGCTACTACTCCTATCTTCGATGACAGTCTTGTTGATACTAAGCGCTGTTATAACCCCCACATCCGCAACGACTATCATACAACTTCAACCCACAACTATTAGTTCAGGCGACAGGGTCCTCGTGTCTGCGAACGTTGCGCGAAACGGAAGCACGGCTGCGCTCTATTATTACTACGACGCCAATAAAAATGGCCTGGCTGACGACGCCGGTTCGTCGTGGATCAAAATAGCGAACGTCACTGACGGTGGGGCGAACGACGCTGACAACCATACCAATGGTTACATACTTTTCTCGTGGCTGACTCCACAGCTCTCCCCTGGGCAGTACATCGTTAAGGTCGTGGATCCCAACGGACCCACGAGGACAACTGAATTGACTGTTAACAACGCTCCGCTGAACATAGTTCCAGCAGTTTACGGAGCACAAGGAACGTCCGCTAAAGGGCTCGTCAACACAGGGAACGCTTTCTCTGTCATAGCCATGGTAACGGGTAATTGTCGCCTTTGTCATCTGACCGATAATCCCACGGCTCAAAACCCCGGCGTCAACGATACAAGTGTGGATAGTCTGTTTTCAGCTAATTTAAGCCAAATCACGGGAAGTCCTACTGACGTCTCCGTTCAGCCCAACGAGGTGCATCACATGTATGTGGCTTGGACCGGAATCGCCAGCAAGACGCTCGCGAATAACCAAACGCTTAGCGTCACCGTAACAGGCACCAATCCGGCAGGCAACTTGACGACACAGGCGACAGCATACGCTGGAGTCAACAAGGCGGTTAATATCGCGCCTACATCAACGAACCAGGGCGCCAACGGCACTGCGCAGAGTAGCGCGACGGCCAAATCAAGCGGTTCGAGCGGCAATCCTCTCCCTGGGTTCGAAATACCCGTTGCCTTAGCCGGATTGATTGTTGTAGCATACCTGTTAAGCAGAAAGCGATAAGCCTCGCGCCAAGGGATAGCGCCTCGCAATCGCCGCAATTTTTGCCGTCGCACAGCGCGTTGCTTTGCTTGCAACGTCTATCAAGATGAAACAGCGTCAGCTTGAAATCATCCTCGAACGGGTACAAGCGTTTGAATCCCCTTCTGCTGCGCGCGAACAATACACCACTTCAGCACCCATTGCCGCTCAGCTTCTTTATTTTGCCTACTTGCGAGGTGACATTGCCGGGCTGAAAGTGGCAGATTTGGGCTGCGGGACTGGCGTCCTTGCCCTGGGCGCGGCGCTGCTGGGGGGCGTTGCGACGGGCGTCGATTCGGACGAGCGAGCACTTGACCTCGCTCGAACGAATGCGAAGCTACTCGGTGCGCACGTTTCTTGGCTAAATAGCTGTATAGAAGACTTTGAAGGTTCGTTCGACACGGTCGTTATGAATCCCCCATTCGGAGCCCAGAAGCGGAGCAGTGATAGGCCGTTCTTAAGCAAGTCAGTACGTGTGGGCAAAGTTATCTACTTACTTCACAATTCCGTCGTAGACGGCTTTGTAAGGCGCTTTCTCGAGCCGAACCGCGTTACTGACGCAATAAAGGTCAAACTGCCCATTGCACATACCTTTAAGTTTCATAAAGATGCAGTACGATACGTAGACGCGATAATTTATCGAATCGAAGTCGTTCTTTGAATTATTGTTCTTGAATCTAACAAGGAAGGAAAGATAAGAAATGACGGATTTGGTTGTACCAGGGGACATTATAGGCGCTTCTGAAGAATACTTACCAGGCGACGGGACGTATGAAGAGAGAGGTAAGATACTCGCCACTATAACGGGAAAAGTCGAAACTGACAAGAAAGACCGGACGGTACGAGTCCTACCCGTAATGGAGACCCCGCCAATGCTTAAGACGGGCGACATCGTGGTCGGCCGGGTGGTCGATCTGAAGAATGCAGTCGTCCTCGTTGAGATTGCCAGAATAAAAGGCCACGAAAACCGCGAAATCGCAAATGCAGATCAAGGAGCTATTCATATTTCAAACGTTAAGGACGCGTACGTCGCGAAGCTGGAAACTGAGTTTGGCCAGCAAGATATCATAAAGGCTAAGGTAATAGACGAAAAGAGCTTAAGATTGAGCACGGTTGAAAAGGATTTAGGCGTAATAAAGGCGTTCTGCTCGAGAGACCGCACGCCGCTCGTGCGGAAGCAGAACAAGCTCGAATGTCCAAGCTGCGAGTGTATCGAAACGCGAAAGATCTCGGAGGACTACGGAAAGGGCGTAATCTAAGGCATAACACTCGTTGTTATCTGACTGTTTTCAAAGATTTCTAGACAATGAACATCAAGATCATTCGCGTAACAAAGGACGAAGCTGAGCTAGAATTTCTCGATGAGGGCCACACCTTCTTGAACGTCTTGAAATATTCGCTCCTTCAAGATCCGCAGGTCGAAAGCGCTACGTACGACGTAAAGCATCCGATGATAAGCAATCCAATATTCTATATCAAAACGGAATCCAAGGATCCGTTAAAAGCGTTGCAGGATGCTTCATTGAGGCTAAAAGACGAGTTTGAAGCACTTTTGGGACTCATTAGGTTAAAAGCTGAAGCCATCTCGTGAGGGGCTATCATCAGATCGGTGAATGACGTCACTCTCAATGATGGAACAATCATTGAGCTGAAAGTCGCCCACATTGACGATTACCAAAATGGCGGCTATGAGTACCTTTATTCGTGGCTGAGTAAAGTTGATCAGTTTCTGGCAAAGCGATACCGTGTTGCCGATTTAGTAAAGAACAAAGAACAGTGGCTAAGCCGACTCAACACGAATGAGAGTACTGTGCTATGCCTGCACCAAGGTAAGATCATCGGTTCTGCGACGCTGATAATGAATGATCCGCAGTCGAGAGCCGCCCACGTCGCTTCGTTCGGCGTCGCAGTCCATCCCGCTTTTCAACGAAAGGGCCTCGGAAAATTGCTGATTATCGCGCTTGAGCAGATCGCTCTGGATCGCGGCATTAAAAAGATAGAAGTGAACTGCTACGACGGAAATGCGGCAGCAGCATTGTATCGCTCCTTAAACTACGCTAGCGAGGGAAGAAGACTGAGGAAAGGGCGGCTTGACAATGGCACTTACGTCGATGAACTACTATTTTACAAGTTCATAGGCCCTCTCTAAACTCTACTGCAACGCTTATTGCCGCGCCGATTGCGTAGCTTCTGCGCCCAGCACCACATAAAGTGTCTCAAAAAAGAACTTGCGCTCAGCAATGACTCTGACGATCCCAAACTGTGCGTGCATTAGCTTTGTCACTTCTTTGTAGCCGGTGATAGAAGAGATCACCAAAAGCACCCTGCCTTTTTCGGTCAGGTGATCCGCAACCTGTGAGAGGAACTGCACTATCACCTCCCTACCTGAGGGGCCCCCATCCCAAGCCTGAGTCTGCCAGTCACCTGATGTGTCACTTCGGCTAGGGAGGTATGGTGGATTAAAGATGATGAGGTCAAACCGGCTGTCTAGAGCGGCAAAAAGATCCCCCCCGATCGCCTCTACACCATTCAACTTCGCATTTGCGACGGCGCGCGGGTTTTTGTCAGTCGCGATCACGTAGCGGGCGCGTTCTGCGACCATTTTAGCGATGATGCCGCATCCTGTGCCAATCTCCAAGACCGAGTCAGTGGGACGCACCTCGTTTAATGCGGCGTCCACGAGTAGATACGTGTCGTCACACGGCTCATAAACGTCCGGCAGCACGAGCACTTGCTCGCTGAGGTAATGCACTTTTTTGGCTCCCTTGGCGATTTCGGGCGTCATAATTGCTCTCGTCTGGTTTATTCGACTATTGCTCCTGCACGCTCCCCTTTTGCACTTCGTGCAGCTCAAACGAATCGTTCGACAGAGTTGCAATCTCTTCTGGGGAAAATTCATAGGGTCGGCGGGCTAGGCAATGCTGAGGTATTTTGGCGATCAGCTGGTCCATCGCTTGTACGTTAAGCAGCTGTGCGGTCACCATAAGTGCAGCTCTAAGCGTTTTTCGTCTTTGTGTGAAGAGCGCGCGAACGAAGCGATGAAAGAATATATCGTTGAGTACGTAAAAGCGCGGTTTAGTCGGGACCAGTCTAACAATCACAGAATCAACGGCAGGGCGCGGATTAAATGCTGTCTTCGGGACACGCGCTAACACTTTGACTTTTGATTTGTAGCTGAGGCAGACTGTCAGACGGCTATAGTCCTTCGTGCCCGGCGCTGCGACCATCCGCTGCGCGAACTCTTTTTGATACATCAGCACGCCGCACGTGAAAGGATGGTTTAGCAACTTAAACGTGACTTCTGACGATATCTGATATGGCAGGTTAGAAACAGTCTTGTCAAACGGGGGAAACTCAACCCTTAGGGCGTCTCCGTGCAGCACGTCGATACCTGGTATCGAACAGAGCTTCAGCGCCAGCTGCCGATCCGCCTCAATTACAACCAACCTATAACATAACTGCGCGAGTTTTCTTGTGAGGTTCCCGGTGCCTCCGCCAATCTCTAAAATCGTTTCGGTTGGCGTTATATCCGCATAGCTGACGATCCTCTCGATAATGTGATCATCTATTAAGAAGTGCTGACCCCATTTCGCTTTATGGTAGCTGCGGTCGATTCCACGGGGCATTGAACGCTTTGGGTGTCGCGTCAGTCGCTATTTCGCGAAAAACTTGTACTTAGCGTGCTCATCTTTGAGCTCATCTTCGATTCTTTTCGCGATTACTTTTTCCGGGTGGTACAAGCCCCTCACTCTGTTTGAAATATCGGCGAAACTATCGAAAGGCCGTTTCTTGCGTTCCGCAAGAATCTCCCACATGAGCTTTTTGCCCACACCGGGGAGTAGCGCTAGGGTATGGAGGCGGGTCGTAATCGGCTGTGCTTCATTGAAGAAGCTCACAAACCTGGGCTCCTGCTCTTTGACTATTATTTCAAGAGCGTAAGGCAACTCAACCTTTGCACCGTGCGTAAGTTCCTTGTAGCTCACACGCCTTTTAACGTGATCGATTTCGCTCCGTTCCTCCTCCCCAATATAGAGGCGGTCATAGGCCTGCGGAACATAGTNNGAGGATCGTCAGGGTGGCCATGTGGCAGATAGTCTAATACGCGGACATGTTGCTCTCTCTCGCCTCTCATTTGGATCGCCCCAGGCCTCAATAAAAGCGTGTTACTATGTCAAGTATTTCGTTGAGTTCCCCTTCTGTCAGCGAAAACCGTTCTTTTGCGTAGATGGATCGCACCTCATCCTTGGACAACGGTAGTATGTCAGCGATCCTGATCGCGATCTCGTCTTTCATCTTTTCGAGGTTCTTTAGCTCGTTGACGAGCTGCCTGGCTTGCGATCCAGTAAGTTTTGAAAAGGTATTGACGTGGTCGAAGGCCCGTCTGAACTCGTAGGTGAACTCTTCTTCGGAACGAGGCGTTGTCAGCTCAACGAAGATCTCTTTTACCTCAGAAACCGTGAGCCGCTCCTCTGCCAATACGGTCTTTACTATCATTGTGCCTGTTTCTGTGCTTTCAGATGCTGCGGGCGTGCTATTACCGTCTTTACAGCGTTGCCGTCCGTTACTTCCACCACGTATGCACGGCCGCGTTGTCCGAGCACTGTTCCGGTCCTGCCGTGGAACTTTGGATTCGGCATGCCCTTGTGGACGCTTGCGTCTAGATCGATATGGACTTTCTGGCCCGCTTCAAAACTCCTGATTGCATGACTTACCGGAGCAATGCCTCGTTCCCGGATGGTTTTTTTCAGCTTGTACCGCGTCTTCCTCCGCTCACCGTGTGATCTTGGCATTAGAGACCTCCGCCAACTTGTAGTACATCAAGTTCTTCAACTTTTGCATTTACGCCCAGAAGAC
>PMIN01000204.1 GCA_003158275.1 Methanobacteriota archaeon
TCTGATAACTCAGCTTGGCGGAACACGGGTTAGTGTGACAAGCATCGTTTCAGACCCCAATGCTGACCCTCACGAATACGAAAGCAATACCGGTGACGCCATAGCAATAGCAAATGCCCAGTTTGTAATTATTAACGGAGCCGGATATGACACTTGGGCTCAACAGCTTATAGCATCAAGTAATACTCCACATCAAGTAGTCTTAAACGTGCAGGAACTCGTTAACCAGACAGTTGATGCCAATCCTCACTTCTGGTACAGCCCTACTTATGTGAATGAAACAGTCAAGGCTATGTATCAGGATCTTGTTTCCATAGATCCCTCTCATGCTTCATACTATACGCAGCAGTATGATGCGTTGAAAGCATCGCTCGCGGAATACAACGGGCGTATCGCTGAGATAAAGCAACAGTTTGGAGGCGTGAAAGTAGCATCAACAGAGAGCATCTTCGTGTATCTGGCGAACGCCGCTGGTCTTGACGTTGTATCTCCTCCCGCATTCATGGAAGCTGTCGCGGAAGGAAACGATCCCCCAGCGCAGAGCATCGTGCAGTTCGATCAGCTTATTACGAATGGAACCGTTAAAGTGCTGGTCTATAATGAGCAAACGGTGACGCCGCTCACTCAGAGCACCGAAGCATTGGCCTCTCAACATAACATTCCGATCGTTCCAGTGACGGAGACTATCCAACCGCCCGATGTCTCGTTCCAAGTCTGGATGAATGCGCAGTTAATCATTCTTCAGAACGCGCTTAACCAACAAGCCCTTGGGAAATAACGAATGAGTGCACAACACGAGATCATCACGTCCAAGAATCTAGTGGCGGGCTACTCAGATAACATAGTTTGGCGAGACGCCAGTTTCTCAATCAATCGCGGCGAGTTTGTAGCGGTTATCGGCCCTAACGGAGCGGGCAAGACAACTCTGTTTCGTTTGCTCCTTGGTTTGCAGCAACCCGTCAGCGGCACGATCAAGATATTCGATGCAGCGCCCAAACGTGGCAATCCGCAGATTAGTTACGTTCCTCAGCGTCACATATTCGACGATGACACAAATGTTGAATCCCTTGAACTTGTGCGACTGGGATTCTCCGGCAAAAAATGGGGTCTGGGCCTGTTTTCCCACGAAGACCGCAAAGCTGCTTTTGACGTGCTGAAAGACGTTGGAGCTACAGACTTGGCTCATCGCTCTCTCGGCGCATTGTCGGGCGGAGAACTGCAGAGGATATTTCTGGCAGAGGCGCTGGTAAGCGAACCCACCCTCCTTTTGCTCGATGAACCCTTGTCGAATCTTGACATCAGGCGCGAAAGAGAATTGCTTCAGCTTATAAATGGTGTAGTTCGATCGCGCAACGTGACTGCACTTTTGATCGCCCACAACATCAACCCTCTTTTGCCGTATCTCGATAAAGTGGTTTACATCGCTAACGGCAAGGTGGCGACCGGGACGCCGAAAGAGGTCCTGACGTCAGCAAGTCTCTCGGCTTTGTTCGGAGTTCAAGTTGAGGTTCTTCGAGACTCTAGGGGCAACATTGCAATTGTAGGCATTGAAGATAGCCACAGGTGTCAACCAGAATGACCTTCAGCATTAATCCATGGATCGACCTGCAGCAGATGCTTCAGTACCAGTTCATGCAGCACGCCTTCGAGGCAGGAACAGTAGTCGCAATCCTCGGGGGCATTGTTGGCTATTTCGTTGTGTTGCGTCGTTCTTCATTCGCAGCGCACGCGCTCTCCCACATCGGTTTCTCTGGGGCAGCGGCGGCCGTATTAATCGGGGTCAATCCAGTTTACGGTCTTCTCCTTTTCACAAGCGTGGGCGGACTTGGGATAGCCGCGCTTGGCCGACGCGCCGCTAATCGCGACGCCGAAATCGGAATAGTTCTCGCATTCATGCTTGGCCTAGGTGTGTTGTTCCTCAGCCTCTACACCGGCTATGCAACTGAAGCGTACTCCATCTTGTTTGGAGAAATACTGGGCATCAGTTTCAGCAATGTCCTTTTAACCCTCGTTGCCGGCGTGATAATTCTGGTTCTCATCTCGCTTGTATATCGACCTCTCTTGTTTGCATCGCTCGATGAAGATGTGGCGGAAGCAAAGGGAATGCCCGTAGTTTTGCTCGGCATAATTTTCATGCTCCTAGTCGCGGTCGCAACGTCGTTTGCGGTTCAGGTAGTTGGTGTCCTCCTCATTTTCTCATTGATGGTCACGCCAGCTGCGACGGCTCAGCGATTGGCAAAACGACCGGGGCGAGTCATAATTATTTCTGTAGTCATTGCTCTGATAGCAACGTGGTTGGGGCTCTTTATTGCTTTTTTTGAGCCGTACCCAGTGAGCTTCTTTATAACAACCATCGCCTTCGTGTTTTACTTGTTTGTTAGATTCATCACTCCAAGAATTAGAAACTTCATGTCTGGTTTCGGGGAAAGCACGATTAGTTAACGTGGTTGAGACTCAACACTTTGACATTCGACTGATCTCTTCTTCAGATAGGCCTGTCGCCTCGAAGATGGCGTAAGGTGTCGACGGCATCGCTCCGCCTCACGAAGTTGCCCACAGTTCTGTATCGCGTCGTCATAAGCGTTGTTCGTATGCACTGGAATGCTCGGGCTGTGTAGTTTTCCGCGAAGGAGGCAATATCGAGATCGCTTGTCCTCCTGCCGGTGATTACAAGCATCGTTTTGTCGCCGTAACAGTGACTATATCCCTCAGCAATACGCACTCAGAAGAGGTTGGTAGTAGAAGCACGTTGCTAAGGTGCTTTTCGTATTAGTCCTGAAGAAGGACCAGGTGCCTTTCCAACGCCGAAGCGCCGCTTTTTCATCCGATTCAGCAAGGATGACAAAATCTGCGAGAAAACCGATCTTCCGCCAATCGATTTGAATCGTGTATCGCGTGAGAGATGCTGGCGTCTTAAGACGTTTGATTTGGTAAGCAGCGGCGTTGCCATCGCTGAGGCCGAGACGTTCGGCCAGCTTGTATTTATAGGTAGCTTTTGCCATCTGTGCTCGGGTGTCGGCTCAAAAAAAGCCAACGCACGAGATCGACGATCGCGCATCAGACTTTTTGGTGTTGCTCCAGGATCACGCATGCAACGTGCTTTAAATAAGTGCAGCACTACGCACACTGATGCTCACAAAGCGGATTGTCCCTTGTCTTGGCGTCAAATACGGAGACGGCAAGAGGGCACTCGTCGTGAAAGGCATTGAATGCGTTTCGCTGAGAACAGCTGGTGATCCGGTAGAACTCGCAAAGCGTCACGATCAAGAGGGCGCCAAATTGTGAGGATAGAGCTTAATCGCCATAAAGGCAAACGGAGGGTCACGTGGAGTGGAAAGAACTATGGGGCGTTGAGATTGAGGGTTCAAAAAGCGTCGCCCTGAGGATCAGCGTCTCGGAGAGCGAAGACACCGCGACCAAGATACTCAGCATTCGCAAGTGGATCCGGCGCGGCACTGAGAGTTATCCGACGAAAGACGGTTTCGCGATACAGGTTACGCCCGCGACACTCGATCAGCTCATAAGAGCCTTAGAAGCCGCCAGAGAGTACGTCAGCGAAAGCGAGTGACTCACCGCCCAATATCAGCGTTCTGCTGACGACGCAGTTCAAAGCGCTGGCCGTCGCTTAGGACGGTTTCTAATACCGTAACGCTTCTATACTCATACGGCATATTAGCTGTGAATGTCGGACGCAGAGCTCGAAAACTTCATCCGAGAGAAAATTCGGCAGCTGGGGGTGGACGGATTATATGACAATCCGAAATTGACGCTTGTAGCTGAACTCATTTATGGAACCCTTGAAAGAGCTCTCGAGGCAGCCCTGAACTACGACGTGGTTGACGACATTATTGCACTGTACCGAAATCGGTCCGATATGACGGCAATCAGTGCCGAAGCAGAACATCCGGACGTGTACAACAAAGCGGTCAAAGACTATGGCTCGTGGCGCGGCGCTTTAAAGGCTGCAAAAGCAAAGTGCGAACAAATGCGCGCAATCGAAAAGGATGAATGGACGTTTCCCAACTATAAAACGCCAGAGTCGTCTGAAGGACTGACCGCGAACGCTGACGCAGACAATCTAACCAATGCGAGCCAAGACTCACTTTAGGTGCCCTTTTTTGCTTGAAATATGCGACAATACGACTGCGTTGGGGGCGACGGTTTTCAATATCGCGTCCTAGGCTGTTAGGAAGGCCTGTGAGCGTGTCCCGCGCATAGTTTAGGTAAATATTTATATTTTGCTCCCGTACATATTAAGATAAGAAACGAATCGCTGGTGATAGAGATGGGTGAATATGACTTCGACCGGCTGACCCGTTACAAGAGAGTTGACGTGCTTTCAAAGGCACTAGATGATGAAAATGAGCACCAGCGATTTAAAGCCGTCGATGCACTCGAAGCGGTTGCGCTCGCCTCTGGAAACACGGATTTGACGGCGCGCGACATCTTGACTCAAGCGGCAATGCAGAGCGCGCACGAAGACGTCAGGCTGCACGCGAAGATTGCTCTAAAAACTCTTGACACCTCTCAAGAAGATCGAACCCAGAAGACTGACCGAAACAACGGCTCGCAGCATCTGGATGCAAAAAGAAACTCGGTGCAGAAGCCGCTGCGAGAACACCACGTAGAGGGTAGGCTTCTGTGCGAACTGGATGAAGACTGCACAACCTTGATTGTCCGCGGAAGCACTATAAGTGAACGTAATAGGCCAAGCGCTACAGAAGGGGGGTTCTGGGACAAAGAGGAAAGGGTATGGCGATTTCCGATCAACCGAACATCGATTGAGAGCCTGAAGAACGGAGGCGTTGTATTGCACCCGACCGTGCACTGCTTGTGCACGTCTTCGCAAAATACGTGGGCCGTGGGAACGCGCAATAAGAAGTGGGTCAAGGTATTCGGGGATACGCACGAGATCGAGGACAAGCTAAAGCAAGTGCCTGGGTCTCAATGGGACAGCGCGGAACGCGCCTGGATAATCCCGTTTAAAGCTGATTCTTTAAAACGTCTGATACAGATCGACGGACTCTACGTGAGCCCGTTCATACTCGACTAGCGGACTATCTAGCAACGCCAGCGATCAAAATTAGATCGCCAAAAAAAGAGAAGATAGACCCTCAGACGCGGTCAAAAAAAAAGTAAAAAGTGAGTAATAGGGGGGGCTATTACTCAGGCTTTGACATCAGCTTGGTCTTGCTAAGAATAGCACCGTTTTTCGAGTGAGGTGCTCTCTTTACGGTGTCGTCAGCTTTTTCCATTTCACGAGCTTCGTCGACGAGCTTAGCGGCAGTCCGCATCATATCGTGAGATGCAGCCGTAAGCGGGACGTACTTTTCCCACTCTTTCGTCATGAAGCAGGCTTTAACGTTGACATCGGCAACTTTGGCGGCCATTTCGTACGCCGCTATCGCCTTCGCGCGGGCGTACGGGTTACTGAACTCATTGATCGTCGCTTTTTCCGCCGTCATCACAATCTTGGGCAGCTCGCATTCTTTGCCTTCTTTGATAGCTGTAATGCACGTGTCGAGCGCAGTTTGGAGCACCCTAAATGTACCGGTCGCGGCCAGAACCTTCATTAGGTCGGCATTGTAAATGGCCATCTCTATGGGGTCAAGCCATTCTCTCCGAGCACCAATCATCGCGTCGGCGTTTATAAGAATGTATCCGAACCCTCCCTCTTCTTCAAGCTTGTCCTTAAGCTTGCCTGAGTCTGTGATGACAACAACTTTCTTCCCGGCATTTTTCAGCAATGTTCGTGCCTTTGTCGGGCCTGGCTGAGCCGCATTAGGAGACACCACTACGCACAAGTCTGGCTCAAATTTCAGCAGCGCTTCGACAACCTTCTCTGCATCTTCCTCTTTCATCTTCGTGCCGCTCGTTACGGTCACCGCTTCAAAGTCCTCGCGGTCCGCGCGCTCGTCGAGCAGCAAATCAGTCATCAAACCGCTGACGATATTACCTATTTTCGCGATTCCTAATTTCACCATTTTCCTTCACCTATCACCTTAGAACTACTCTTTGGTTCCCATGAACCATCATCTTTCGTAAGTTACGGGAGAGTATACTTATCTCTTTTGGTTACCGCCAAGACTGAGGCTCATCCAGGCCGGTATTGACAAACAGAGCCCGCAGCGATTATTTTGAATCAGCGTAATCGCTCAGTATCTCATGAAGGTTGAACTTGAATGGTCCAAGCTCTCCACCATAGTTGCCTGCTGAGATCTCCACGATTCCTTTTGCGTGCGCCGCGGCAAGCATCCCGCGCTTCATCGCTTCTGCGATGACCTCTTCGCTTAGGCCGCATATTACTATTTCGTAAATCGACTTTACGCCGTCTGGGACGAACGAATCTGGTATCTTGTCTTTGAGGGTCGGAGCAAGTCGGTGGTGCGTGGAGGCTTTCATAAACGTCGAATACGTTGGACAACCCACCTTGGATCCTGATG
Organism: Methanobacteriota archaeon; assembly: GCA_003158275.1. Classification (GTDB taxonomy): domain Archaea; phylum Halobacteriota; class Bog-38; order Methanoflorentales; family Methanoflorentaceae; genus Methanoflorens; species Methanoflorens stordalenmirensis. The sequence continues at coordinate 6,444 of PMIN01000204.1, forward strand.
CAACAATTCCACCTGGAAACGGGGTTATAGTTCCATCAACCGACTTAATTGCCCCGACAGCTGCCTGGGCAGCCAGCAGGGCTGAACCTTGCGTCTCGCCGTAGATGAAGAAATTGCCCCCTGCAACGCCTTTTTGCACGCCATAGGTCTCCTCACAGATGAACTCTCCTTCGAGTATGGGGATTGCCCACACATCTCGTCCGCCGACCGTGGTCTGATACTCGTAGCCGTCGCCGAAGAAGTGGAGTTTGACGGGCACGCTTTCCTCAGATTCCAGCGCGTTGAAAACAGCAGTTGTTGCTGCGGTGAGAACGCATTCTCCTATCCTTTCGATGAGGTTGCTCTTTATCTGTTTCTTCGACGGGTGAACAACCATAATAATAACCCCTGGTCTGCCGTCGGGAGTCTCACTCGGCTGCACATAGCGATCAATTCCCGCTTCGGCGCTGCAGCCGATGACTGAAGTGGCAAATCCGGTAGCAACCGTTGCGGCAGTTTCGGCAAGCGCTGTCGTCGCGCCTGTGATTAAAACACGTGCGGCATAGACAGGAAATGCCTCTGCGTAGGTATCGTCAATTTTTACGTCGTTTACCTTCATTTGAAACCTTCCAACATTCTTTAGCAGTCCTTAGCGTCGTCCGCTATTATATCTTTCTGTTTCGCAAAATGGCCATAAAAATCGTTCATTCTGTCGACGCGGCCTCTCTGTAACGTTACAGAACACCTCGCCTGTCGAGGCTCAATTGGGGCGTTACAGGGACGCACACAGCTGCAAGCAGCTGCCGGGCAACGTTTATTGCCTACGGCATCAATAAACTCTTTACTGCAAAGTGTTTATTGCACCTTGTCCTAACACGTATAATGATACGATATCCGCGCAATCGTTTCGTCGTTCAGGAACATTTCTCGTCGCACCATCATTATGACTTCCGCTTGGAAATGGACGGAACATTGAAGAGCTGGGCGATTCCGAAAGAAGTCCCTCGCGAGAAGAAAGTTAGGCGTCTCGCAGTGCAGGTTGAGGATCACGATGTGAACTACATCGGGTTCGAGGGAGAGATCGCAGAAGGTCACTATGGCGCCGGGATAGTCCGCATATACGATGCCGGGGATTATTATTTGCTTGAAAAGAACGAAGAAAAGATCAAGGTCGTCCTGCTCGGCAAGAAGCTTGAGGGCGTGTACGAGCTCATTCGTTTGAAAGATCCGAAAAACTGGCTCATATTTATGGTAGGGGATCGCGCACACGTGATTAGTTGATCAGAGGCAACATATGGCACGCTCAAGAAAGGCGCTTTACACGGACGGGTGCAAAGGCTGCAATGTGATGAATGCGGCACTGATCGTACCTGTTCACAAGATGACAGAAAAGGACTTTAAGAAAATGGGCATCGACTATTGGAGCTCAGACTTTAGCGATGTATTTTCGAACGGAACGTGACCTGGCGTCTCTATTTGTGGCTTTTAAGTTGGTCCCGACTTCATAAGAAAGCGAAAAGCAATAGCTGATCGCAGGGCAGCAGCTTGCCTGTGAACAATACGCAAACGTCGTCTCGAGGGGACTTTCAAGGTATCGGAAATCTCAAACGGCATTTCGGTATCGATTTTAGAATAATTGCCCGTGACACGTGTTTTCTTGCGTCTAGTGTCGCTACTGTAAGGAAGCACCAGCCTGCCCCCCACGTCTACGCAAGCAAGAAACTGTCAGACAGGCGAGTCGGTTGGGTCTACCACGAGGCTTATGCATTGGCGCTGTCAGGCAAATATCTCGAAAGCCTCGCGCGATTTGATGAGGTTATCAGACTTGAGCCCGCGTACGTGCACGCGTGGAATCAGAAGGGGCTGTGCAACTACTTTGTAGGGCGCTACGCAATTGCCATCCAATGTTTTGATAAGGCCAGCGCACTCGACTCGCGCTACGTAGAGTCGCATAACAACAAAGGCTGCACGTTGCAGAGGCTGAATGAGTTCGACGTCGCGATCGAGTGCTTTGATGCAGCAGAATCGATACAAGCCGGTTTGTTTGAGATCTCAAACAACAAGGCCATCTCACTGATTGCACTGGG
>PMIN01000027.1:0-4170 GCA_003158275.1 Methanobacteriota archaeon
ACGCGCCAGTAATATGTCTTCCCATTCACTAAACCTGCCATCGGCTGCAAAAGTCCAGTCGTCGAGTCGTCATACACCGTAGTGGCAAAAGTGTTATTCGTGTCGACTTGCAGACGATACGTAGCGGCACCCGTCGAAGGATTCCAACTCAAGCTCGGACTCGTTGTGATAACGGTATCTCCATCAGCAGGCGCGGCCAACAGTGGCGGCTGAAGAGCAGCGACGAGGGTTTTAAATGACCTTGTAGAGTACGCACTCGTCCCGGCAGTATTCTTAGCATTCACACGCCAGTAGTACGTCGTCCCAATTGTCAAGCCCGTTATCGGCTGCGAGGTACCTGAAATCGTCGAATCGTTGAACACCGTAGTAGCAAAACTGTTACTCGACGAGACCTGTAGGCGATAGGTGTTGGCTCCTGTCGAAGCATTCCAACTCAACGTCAGACTCGTCGGCTGATTCTGCGCCGCATCAAGAGGCGCGACTAAGACTGGTGCCGCAGGCGGTGTGATGGTTGTGAAACTCCATACGTCGGAGTACGCGCTCGTTCCACCGGAAATTTTTGAATTCACACGCCAGTAATACGTTGTCGCAACCATCAAGCCGTTTATCGGTTGCGAGGTACTCGTGCGTGTCGAATCGTTATACACTGTAGTAGCAAAGGTGCTACTCGTGGAAACTTGCAAACGATACGTATCCGCTCCCGGTACGGCATTCCAAATCAATGTCGGATTCGTAGCTTGGTTCAACGACCCGTTAACAGGCGCGACAAGTGTCGGAGTCCCTGCTGCGATAGTTGTAAAGCTCCTTGCGGAGTATGCACTTGTCCCGGCGACGTTCTTTGCATTCACACGCCAGTAGTACGGCGTACCAATTGTCAAGCCCGTTATCGGTTGTGAAGTACCTGTGAGCGTCGAGTCGTCAAACACCGTAACGGCAAAAGTGTTGCTCGTCGAAACCTGCAGACGATACGTGGCGGCTCCTGCCGAAGCATTCCAAGTCAATGTCGGACTTGTTGCAACATTGACCGCTGCATCAAGAGGCGCGACTAAGACCGGTGCCGCGGGAGGTGCGATAGTTGTGAAGCTCCATACATTGGAGTACGCACTCGTTCCGCCGGAAATTTTCGAATTCACACGCCAGTAATACGTTGTCCCAATTGTCAGGGAGGACATCTGTTGCGAAATACCCGTGCGTGCCGAGTCGTCATAGATAGCCGTTGCAAAGGTGTTACTCGTCGAAACCTGCAAACGATACGTATCTGCCCCCGGTACAGCATTCCAAATCATCGTCGGATTCGTAGCTTGGTTCACTGCTCCATCAACAGGCGCAACGAGCGTCGGCGTCCCGGGTGCAATCGTCGTGAATGTCCATACATAGTTACTCTCAAGTGCAGTACCTGCCACGTCCTTGACCCCGGTGGTAATTGTGCACGTATAGGTGAGGCTTGGACCTAGACCATTCGCGACTACAAAAATTGCAGTCGTGTCGGTGTACGACACCGTTCCGGAAAGAGAGATGGCGCCTTGCTGTACGGTAAACGTTGTTGTGGTAATCGTACTCGGGTCCATCGGAGTGCTGAAGGTTGCCGTGATAATTTTAACAGCGGCGACGCTAGCCGAGCCGGTGGCACCGTTTGTTTTATTAAGTGGCTCATTTATCCCGCCTTTCGCGGGGGACGTGCGAATCACAGTGGGTGTGGTACAGACGTTGACGATTCCCGGAACCTCTTTTCTACAGCCAGCCATAAAAACGATGAAGAGTAACGCGACGGTCAATCCTGCTGAAAGCGGGATGCCGCGGAACCCCCGAATCGTTTGAGAAAAATGCGTCCATCGGTGTACGATGGTTGTAGGGTTTGTTGTTTGAGTGTTCATGAATCCCTCTGTGAGTAATCGACTGATGAATAAATTTTTTATGAGCAGGATCGTACGTCTCTTTACGATGCGTATCGTTTTCTCGGTGAAGTTTTTGCCGTCACCAATTTTCTCTTCGACGTTTTCTTTTTCCCCTTCGACGATTTTGATAACTTTATCAGATTGGCATTCGACTTTTTCAACTTGTCGATATTCTTTTTGAATTCATCGACCTGGACCCTGGCTTCATCTTTGGCGATGCCGAAATTCTCTTGAAGTTTTCCGACAAGTTGCTCGTACTTTCCTGAGATGGCGGCAAGTTCGTCGTTCATTAATTTTCCCCAATGGTGTGCGGCTTTACCTCTTCGCTGCTTCCATTGTCCTTCAACTCGATCCCAATTCATTTTGCAAGCTCCTTTCGTTTCAAGGGTCCACCGGTATAGGTTTCGTTCGTCCGATAAAGAGAAGGATTTCTTCCTCGAACGTGGAAAAATATACCAATGATTGAGAGGAGGCGTAATAGCCCAAAAGGATGAAAAAAGGGTTAATCCCTTATCAGACGGGAATATTGGGTTTCCGGCATCAGGAACCGGCGTGGTGAGATTTTCTGACCCGAAGAGGTTTTTGGGATAGGAGATCCCGGGTGTCGGAGAACCGATTGTGCGACGACAAGGGTGCCAGCCGATGCGCGATCGGAAGCCTAATAACGGTGCTAAACAGTAGCTATTGGAATGTGGAGTCCCCTGTCATCTTTCAAAAACACAGAATCGAGACTTCTGAATAATCCAAAAAGTGCGGCTCGCGCAAATCCCGGTAAATTAGAAAAGGCCTCACTTTTGTTGTGGTGAAGTTCTACGTATTTTCAACGTAGAGACGGTTGTCATCTCACACCAAAAGGAGGCCAATTATGCTCAGGGAAAAAGTAGCACAAAGCGATCTCAATGGCAAGGGCTTGATACTGGAAAAATATGATCACTATGTTGCCATCGATTGGTCGATGAGAATGATGGCGATCGCTCATATGACGACTCGAAGAAAGGCGCCACAGGTGTTTGAGCGCCCAACAAATCTCAAGGAGTTGAAAACATATCTTAGCACGCTGAGCGGTCGCATCGTTCTGACGATTGAAGAGACGACTACAAGTCAGTGGCTCTTTTTGGAATTGCTTGATCATGTGAGTCGTATCATCATTTGTGATCCATATAGGAATCGATTGTTATGCCACGGTCCAAAAACAGACAAGATTGATGCCAGCAAGCTATGTCTTCTGTTGTACAACGGAATGTTGTCCGAAGTCTTCCACAGCACGAGTGACCTCTATGAGCTCCGTCTGTTGGTAGGAGCTTATGTGGATCACGTGCAAGCAGGTGTCCGCTGCCACAATCAGAAGAGTGCCCTGCTGCGTGGTCATCAGGATCAATCTCCTACAGCCTTGTTCCTTCTCGATCGTTTGGATAGCGACATAGAGCGATATCATGCGACGAAGGAAGAATATGAGAAACACTTTGCTACCATTGTTCGGAAGAACAAACTTCTACGCAATCTGATTTGTGTTGACGGGATCGGAAATATTGGCGCCACAAAAATTCTTGCTTGCGTGGTCGATGCGCGACGATTTCCAAACAGAGGTAAATACTATGGCTACTGCGGTCTCGCACGACACGAAAAAATCAGCGGTGGACGAAGTTATGGAAGTCGCACGCCACGATTCAATCATATGCTCAAAGATGTCTATAAAACTGCCGCCAGTGCTGTTGTCGGAAGTACAAAGCCGCTTAATGAATACTATGAAGCACTACGCTCCAAGGGGGTTGCCGAGCATAATGCGCGACATGCTGTTGCACGGTACATCGCTCGCGTCACCCTGGCCATGATCAAATCAGGCCAGTCATACGATCCATATCGCTGGAGACAGAATGTCATAGAACAAGATCATTTATAACATAAGCTCATCTGCATTTTTTACAGACGGACGTGTTGGTTGAATGCCATTCTTTCTAATGCACGATGAGTCTCGTAGTTGGGAGAGAGAGCTCAAATCCCTTTGTGCAAACCCTATTGTCTCGTGGTATTGCCAGTGTCCCCCCTTAGCCCCTCCCGTTTATACTCGAGTTTACCTTAGCCCTGAGAGGCTCACATAGACGCATAGAAAACGACATACGTAAAGAAAGACATCATCGAGATCATAAAGATTTCAATCAAAAGTACTTGTCTCTACAGCAGTGTGAGGTTGCATGTCAGAGCACAAAAAAGGGTCCCATTTTTTGTGAAGGAGATGTATTTTCTCTTGACATTCTTTTCTATAGACAAGGGGATG
>PMIN01000027.1:4178-4741 GCA_003158275.1 Methanobacteriota archaeon
TCGATGGCTTCGCCAGACGCAAAGCCGCAAATTGATTCTAAAACAGAGTCTTTGCGCCTTTGCAGCTTGGCGAGAGACAATTTTTCAGATGTCTCGAATCATTTGATTGGCGTAGCGCTAAGGCCGTTTCTCAAATATAATCTTGTATTTTTTAACTGGAAGCCAAGAAGTTATGGGTATAAAGGACAACAATACTCTTGGCGTTCTCCGCGCCTTGTGCCGACCCAAAGGGTTCCTTCGGAAAGGCATCACTTCGTGAGCGGTAATAGACAAGATCATTTATTGGAAATGGCTCTATCTTCAAACAGAATAACTGTAATGAGCCTGCAGCCTTTGGGTATGAGATTTTCGGGTGGGGTTCAGGGACGATGCTGCTGAAAGAGACGGTCGAGGTGGAACTACGATGTTTTTTCCTCTCGGGAGAAGTTGGCGATTTGAAGGCGGCTGTGCAATGCGAGTTTCTCCAGGATGTTATGAACATGACTTTTGACTGTAAACGTAGCAATGTTGAGCTTGCCTGCTATTTCTTTATTGCTCATTCCTTCCACAATCAACGAAATAAT
>PMIN01000251.1 GCA_003158275.1 Methanobacteriota archaeon
AAGATTCCAAAATTATATCAAAAGAAATCCAATAGACTTAAATATTAGGGGCACCTTATAGCAGCCCACACCTCTACAGTGGCCAAACTAAGAAGTGCCCACGAGCGTGCTGGGTATTATCTTCTCCCGCCCAGCACGTCCCGTGACCGACAGGGGGTACAACGCCAACGACTGAGCGTTTTACATATCTTCTGAAAAGGCCGCGCGACTGAGCCGAGGGACTGCTAGTCACGGAAACCGTCTCCCCACTTGAACCCTTTAGAGGTCGCAGATGTGAACAATTGGCAACTTGAGTCGGTTGATCTTCACGCAAAGCAAGAATCTGATGACGAAACTCGTTGGCTTGCAGTGACTCGTCGCTCTACGCTTCCACTCGTCGCTCTACGCTTCCACTCGTCGCTCTACGCTTCCACTCGTCGTTCTACGCTTCCACTCGTCGCTCTACGATTTTTTTAAGTCAAGGGTCAATCTGGCGATTGGGAAGTTTGCTGCTGCCTTCGGGAAACATCAAATGGTCGCAAAGCTCCTCATAATCGGGCAGAACCGTTTCGTCAATAGAGCGACTAAAGCTTGAAGAGCGAGCGTGAACGACGTGGTTAATATGATCGCACCAACGACTTTGGGGGCCCGCGTTTTTTGAAGCTTGGTATGTCAGCATCGAACTAGACAAGCTATATGCAACGACTGTGTCCTTCAGGAGCTTTTCATAATCTCAAAAGGGGACATCATCACGCGTGCTAGCTAAAAAAAGAGATGTAAAGAAACGCAGGTCGGTTAAAGGGTTTTTACTTTTGCAGACGTAGTGTCATACATTTCAAGAGGCCCTTGCTTGCGCTCCAAAGCGGCCCAGACTATCAAGCCAGCGCTGCAAATCCGAAACCGCGGCCTCATCGCGACACACGGCCTCGAAGGCAAAGAGTGCAGGCGAAGTACTAGTTTTTGAAAGCTGTGGTGTACGTGGGTCCAACCCCGTGGGTCCAACCCCGTGGGTCCAACCCCCTTTGAGCTGAAGTAGTCCCGTAGAGCCTCAAGCTGACGCTTAACAGATAGGATGAGGGAAGCGTGAGGAGATGATCACAATGCAGATTTGATGGAGGACTGACTGGCTCTAACGCTTTTATCCCTATTTTGCGAGCTTAAGGAAACGCGAGTTGATCGCTACGATTACGGTGCTTGCAGACATGAGCACCGCGCCTGCGGCCGGCGTCAGGACAATGCCAAATGGATAAAGGACTCCTGCGGCAAGCGGTATGGCTAAGGCGTTGTAGCCCGTCGCCCACGCGAGGTTCTGTGCCATCTTTCTATATGTGCTGCGCGCCAACCCGATTATAGTGACGGCGTCGAGGGGCGTATTCCGGATGAGTATGATATCGCCTGCCTCAACCGCCACATCCGTGCCTGCCCCTATGGCAATACCCACATCGGCCTGCGCCAAAGCCGGAGCGTCATTGACCCCGTCGCCGACCATGGCGACGATGAGGCCCTGTGATTGCACCTCCTTTACTTTCGCGACCTTGTCTTGCGGCAAGACCTCGGCAAAGTAATCGTCAAGCCCCACCTCCTCTGCCACCCACTGCGCAACCTGCCGGTTGTCGCCCGTGAGCATGAGGCTTCGTATGCCCATTTTTTTGAGCTCCGTGATTGCCCGTCTTGATTCCGGTCTGACGATGTCGGCAAGTGCAATGGCACCGGCTAACGCCTGATCGATGATCACGAACACCACCGTCTTGCCCTGAGCCTTCAAGCGGTCTACTCGTGCATCGGTCACTGTGAAATGCTGCTCCTTTAGGTAGGCAGGACTGATTACCTGCACCATTTTGCCGTTAACCGTGCCTTCTATGCCCTTGCCCGGCAGCGCCCGAACCGATGCCGCGTGTAGTGACGCCCCGGCTGCCCGAGAGGCGGCAATCCCCTGTTGCGATAGGGTGGCCGGACCGTACCTCCAGCGCTGTGGCGTATGACAAAAGAGCTTGCTCGTCCGTGTCACCAGCGAAGGCAACGACATCGGTCACGCCAAAACGACCCTCGGTCAGCGTTCCAGTCTTGTCGAAGATGATCGCTTGTATGTTCCTCGCCTGCTCGAAAGCGGCACGATTTCTAACGAGGAGCCCGTTTTGCGCCCCGAGCGCTGTCGAAATGGCGACAACCAACGGTATCGCGAGGCCCAACGCGTGCGGGCAAGCAATGACCATCACCGTTACTGCCCGCTCGATACTAAAGTCGACACTCGTTTTGATGACCAGTTGCCACACGAGAAACGTTAGCCCACCCCCTAAGAGGGCAATGGTGACGAGTGCCAGCGCCGCACGGTCGGCAAGATTCTGTGTCCGTGACTTGCTCTCCTGTGCCTGCTTCACGAGGTCGATCACCTGTGAGAGGAACGAGTCTTTGCCCGTCTTCTTGACCTCGACCGTTATGGCTCCCTCCCCATTGATAGCACCCCCAATGACGGTTGCACCCGGCTTTTTAGTCACCGGCTTTGACTCCCCAGTAAGCATCGATTCACTTACCGAGGTCTCTCCCTCGGCGACTTCGCCGTCGGCAGGGACTCCCTCCCACGGATTCACGAGGACGTAGTCCCCGACAGCGAGTGAGTTCAAGGGGACGTCGCGCACGCTCCCATCTGGAAACAGCTTGTGGGCATCAGATGGCATGAGCTTCGCCAGCTCCTCAACGGCTTTCGACGCTCCCATAACTGAACGCATCTCAATCCAATGGCCAAGGGCATGATATCGATCAGGGTACTCAGCTCCCAGAAGAGGACGCCTCCGCTTAAGCCGAAGGTGATCGCAGTGCTGTACAGATAGGCTGTGCTGATGGCAACTGCGATGAGCGTCATCATGGCGGGCAGGCGAGCGCGAAGCTCAGTGACAATCCCCTTCAGGAAAGGATATCCGCCGTAAAAATACACGAACGATGCCAAAATGAAAAGGACGTATTGGTCGCCCGGGAAGCGGAGTGCCCCACCGACGCCTGCATACGACTGAATCGACGGAGACAGGGCAAGAACGGGGATCGTGACGATGAGCGAGATCCAAAATCGTCGTCGAAAATCAGCTACTTGGTGCCCCGCGTGGTGGGTGTGGAGTGACGCCGCTTTCTTCGGTGCTGGAGGTGAACGCCCTAAATGAGCGGCGTGCATCCCGCCGTGCGCCGCATGTTCTTCATGCGCGCCCCTATCATTCATCTTGTCAATTCTCTAATCTCGTCAAGAGGCAATTCAGTTCTCACCACGTTGTTTGCTGAATTGGTCGCGGTTCTACTGCAGCACAAAACTTGATGATGTTCCGCGAGTCCACGCGCATCTCAAGGCTTCGATTCAGCAGCGGCGACTGCCAAACAGCCAGCTGAAGCTGAGCCGCCACGTGTGAGAATCCATTCGTCCCTCTGCTGCTTTTGATCTACATCGCCAACGCGGCTCGTAGCGCAGCATCTGCGGTCTCGGCGTGCGGTCGGCACACACGACCCTCAATAGTGCCATTTCTGCCTATCGCCCACTTTCAACCGAAGCACGATCAAAAGCAGATTCGCCACCGCCGTGGCGCCAGTCTGGCGACGCGCCGCATGCTGGCACACGTTACTGCTTGGCTGCGTTAAGGGCGACGCCACCTATGTGAGGGCAATGGGCTGTGAGATGGGCCCTCAGGCACGTCCATCTCGATCGCCTCACCGTTCACTCTTTTTAGATCCCTTATGGAACCAGCGCGGAAGCTTTGAGCTATCGTGATGCTTTGAGCTATCGTCGCTAGTCTCGGGGGCCATTGAGCGCGGCCACTTTGAATTCCCTGTGCGGTGCGCCGCAATCTCTCCGATAGGTCCCATCAATTTCAGCTTAAGGCCGGGGGGGGCGTTCATCTCATCCATCTCCAATCCTCCTTTGTTTCGTTCATCAGTGTTGCACGCTGCCCATGAGTTTGCTTCACTGCTATTATTCTGTAGACTCGTTGGCGCTTTACGGTTAAAGTTTTTCGATCCAGGTCTTGACCATCTCCATGGTCTCAACTTTATGCTGATGCTGTGCGATCCAGTGGTCTTCGTGCATGATGCGCTCGTCAAGCATCCGCAGCCCGATCGTCTTCTTTGTCTGGTCGTCGAGCTTGTCCCACAGGATCCTGATCTCCGACCACGTTCCCAA
>PMIN01000198.1:0-1687 GCA_003158275.1 Methanobacteriota archaeon
CGACGACCTGCATCATCGAGATGTCCGTCCTCCAGAAGAGTTCAAACAACGGGGCCATTGAGCCAAACAAGAAGAGCGCGACGACTTTGCCGGACAGGGTCACTCCGAGTCGCTCCAAAACGGCTAGAAGCATTATGGAGGCCAGAACGCCCACCACGGGTCCGAACCAGATCGCCATGTCGACGATTGACGCGTTACCGGTCATCGCGAACGATCCCATCATGAACTCGAAGCTTCGCTCTCGGACCTGGTCACTAACGCCCGCTGATAGGAATGAAGGTATGCCCGTGAAGCCCGTGTGCACGAAGTACGCTGCGCGGGTTGCCCAGTAGAGTGGATCAAAGAAGGGAATCGTGCCTACCGTCGCCGGNNTCAGGCTTGAGCAGGGCGGACGCATTGATCGGTGCCTGCTCGCGTTTCAGGACAAGCGCGAAAACGAACATGAGGGTCGTCCAAAGAAAGAGCGGCCCAACGATGGTGAGAGGATTCCCCGGTATCAGCAGGGCCGTGTACACGATTTCGAGAATGGAGAGGAAGACGACGCTAAAACCAATCGCCGTGCCGACCCTGCCTGCGACGCTTTGGTCTCCCAGAATGACGAGCGACGTGAAATACCCCGGGAAAAAAAAGAGAACAGCGCNNTGCGTCTGAGACTCTGAAAATTCATATTTGGGCCTTCTATACTTTTCCGATTATATATGCTTTATCAAGTATGAGGTGTTACACGTTTACCGCTTGTCGGGGTTCGGTGCGGGCAAATTGAGCGCTTCATGGCGATCGTCGTGTATTATCTGAGGCTGATCAACCTATTCATCATATTCGGGATTGCGGTCTGGGTGTATTTCGTTACCTTCATCGTGCTGAGGACGTTCACGAAAACGAGAGCGTCATCAGGAGCATGATCGGCAACGTGCGCTTATGTCGCGCAACAAAAAAGGGATGACAGAAGAGGCGCGCGTGTGAGAATAGCAGTATCAACCTTCGAATACGACCGGAACCTTATCGGCGGTGCGGGCATGTACGCGCTAGAGCTGAGTCGTTGGCTGGCACCACTCTGCCACCTCACCGTGTATAGCTGCGACGCATATCAGACTCCGCCAGACGCCTTCGCTGCAGCTTGGTTTGGAGCCGGAGTGCCAAATGTGAGATACCGACCCCTCCCTCGGCCATTGAGAAGTCACGGGGTTGCGGCCTTTTACTACTACGCGTTCGCTCCTACGCCATGCGAGGCGTGCGACGTACATCTGATTAACGACCTTTCGCAGGGGGTGGCAGTGCATCGCAACGCTCCTCTCGTACAGATTCTGCACCACCTGCCCTCGTCAGAGCTGGAGCAGTTACCACTGTCGAGATCGCGCATAGCAATCACGTTGCTTGCCGCGCTCGAAAAGCGCGCATTAAGAAGGGCTCAGGCAATTATATGCGACAGCAGCGACACGATGGCGCAGGCGCTCGCGCGGTATCCGGAACACGCAGAGAAGCTGAGAGTCATACCCAATGGTGTTGACGTGAACCTTTTCACACCTGCAGACGCACCGACCGAGGGCGTTGTGGCTGAGAAACCGCTCGTTGTGTGTGTCGCTCGGGGACTTGAGGCGAGAAAAGGGATTGCGTACTTGATCGAGGCGCTCGCAGCGGCCCAGCGCGTCACTCCGGTTGAGCTTGTTATTATAGGAAAAGACTCGCA
>PMIN01000198.1:1714-6926 GCA_003158275.1 Methanobacteriota archaeon
AAAAGCTCTGGGGTGCTCGTCGCTCCCGGAGACGCAGGCGTTCTCGCTGCGGCGCTCATCGATTTGCTCCAGGATGACCGGCGAGTGAAACGAATGGGGGTGGCCGCAAGGCGACGTGCGGTTACGCTTTTTGCCTGGGATAATGTTGCACAGCGCGTGCTTAGCGTGTGTGAGGGGGCGGCCTTACCTTGAGGCGACCTCTTTGTATATTTCTTCGAGTTTCTGGACGTGGACGTTCAAGTCAAAGGTTCTGGCCGATGTCCGCGCGTTTCTGCTCATTTCGCTGAGGAGAGTCGAATCAGACGAAAGCATTTGTAGAAGTGAAGTGAGGGCCTCAACATCACCGGGCGGAAACAGGAAACCGTTGTACCCGTCTTCGATGAGTTCAGGAATTGCGCCTGTCCGGCTTCCTATGACCGTGATCCCGTGTTGATAGTACTCGGGTATCACGAGTCCGAACGTCTCCGCGTAGATGGACGGCACGACAGCCACATCAGCGATGCTGTAAAGCTGCCGCAGCCTATCAGGCGCTAAAAAGCCATAGAAGACGATTCGCTCATCATCGCCCGCAGCGCGCTGGAAACGCGCCCCGTCACTGCCCTGACCAATGACGTGCAGTCGCGCATTTTTGAGATCTAAGCCCTTCACGGATTCGATGAGGGAGTGCACCCCCTTGTGTTTTCCCAGACGGCCGACGTAGAGTATGTCAAACGTGCCATTGTCCACCTTCACGACGGGCTCACTTTCCGGTATGCCAAGGGGAAGTTTCAGCTTTCGTACGTCTGCGAACAGCCCGAAGCTGGAAAGGGTGTTAAGCACAAAGTCAGACGGGGCGATAACGACAGCCGGATCGATTCGTTTGCAAAACGAGCGATAGACCCGACACGGGCTTCGAGCATTCACGCACGAGGCATTAGCTCTCGTCAGCAGGGTCGTCTTGGGACAAACGAGGGCGTAATCGTGCACGGTGTGAACCGTGGGAATACCAAGATCCTTAGCGGCACTAAACACAGACGCAGACAACCCCTTGAAATTGTGCACGTGCACGAGGTCTGGCCGCTCGTGCTTCAGCACGTCCTTTGTGAAGGCGTATGCGTGTGGATTCCAGACATCAAACGCGTGCCAGAGTGGCTTGATAAAGCCGGGTTTGCGCGAATAGTAATAGTTCGAGTAAAGGTTTAACGGGTAAAATCGGTACGTGGCTTCTTTTCGCTCGCCTACTTTGTCGCGAGTTGACGATCCGTTTTGGCCAAAGGGGACAGCAGTTATCACAGAGATATCGTGACGTTCGCTGAGCCTCTCTGAGATGTGGGAGACGTACAGCTCAGCGCCACCGTGAATGTAGGGCGGGTAAAGATTAGAAACCATGCAGATTTTCACGAACACAACCTCGAGGGCTACGATTCAAAAGAGCCGATCGGACGCTTCAGTCTATTCTTTTCAACTGAGCTCATATTAAGCCATCGTATACTTCAATAGTCCGGGCAATCGCCTGAGCCCAGGTAAACTGACTCTTGACCATTTGATAGCCATTGTGGCCCATCCGGTCTGCCAGCTCTTCATCGCTCAGCACCGCTCGTATTGCTTCCACAAGTCCGTGCAGATCGCCCGGCTGAACTAGGAATCCATTGTAGTGATCTTGGATCACTGACGGGATGCCTCCAACGTTCGTACCGATAACTGGTCTGCCGCAGGCGTTTGCCTCAGCCAAAACCATCCCGAACCCCTCGGCATCGGTGAGCGTGGGGAGCACCGTGAGATCCGCTCCCCGATAATAAAGAGGCAACTCCTCCTCGGGTATGAGCCCGGCGAATACCACCCGGCCTTGAACTCCGATACGCCGCGCATACGTGGCGTAGTGCGAGCGCCAGTTTCCATCGCCGACAACCACGAGAGTAACGTTTGGGTCAAGACTTCGGAGCGCACGGATAAGGATGGGGAGCCCTTTGTGTCGGTGGGCTTTGCTTAGCTGGCCGACGAAAAGGATAATGTGCCCGTTGAGGCCGTACTTGTTTCTTATGTGGTTAGAGTCGACTGCCGGATTGAATGTCGCGACGTCCACACCGGGAGGCACGGCGGACGTTTTGCTGAGGTAACCTTCGAGAAACGGAGAATGCGCGGCGTAGTGTTGAGAGGTCGTTATGATCCAACTGGCACGGCGAATGGTGCCCCTACCCAGGAAGCGATAATAGGCCATTACCAAGAGCTTGGTCGTCGTATTTATTCCCACCGCGTCATTGTGGTAGGTCAAGACGAACGGCCTATCGCGAGTGACTCGTGCGGCGATGTCAGCCATGTACGGGACGGGCAAATGTCCGTTCACCACGTCGGGGTCAACATCGTCGATAACTTTCTTTATCGATCCAAACCAGCGCAAACTGAACGGGGTGTTCGACACCGTCGCAAGTCGGGGAAGGGTGAAAACCGTCGGGCCAGACTCGTCTAGGACGCGCGAACAGGTTATGACTGTCGTGTCGACTCCTGCGTTGTGCAAGCCGACTGCGATTCTGTACGTGTACTGCTGAAGTCCTCCCACGCCGGAATAGTACGGCGAAGCAATTAGCGCTTTCATGCCGGGTTGCACTCGCGCCTGTTCAGGAATGAGCTGTTGCCGCCACGTGATCGGCACCGGAAGAAGTGGTACGTAGTCATCTGGCCGGCCTTCGGTCGCTCATCAGTTTCGCGTAGGTATCTATAATGCTTTTTGAGATATCCGACCACGCGAATTTCTTTGACATTTCGAATCCGTTTTCAGCCAGTTGTTCACGCAGTGTGTCGTCGCTGATGAGTTTCAAAATAACGTCGGCGATTTCATCGGGCGAGCCGCGGCTGACGAGGAAACCATTGACGCCGTCTTGAACAAGTTCCCTGACGGCGCTCATTTCGTGACTTATGCTAATCACCGGCAACTTGCACGCATTTGCCTCGATGATAACGAGGCCGAACCCTTCGCGTTCGGAAGGGAGAACAAATACCTTCGATGACTTCATGAACGCGGTGAGCCCGTCTTGATCGACAAAGCCCGTAAAGGTGACGTTCTCGTCGAGTCCAAGCTTTGACGTCAGGTCTTCGAGCGAGATTCGCTCCGGACCGTCCCCGATAATCGCGCACCTAATGGCAGGAACCTTCGTTCGCGCAATCGCAATCGCGTTCAGCAAGAGATCGACGCGTTTTTCACTGATGAGCCTTCCCGCAAACAGCACGTCGGTTGCCGTCGACGCAGGCGCGATCATCGTAATGCGCTCAAGATCGATGCCGACGGGAATGACGTCGATGCGTTCGGGTTTGACGTGACACCGGATCAGGTCGTCTCTCGTCTTGTTCGATATCGCCACGATACCATCAGGGAGCCGCATCGTCAGTCTTTCAACAATTCTACCTATGCTGCCGCGGATCGGTCCAAGATACTCCCGCCAATACGTGTCCCATACCTCGAGCCACGTGACCACTAGTGGTTTTCTTTTTACGATTGAGGCAACTTTGCCCACCATGCATGGAAAGTAGGGGAATTGGTTGCAGTCGATAACGTCGCAATCCGCCTTCAGCAAGGCAGGCAAGACCCTCGACGAGTAGATGAGCGCCTCGGTGATCGAGCGGACGCCCTGCTTGTTGTACAGTTCCCGAGCCTTACACACGCCGTGGAGGTGAACGTTGTCCGTGACGATCGTATCAGCTCCCTGCCACCATTTCATGCCGTAAATGTGGATCTCGTGTTCTCCGTTTTCGGCGAGCTTGCGCGCGAGTTCCCACAGACGCTTGTCCGCGCCCCCCATGTTGTAGGGATAAATTGCATCCATCACGTACGCGATCTTTATAGTGCTCGCCTCCTGCTCGGAACCATCCATCGCTTCAGCGAGAGAGATATTATCTTCAGTCCGTCGCTGATGGAACTTACCTTGGGTCGATCTGCGCGCTTGCCGTAGTCTATCGCCCTTTCCTCTATGCCAGGTCCAGGATGCGCACATTCAATCAACATGTCTGCTTCAATCCGAATTCTCTGTGCGACAAGGTCTATGCGGCCGACGACGTACCCGCGGTACGCAAGAATCCCGTGCACAAGTCACAGTTATATCTTCTTTGAAGAGCATCCGAGCCACGTCGGTAAGCACCCGATTCCAAAAAACGTTGGTATGTCATGGCACTCCCTCGATGCGCCCTTAATCCGTGAGCCAAGAATGACGCCGTACGCGTTGAGAAAGCGTACGAAACCCATTTTGTGCTCTGGTGGGGTAGATGTCGTCTCCGGCGGCCATAATGAGGTAATCTGCGCGAACAGACGCAAACACGAACTGCATCGCCGATCCCTTCCCCGGCTGCTTAACAGGCAACACCCGTCCTTTTCAAGGGCTTTTTGCTGCGTAGCGTCTTCGAGTCTCCGTCAATGATATATATAGCGGTGGGTAACCCTCGTCCGATAGCACGCGAACAGGAACCTCAATCACCAGGCCAAGTCGCCTCTTCATTGAGGGTCGGAACAACTCTCTTAGGTTTGATGGATCGATACGTCTGCTGCCGAGAAACGTTATTGGAGTAAGGCTTTACTTTTTGAGCTTAAGTCTTGTGTTCTGGTTCATTAGGCCGAACAAAGGTCCGGTGTGCCCACGTTGTTGTCCCATTGTCGTCTGAGATTAACTATATAGGCGCGACTTGTCTATCTTTGATAGAGATAAATACCGCGACGATTTGGCAGGGGCATGATAGATACCGTTGTTTTGTCAGTTTTTCGGCTGCTCATGGGGGCCGCACTGTTGTTTTTCATTCCTGGTTTCTTGTTAACCGTTGTGTTGTTTCCGAAACAACAAGACTTGCGGAGTCTGGAGAGAATCTCGGCGGCGGTTATTACCAGCGTTCTTGTTTCAATTGCTGACGGCACTGTTCTTCTGATGACGGTCGGATTAGATTTTACGACGCTCGCACTCTCAATGTCTGCGCTCGTGGCGGTGTTCGCGGCATCAGCGTTCGCGCAGTGGCGGCGCCTTCCGCAGTCTGACCGACTCGTCGTCAGCGCAGGCAACCCGATAGTACTACCGGCAGTGGGGGCCGCAATTTGTCTTTGTCTCGCCTTAGTTGGCACGACGCTCCTGTTAGCGCCCCACCCGAACGAAGCCACCTACAGCGAGTTCTATGTGTTGGATAGCAACCGACAGACCGTCGCATATCCCACAAACGTGACTTCGGGAACGCCGTTTACTCTGATCCTCGGCATCACCAA
>PMIN01000104.1 GCA_003158275.1 Methanobacteriota archaeon
CGTCCAACGAGAGGGTGAGCTCACCGTTGATACGGTCCTACATAGCATCGGCCAGGTGGTTGGCCGGCTCGCAGCTGCGGACGTCCCGGCAGTGTTGATCGCCGCGGAGCACACGCTGCCTCCGCGACCGCCCGTGCTGTGCGTGGGATGTCCCCATCGGGCGACATTCTACGCGCTCAAGAAAGTGTTCACGAAAGCTGCGATCTATGTCGGAGACATCGGGTGCTATACGCTAGGCGTGAGTCAAGGCACGATCGATACCACGCTCTGCATGGGCGCAAGCATCAGCATGGCCAGCGGATTCAGTGCTGCCTGTGATAAGGAGATCGTGAGTGTTATCGGCGATTCGACCTTCATTCATACGGGCGTTCCTGGACTTATAAACGCTGTGTACAACGGTGCGCGACTGACGCTCGTAATTATGGACAACGGCACGACCGCAATGACGGGACATCAACCCCACCCCTGCACCGGCGTGAACGCAATGGGAGCGTGTACCGTGCCGACGCCGATGGAAGATCTCATAAAAGCGATCGGCGTCCAAGGGCTTTACGTTGTCGATCCCTACAACCTATTCGAAACGGAAGACGCGTTAACAAGGGCAAAGAATGGCGACGGCGTTCAAGTTGTCATCGCGAGGCGGCCTTGTATCATCAGTGCCAAAAAGGCAGGAACGCCCGCAAAGGCGAAAAAACGCGTCACCGCTGTGTGCCAAGACTACTTCGCGAGTTGTAAGCTCTGTAGCACGCTCTTTTGCCCTGCGATCAACTACAGCGAAACGAGCGCCATGATTGCAGAAGACTGCGTGGGCTGCGGCATTTGTGAACAGATCTGCGAATTCGATGCTATCGAGACCGCTTGAGGCGCGCGATAGGAAAATGACCAAATTTGATTGTATTATCGTGGGTGTTGGTGGTCAAGGCTCTATTTTCGCGTCGCGAGTGCTGGGCGAAGCGGCAGTGCGAGAGGGGTATGATGTGATCTCTGCTGAGACCCACGGCATGGCTCAGCGAGGCGGAACCGTTGAGGTTCACGTCCGCATTGGCTCATCATTTGGGCCGTTAATCCCTCTAAGAAGCGCAGACGCCTTGGTTGGAATGGAGCCGGCAGAGGGTCTCCGCTTTGCACGCTATTTGTCGCCCAAGGGCACGGCCATCATCAACACGAATGTCGTGCCCGCCACAAGTTCAGACTACCCGCCCGTCGCGAATTTGGTAAAGGCGCTTAAAGACACGTGCGGGCGTGTAATTGCGTATGGCGCGACACGGCTTGCGTTGGACGCGGGCCATCTGCAAACCCTCAACGTCGTTCTGCTGGGGACACTTTCACGCATGCTGCCCTTGTCCACGTTGGAAGAGGTCGTTGCCGAGCACGTGCCCAAAAAAGCTCTTGACGCCAATATCAGGGCGTTCAAGCTTGGACAGCGAGTCTTCGACGCGTAATTCAGTGATTGTGCATACGATTCACAGTATTCTCGCGTCGACGGTTGGCCTCGAGCCGATAATCTCAGTCACTACTTTACTTTCGTGTTTCAGCAGAACGTTAACCAATGCCCCGTCCAGTGGGCAAAGCATATGACTCAGAAACCGCATCTAACAAAGGATGACAAAGCTGTGTCCCGGATGCGGGGCGACCAACCCAGATGAAACAGAGGCGTGCTGTGAATGCGGCGCTCAAATAGCCAAGACAGCGATGGATGTTCTTGAAGAAGCGCTCTTGCTTCGGCAGCAAGGTAAGCCGAAAGACGCGCTCAATCGCGTCACAGAAGCCCTCAGTATGGACCCTTCAAACGTTGACGCGCTGTTCACTTCTGGCTCTTTGACAGAAGAGTTGGGCAACGGCGATCAGGCGCTTAGTTATTATGAACGGGCCTTAGAAGCAGATCCCACCCATGCTCCCGCTCTCGTCGCCAAAGGAAGCATCCTTCGCGATAGAGGAGATGTTGACGCTGCTGTGCGTTTGTTCGATGCTGCCATAGCGAGCGAACCGCGGTTTGCGGTAGCCTACAACGCCAAGGGATACCTGTTTCAAAAACAGGGTTTATACGAACAAGCACTCAAATGCTATAACAAAGCGCAGGAAGCTGATCCTGAGTTTGATCTTCCTTGGTTCAACACGGGTGTCTGCTATGCGCTGATGAACGACAACGAAAAAGCGGAGGGAATGTTCGAGAGGGCACTGCTGCTGGAACCTATGAACGCCGACGCTTGGTTCTACCGAGCGAATGCGCTAGCGAATTTGGAGCGCTACGAAGACGCTGTCATCAACTATGACAAAGGCCTGGTGATCGACGACGCCCGCGCTGCGGCGTGGGACGGTCGCGGGCTCGCCCTCGCTAGCCAGTATAAATGGCCTGACGCACTGGAGAGCTTTGACAAAGCGCTGAGCCTCGATCCCGACTATTTCATCACGTACAACAACAAGGGGTACGTTTATTATAATCTGCAAAAATTTGACGACGCGATTGAAAACTTCGACAAAGCTCTCGAAATAAGTCCAGACTACATTCTCGCGTGGATCAATAAGGGTCTCGCACTGGATAGTTTGAACCGCTTCGACGAAGCGATCCAGTGTTTGGATCGGGCGTTCCAGCTGGATCCCGAGAATTTTTGGGTGTTGAACAGAAAAGGGTTTATTCTGTTCGGCATCGATCGATTTGAGGACGCGATCGCTGTTTTTGATGAGGTGCTCAGCACAAACGCCGACGACACGTACGCGCTCTCGTTCAAAGGAAGCTCCTATGATGGTCTAGGGGAATATGAAAAGGCCATTGAGTGCTTTGAC
>PMIN01000155.1:0-3326 GCA_003158275.1 Methanobacteriota archaeon
CCATAACGGTTGCCTTCGGCTGTTCAGAGCCACACACAAGAACGTCTAGGCCGAGCTTGTCTTTGAGATCAATCAGACGTGCGGCAGGCGTCGTGTGAAACGCTGAAACGACATCATTATTCGAAAGAATATTTTGTATCTCGATGGCAGCGCTTCCATACTTTTGGGCGGGCATGTAGCGCAAGAACCCGTCTTTCGTCATTGGCACGACCGGAGATATGACTATTGCGTTGGCCCCTAACTGATCTTTGATCGCAACCGCCGTAGCGATCGCAAACTGATACCGGAGTGCAAGCACAACTACATCACTATGTGTTATGGCTTGAGCATTTTCTTCCCCGTACAGTTCGCATGTAATGCCTTCCGTGCGTAGTCGCGATTCGCAGGAAATTGCCGCTTCCTCAGCTTTTTCAGCGCTTCGTGATCCTATGACCACGTCGTGTTTTGGAGCCCAGCGAAGCGCCAGTCCCTCTCCGATGTTTCCCGTCCCACCAAGCAAGGTTATGCGCATTGAAAAACCCGTTTGGATAGATTAGCAAAGATGCGTTTATAAACCTTTGTTCCACTTTGACTATCGTATCCGCGACGTGGCGCCTCGAATACCCCGACCTTACAAGAAGTCGCAAAAACAACCGCAACAAACCCTGCAACAAGCAGCGAAACTGCCAACCAAAAAAAGCGCTTTATTACCATCTCTTTTCGCATATTTCAACTAAAAACCTCGGCATGGTAGTTGAGTGCATTTTAAGCGCCATTATGAGTCCCTATCTAAGAGTTCCTACTCATCTTTTTTCATAAAAAAGGTAAATAAAAATAAAATGGCCTCAATTTTAAATCAAATCGCAGAATCTGATATAACCATCATCGGTATAATGATGGCTCATCTACAAGCTTTTAGCGGACAGGATGGCTGCGTTTTGATTGCTGCCCGTTTCGAACCGGATCCGGCGCTCTCGCAAAAAGCGTCAGTTTAATATGCAACCGTCACATCTATACGACCCGCAAACGGAGTCGTGCTATGGATGGTTTATCGACGTCTTACCTTCTGCTTGCCTTGATATTCACTCCTACCGCGCTTTCGCTTGTGCCTCTTATTCTTGGCGCCTTCACACAGTCAAAAATTGTAGACTACGTTTCGACCCTTATCGCGCTCATTACCCTCGTCTTCGCTTCAATCCTTACCATCACGTACGCCGGCCCAGTGACCGCAGCCGTGTCGAACGTGGTAGTCGACAATCTACAGCTGTTCTCATTCCGCTTCGACGCGCTTAGTCTTCTGTTCTCGATCGTTGTTGCGCTCATGGGGTGCGTGACTATATGGTACTCAAATAGCTACATGCAAAATGAGCGCGGAAGAGGACGTTACTACTTCCTCATGTTGTTTTTCATCGGCGGCATGCTGATGCTTGTCAATGCCGCCAATCTTGTCGTTTTTTACATGGGCTGGGAGATCGTAGGCATTTGCTCGTTCCTTTTGGTCGGTTTCTGGTATGCCGACCCCCTTAAGAACAAAGCCGCTAAAAAGGTTTTCTTCTTTACACACATACCAGGAGAGGCGTTGTTGCTGTTTGCGATCGGCGCCTACGCGTGGACGGGCAGCCTTAGCATCAACGCATTGTTAACGTCGACGCCCGCAGCGTGGCAGATGAAGGCTCTGCTCGCCCTCGCACTCATCGCTATATTCGCCAAGNNCCAGTTTCTGCGTTGCTGCACAGCGCAGCAATGGTCCCCGCTGGCGTGTATCTCGCTGCACGACTCTTTCCATTGTTTACCGGTGCCTGGCCATGGGTGCTGGCCATCATCGGTGGATCCACCCTGGTATTAGCTGCAACCCTCGCCATGCGCGCTAACGACCTAAAAGAGGTTCTTGCGTACAGCACCATCACAAACCTCGGATTCATGTTCCTTGCGTTCAGCTTCGGGCCGATAGGACTCGTCGCGGGATTAATGCAATTCCTTGCGCACGGCTTTTTTAAGGCCTGCCTGTTTCTAGGGGCGGGGTCGGTTGATCGCACCGCGCATACGATGGATCTCAACAAGCTGGGCGGACTCTCGAGAAAGATGCCGTATACCGCTGCTTCATTCACCATCGCCGCCGTGGCACTTGCAGGCTTGCCGCCTCTTGTCGGCTTTGTGAGCAAATGGCTCATTTACTCGAGCAGCATCGCTGCGACGACTGCGGGCTTAAAGGTCTTCGTGATCGTGGTGCTGGCAGGGAGCGTGCTCTCCGCAGGCTACATCTTCCGCGCGACGATTAGCGTATTCTATGGTCAGCTTCCGGCCGACTTGGAAGGCGCACACGAGGCGCCCGCGACGATGTGGGTGCCGCAGGCGATTCTTGCGGCGGGGTGCATCGCATTGGGAGTCTTCGCGCAATACCCGCTCGCTATCATAACGCAGGTCCCGTACACCGGGACAGTGGTCACGCAGTCCGCAATTGTGCTTACTAACATCGAAATACCAGGCGTATCCAGTTTCGCTCCTGCCTTAGCGGCGATTCTCCTTTTGACGGCCATACTTGTCGGTCTGATCCTCAACGAATTCCTAACGCGGCGACCTCGTGAGACTGCTCCAACATCCAAACAGCTTTTCGGAGCGGGATACGAGCTGCCTGAGGGATACGTGTACGCATCTGGAAGGCACTTTCTCTACCAAGTGACGCAGCCGTTTGAGCGACTGCGGTGGATTGACCCGGACTATGCCTACGCTGCAATCGGGCGAGGCGCAGCCTCGCTGTCGAGATTGCTCCGTCGGGCACAAAACGGAAGCGTGACCAGTTATGCCACGTGGATATTTGTTTGGCTGCTCCTCGCAGGAGCTGTTTTTCTAGTTTTTAGGGGGTTATAATGGAGACCGCACTAGCGTTTGGTATCGTGTGGGTGATATGCGCGATTCTCATCGTGATCTTAAATGACAAATGGTCAACGTTGGCACTCCTCGCTCTAAACTTGACAATCGCCACGTTCTTGCTGACGGAAAACGATTTGACAGGGGCACTCATAAAAGCGGTGTTCGGGATCGTGTCGCCCATCATCATCCTACTTGCCGTCGCTCGTACAAAACAACCCAGGCCTCGGTTTGGTACGGCGCCACTGATCTCGATGGCGCTTTTGACCCTAGCAATTTCGTATCTGGTAGCTTTTTCGACGCAATCGCAATTTCCGACTGGGCGGACCACCGAAAGTTACGCTCTTATAGCGCTCTTCGGTATCGCTGTTCTGATCCTTGTGAGCCAAAGAAGCATCTTGAAGCTCCTACTCGGAATACTCGTCCTCGAGAACATCGGGACGCTGCTCATCGCGTGGGGGGCAAATACCGCGCTGCTT
>PMIN01000155.1:3402-3661 GCA_003158275.1 Methanobacteriota archaeon
TCTAAGCGCTGCCCTTTTCACGGCAAATTTGTTTGTCGCCACGAGCGCGACTGCCGGCCTCGATTCATTTGCAACGGCGGCCGGGCTGTCCACGGTAGGGCTTATGATAGCGTACGTGGTGATCGTTATCGGAACACTTGTCACATGGTTTAGTCTCCCTTACATCGGAAACGCCGGGCGCATCTACTACCCTCTCCTTTTGATCATCATAAGTTCCACAGCTGCCGCGGTCCTCAGCACCAACGTTGCGACGCTGTAC
>PMIN01000201.1 GCA_003158275.1 Methanobacteriota archaeon
AGAAAGCGACGTACTGACTGAGGTACGGTTTCCCATCGCAAAGCGGGGACGTTAACGGGCCCCCGTCTTTAGAACGCAACTGTTCTTTTGGCGTTTTTCCGGTTCCACGCAGCAGGGCTGAATTCGCCTGCTTGCAGCCACCACAACGATGCTGCAGGGCCCCCCTTCTTGACTATTTAAGTTTATTGCTCGAGGCGGCTTTGTAAAATAAGTGCCAAAATGAACCAAAACTGTTCGACTTTTTTAACACGCGCCGGACTTTTTTAACAAAAATGAATGAGAGACTTAATGGGTTGTTGTCGCAGAAGTCACTTTTTTTAGTTTCTTAGTTTTCAGGAGGTGACAAAATGAAGATTTGTATTGAACTAGATGAAGAAATGGAAAAACAATGGAACAGCGCAAAAGAAAGTTTGGAAGAAGAATTTAACCGGCAGAACGATGCATCGGTCTTTTTTACTGATTCAGAAGTATTTGGAGGGATACTTGAAGGATGGAATATTGCTGAAAGGTCGATGGTGCAGGTATTCTACGCTTGGAAGTTCTCTAAAGAAGATATTAGCAGAATGAAACAGCGAAAATTGCATCAGCAACGATAGCTAGATTGAGTATTCCTTTTGAATTGAAGCCATTTTTTTAACACGCACCCAACTAGACTTTGAGCTTCAGGCAAGTGCATGAGATTTGGATATGGATTAACATTTTTTCCTTTCTGTATCTTTTCTCTAGATTTTTAAAAGAAAGTCAAAATGGCACCGAAATCGTTAAATATAACGCCTGTAGTGTTTAATTTGTCGATGCGGGAGAGCGATAAGCGATCTTCGTTATTTGGTGGCGTCGCTCAGACGTAAATGAGTGTTGTGGCTAAGGCTCTTGCCGATATGTCATGTTAGCAGGCTGCTCACTTAAAAAAAACGTGGCTTCGCTGCGCCCGATCGGAACGTGACGATTTACGAGCTCTACGAGCTCCTGTTTCGAGAGCTCCATTTGCCGAAGGTGGTACGCTTGCTTCATGACTGCTGCGTCAAGAGCCACTTCGATGGACACCGCGCAGTATTTGGTTGGCCTTGTAACTGATTCTTCAATCATTGCCTTCTCAAGAAGTCCGTTCAGCGTCTTGTAGACATCCGCGCGAGCTATTCTTGTTACATCAGCAAGCTCACCGGCAGTTTCCTCGCCGTTGTTGAGCAGCGTTAAATAAAGGCTAGCCTCCATTTCGCTGATGCCAAACGTCTGCAGCCGTTCTACCACCGTCTTCTCCATCAGCGGATAGTATTTTCCGAATGGTTTTATACATATGGCCACGATGCCGCACGCGCGCAGACGAAAGCCGATACTTTGCGCGGATTTTGGCGCCTTTTTTAGGCAAATCGGCCCTATCTCAAGCTTAAGCTCTCTAATACTGCATAGCGACAAGTCAAAGGCCCGTAATCACGTTCTCAGCGTACCGAGGATTGCACAGGCCAAAGAACAGGATCCCGGCTCTTAGTTTCGCTGCGCTGTGTTTCGACCGGCCGAAAAGGAAATGGAACAACGCTGAACCTTTTTTGTTCTACGCGTGATTCTTATGGAGTCAAGAACTCTTCAATAACTTGCCTGACCACGGCCACATTATTGTACCGCTGCTCCCGTGGATGCGTAAACCAGCGTGATGTCCCGGTCAGCAGCATTAGCGATCAGTTTCTGCAGCAGGTGCGTTTTACCATTGAGCTCGGCTCGGTACCATTTTGGAATTCGGGCCATCATTCGGGTCGTGTTCAAACCATTTGCGAAGTTCGGCCCTAGGCGCGAGGTCTCCCGACCACCCATCGAGTTTGGCATCAGATTTTCTCACACCTCTCGGCCACAGTCGATCAAAAGAGGACTCGGTAACCGTCGCTGGACGCGCCTCTCTCGTAACTCCTTTTGGATTTGATCATAATCCCACCGGAATTCTCGCACACTCCCCTTGTACCCCGCGGCCAGCACTCGCGGCGACGCGTGCGCTTCTTAAGTAACATGCGCAGTGCAAGAGCTGCGTTTTTCAGCTGCTTGACTTGCACCGGCCAACACACGTGGTGTCTTGAGATCGGGCGCGGCTCTGCGGCGATCACCCTAAGAAGGGAGGTTCACGACAAATCGCGCACCCCTTCCTTCTTCGCTCTCCACGGTGATCGTTCCGTCGTGCAACTCCACAATCCGCTTGCAGACGGCAAGACCAAGGCCGGTGCCCTTCGCCTTATTAGTAAAAAGAGGGCTGAATAGCTTATCCTTAATGTCTTCGCGAATTCCAACGCCGGTATCTTCGACGGTCATTAGCACGGTTCCATCTGAGGCAGCGGCGCTGATGGTGAGCTGTCCGCCCTCGGGCATCGCTTGAATTGCNNTCGGTCTTCACGTGAACCTTACGAGGAACTTTCATTGATGAGAGCGTCGAGGCAATAAGATCGACCGCTCTGATCTGTGTTTGCTCCGGATTGAGGGGTTGTGCATAGGCCTGCAAGTCCGCTACGATCTTGTCCATGTAGCGCACTTGTTCATCTATGAGGTCGTACAGTCGATCGACGTTGTCCCAGTCGGCACCCCCCCGTTGGTCCGGCGACGTGAGCACGCCCCTCTTCTTCTGTAAATCGATTGCAAAGCGAATTGCCTGTAACGGATTGCGCAAATCGTGACCGACCATAGTAGCAGTCTCGCCGATCGCGGCAAGACGTTCTACGTTCTTGAGGGCTTTCTCTGCCTCTAGGCGGGCCGAGATATCAATGCCGGCACCAAGCACCCCAACAAAGGTGCTTTGATTGTCAAAGAGCGGCGTGAACATCCATTCAATCCACAAGTGGCGTCCGTCCTTTGTGACGTTCTCGCTGACCATTTGGGTATAACTGTCAGCAGCGTCGAGAAGGTTCCGGGTAAAGCTGGCAAACTGGCTTTCTGTACTCTCAGTTGCCCGTAGCAGCGTACCAACAAGCTTGTGTCCGATGAGTTCTGCTTCAGCGTACCCAAAGAGCTGTTGTCCATATTTGTTGAGGAACGTGATATTGCCCTCTAAATCCGTCTGTAATATGATGCTATTGACGCCCTGGATCAGTTCCCGGTACTTGCGCTCGCTTTGTTCAAGTGCNNCGTTCTTCACCGCGGGCCGTTTGCACGGGGCTTTCGTAGCGTCTGAACGGTTCTATCTCTCCAGCAGTGATCCGTTCAAATCCGTCAAGCGTCTTCTCTCGGGCGCGATCGGGCACAAATTCGTTGAACCAGTCTTTACCTGGCGCCTGTTCTTGCTGTACGCCGAGGAGCTCGCACCCTTTGCGATTAAGACGAGTAATTCGCCCAACAGTATCGAGCACAACCATGAGGACTTCGGCGGTATCGAGGTACTGCTGGGCTTGATCGCGTTCGCGCCGAACAGTTTCTTCGATGCGCTTACGCTCTGTAACATCCCTCGCTGTCGATATGAGCGCTTCAACGATCCCCTCTTCGTTGTAGATGGGGGTGAGGACAAATTCGAAATCCTTCTCGCCGGCAGGATCGATCCAGTGCAACTCGTCGGTCACTCGACGACCTGTTGCGAACACAATGTCACCGAGGGCAATCATGCGCTTCATCGGCTGAAGTGGCAATCCGAGCTCCGTCCACGTCTTACCAACCATTTCGTGCGGCTTAAATCCCAGCGCTCGGGCTCCAGGCCGATTAACGTATATGTAGCGGCTGTCCCGATCAAACACGTAAATTAGATCGGCTGACGCTGATAGAAAACCCTCGAGAGTGCGTGCCTGCTGTGCAACCTTCCCAGCCAGGAGCTCGTACTCCTCGCGCATGCGTTGTTCGTCAGTGACATCACGGATCGCGATGACAATGCGCGTTACGCGCCCTAACTTCTCGCGGACCGGGTAAATCGAGAAAACTTTACGCTTGGAATCAATCACTGCTTCAGTTCGAATGGGTGTTTTCGAAGCAACCGCCTCTTGCCTCCAAGCAGTTATTTGCTTTGTCAATTCACTTGAAATGACCGAACCCACCGGTGCTCCGACCGCCTCAGAAAAGGTCGTGCCGAGCCAGAGTGCCGCAGCCTGGTTAAGAGTAAGGATAACGTCTCTCTCATTGATTACCAAAATGGAATCGAATAGTGCGCTTAGAAGTGCATATGCAGCGGGTTCTGACTCGCTCACTGGCGTCGCGGGTTCATCCGACTGCATCTGATTTTCATTTTCGAGTTCGTGCATACTGGCACGCTTCCGCGAACAAAGGCGGCAATTATATGTTAGCGTTAGGAGTTTATTAAGCTTATCTGATATGGAACGGCGCTCAGTCGCGGCACGATGGCGTACGTGCAGCCTCGAGCGCGTAAGCCAGTGTGCTCTGACATGTCAAGCTGCGCCGACGAGCATCGAATTCGTGCACTCAGCAAATAAGCCTTTTCAGGCGCGGGTGGCCGCTAACGGCTCGTTTCTGTCAATAAAAATTAATAACATTAAGCTTCTGGACTATTGGGGTTTAGGCATGGACAACGCTGTAGATAACCTATTTGAGGCACTTTTCGCTCTTACTGACTTGCGAGTACTGCTGCGCGAGACCGCCCCCTTGCACAAGTTGAGTGCCGAGCAACAGATGCAAGCGCGAGAAGCTCTCGCACGCGCAAAAGTCGCTTTGTCAAAGCTTGAAGAGGAGCTTCAAGAATGAAGATCGCAGGGAATATACCAGTCCGTGAAGTCGAGGAGAACTTCATCAACATCCAGCCGATTCAAGCCGCAGGCCGTTTGACCGCAGAGGCGATGAAGGCGCTCATCGCCTACGGCGACGGTTACTCGACGTGTGACCAGTGCCGCAAGCCTTTTAGACTCGATAAGATTACCAAGCCGCCAATCGCCGAATTCCACAGCGAGCTCTCTAGGTTTTTAAATATGGATGAAGCTCGCGTCACGCCGGGGGCGCGCCGCGCCTTTCAAGCAGTTTGCCTTGCGCTTGTGGAAAAAGGCGACACGGTTTTGGTCTCAGCGCTCGGACACTACACTGAGTTCCTCGCGGTTGAGAATGCAAAGGCCATCGTGCGCGAAGTCCCCACAAATGATCTTAATATCGTTACGGG
Source organism: Methanobacteriota archaeon (assembly GCA_003158275.1). GTDB lineage: Archaea > Halobacteriota > Bog-38 > Methanoflorentales > Methanoflorentaceae > Methanoflorens > Methanoflorens stordalenmirensis. The sequence goes on from PMIN01000201.1 coordinate 5,060, forward strand.
CGACGCCGTCGCGCAAAAAATCGAAGAAGTGACGCGCGAACAGGGCAAATCGCCCGCCCTCGTGATGCTCGATCACTTCGACTACTCTCTTGCTAACGAGCATGACGTCGCCGGAGCTGCGAAGGCAGCGCACCAATACGACATTCCCATCTTGTACAATGGCGCGTACACCGTTGGCATAAAACCCGTTGACGGCAAGGCACTCGGCGTAGACTTTGTTGTGGGCAGCGGGCACAAGTCAATGGCGTCGCCTGCACCGAGCGGCGTTTTGGCAACGACGAGCGGGTACGCGGATACGGTGTTCAGCACCACGCAGATGATCGGTGATGTTACTGGGCGGCAGTTTGGCGTGAAGGAGGTCCAGATGCTCGGCTGCNNTGATGGCATCTTTTCCGACAGTGAGGCGTCGCGTAGAGGGGTGGGGCGAGTACGTCACGAAGTCGAACTACGTTGTCGACGCCCTCCTTAGCATAAAAGGGAATATGTGCGTTAGCGAGTACCCTCGCAAGCATACTTTGAGCAAGGTAGATACTACTGGAAGTTTTGACACGGTAGCGCGGATCCATAAGCGACGAGGCTTTTTCTTCAGCGATGAACTGAAGCAGCGGGGCATTGTTGGCGCTTTTTCTGGGGCGACCCGCGCGTGGAAGCTTAACACGTATGGCTTAAGTTGGGACCAGATACGCTACGTAGCAGACGCATTCAAGGAAATCGCTGGGAAATACGGATTGTTGTAGCGATGGCGGCGAGTTTCGGATGTCTCGGCGCATACGCCGTGGATCACCGGCCTACGGTCTTGCTTGCACAACGTGCAATTTACTTTTAAACAACTGACGTAGTTTTTCCGCGCCCGCGATCTCTTGCTGGTCTAAACCCCATTCGGCAGGATACAACACGAATGGCTTACACTGGGTACCACCCAACCCCCCGTGACTGCCGATCAACTCTTCGAACGCAGCGACCTCGTCGTTGGTGGGGTCGTAGACGCTGTTGACGCTGAGTCCGGGAATAAAGTGTATCAGGAGGAGGAGGCCAAAGGCCTCGCAGATCCAAATCACCAACGTTCGATAGATGGAGCGCAAGTAGGGCCGCAGCTTGCTGCTCACTATGAACCCTCCTCCTTGCTCGCCAACGTAAATACTGTAATTTCCGGCGGGCAATTAATCCTTATCCAGAACACGTTGGTTCCAAGACCACGGCTAGTATACTGGACCATTTCCCCGATGCGATACCGACCAAGAGGGTATTTCTTGGCGTGCGGGCCCCGGACGAGCGTCCCGATGCCAGGGAAGATCAGCTGTCCCCCGTGCGAATGCCCTGAGATCTGCAGGCTAAATCGCCCAGTCGTCGCGCTCACGTCAGCAAAGTCTGGCTCGTGGGCCAACAGGATTGCTGGGCCCGACGGCGGAAGCTTGGCGAGCACGACGTCCAAGCGATTTTTGTGGAGCGTAACGCTATCGACGCCGGCGATGTGTAGCGCTGCATCCCCTCGATGCAGCGTATAAACGTCGTTGCTCAGGTCGACGATATCGCTGCGCCGCATTACCTCTCGAACCGTTGCTTCGCCAACCCAGTGGTCGTGATTCCCGAGGACCGCAACGCTCAGGTCCTTTGGGCTAAGCTTACTCAGTGATGCTGCCATCTCTGCTCGAAGCCGATCCACCTCGTACGAGAAGAAATCACCAATAATGGCGACCAAGTCAGGACGCTGCTCGTTGATCAGGCCAATAACGCCGTCCAAACGCGC
>PMIN01000185.1:0-3006 GCA_003158275.1 Methanobacteriota archaeon
GCCCACGCCGCCCCCTCCAAGACCCGCGTACGTCACTTTTACGGTATCGTCGGAAAGTTCGACCGATTCAATTCCCCCAGCGGAAACAGAAGGCCTGAGTTTTAGATTGGATGTACCCACCCTTAATAGATAACGCGTCGTACTTCCTACGGTACGGCTTGAGATAATCAGCGGACTCGTTTGCGTGTAATGGTATCGCGCCCACGCCGCGCCCCCGTAGCAGTTCGTTACTTCAAGCAGCTCGACACAGTCCGTTCCTGCGATCGCGAGTATATCTTGATAGGGCACTATCCAGGGCAGCTGACTAAAATCAGGGGCAGCCATCAAGAGAACCTCAATCCTTCTTTGCGCCAAAACGATTTAAAGCTGTTCTTAACGCGTCAGCAACAATTATGCTGGCTCTGCGCGCAGCTGGGCTCAGGCCTTCTCCGAACTCTCGGTCTAAAGGCTGGATCCCGATTACAGAAATTCCAGCGCTGGTTTCTGATCGAAGATAGTCCCCAAGCACCGCAAGCGAAGGTCGATGCGTTGTGATTTCAATGCCCTCAAGTTCGCTCAGCTCAAAGATGCGAGCTTCTCCGGGAACGCCGCCGAAATCGGCTGCGTCTATCAGTATCACGCAAGCTGGCTTGAAGCGCTTGACGCGACCTGTGAAGTTCTCTGGGACTTCGTGACATTTTATCAGAGAGATCGAAGGGTGATCAATGAGTGCGTCTAACCTATCTATAACAGCAAGTCCGACGGCATCATCGCGTCGAAATTCGTTTCCAATGCCCAAGAGTGCGATCTTCGTGCCGGCGTACCTCTGCAGGCGGTGGCTCACGTCAGACTCGAATCGATCTATCACGGTCGCACCTAACGCAACTGATTATCAAGTTTAATGGCTGCTTGGACCACGAGTTTCGCATCTCGCTTTTTCAGGTCATAGTCGTGATCCGCGAGGAACGTCTCGATTGCCATACGCCCCTGCTTGGTTACGAGTGCACGTTGTTCTGCAATGCTTAAAAGCGGAGGAAAGCTTCGTTCCATATAGAAGATGCTGCGTGCTAGGCCCAAGAGTGCGTCACTCGTGGTGGTATCGACGACGCCGGTTTTAACGAGCGAGTGCAAGGCGAACCGGATATTCACGAGCGGATCAGATACCGGTGCGAAAGTAACTGGATTATAGGCGACGGCAACTTCATCATCCGCTTCAATGAGACCCTGCTTAAAGCAGGCGTAGATTTTACCAACTCCTATCATACCAAACCCATCAAGTTCCGAGGCCCGCAACGCCCCCATGCTGGATCCACCAACAACAGTCACGCCTGACCGCACAGCATCAATGATTTCGCGATGTGAAACTGCTGCGCGATCATAAAAAACCCCGTCAATCAAGCCGATGAGGCTTGCCCCCGCTTTAGCTGCGCCAGAGACATCGCCTCGCACGGCAGGAGCGCAACAGTGCAGCCGCCCGTCTATTGACGCCACTTCAGACCACGATAAGCTTGGGCCAGTGAATATTATGCAGTCGTGCTTCGCCATCCTCTTCCACGCTTTCCTTTTCGTTCTCGATCCAAAAAGTAGACCTCAAACCCGGGAATGATAACACGAACTGCCGGAACGCCGATGGCGCTCACCGTAATGTCAGAGACGATAACACGGTCTGCCACGTTGTTCAGCCGCCCAAGTGTGAGCTTAATGTCTCCGTCAATGGAGTCAGTAGCTGACGTTTCGATTGCGTCAAGCTCAATGGTTTCGCCTGGTTCGGCCAACCAGTGCTTGTTGAGTCTTTTCATCCTCTCATACCCAATCGACCGAGCCACCGACTCTCGGTTGGTGTCTTCGCGAGCACCGTGTATCTGCGTAGCTCTCGACTGAGCTACTTCCGTCAGAGCTCGGACAGCTGCGATTTGCGGATCAGTGTGACTTCCCGCCCCCATGACCAACAGCGCCGCATCACGCATCTTTTCATCGTCAGAGGCAGCGACAATCGAGGGAGTGTCCGTGTCAGTGGGCACCCACCAGAGGTGAATGCGGATCCCATGTGATTCGAACGTCTTGATGATATCGCCGACCGGACCGGCACCCACATTGAGACCGACGCCCGGATTTCGGTTGATCTCGGCGATGCTCACCGCATCTCGTTCGACGACTTCCATGAGGCCGTGAAAGATCGCCTCTTCAATGACGTTGCCTGACGCGAGACCATTGGTGTTGCTGCGGAACAGCTGCCATCTGCCTTGCTGCGGCCTGTATGGGTGAAAAACGGCGTTTGCTGGGACGAGCACCTCCTCNNGAGTCGAACAACAGTTGCTCCTTGAAATTCTCGACTTCCGCAGAAAATCGTTCTACAGCCTCCATGATCACTGAAACGCGCGCCTCCGATTCGGTAATACCCTTGCCGGCATATACCGAAATCGCGCCGTCTGCTGCTGAAGGCCTTATCGCAGAAAAAACGGGTAGACCCACGCGATCAAGTCCTGAAATATCTGCAACACGCGTTATTCCGACCTCAGGTATTACCGACTTTATCCGCTCAAGGGTTTCTGCTGGGGGCATCACCCTGTGCGTGTCAACGCAATATGTCTTCCGTGCAGAGTGCAGTTCGATCTTGCCTTTCATAGTGCCTCGAATACGTGCAGCGATTTGCTATTTGTTTGCCGTGGAGGGCCTGAGAGCAAAAAGCCTCCCTTGTACGACATGTGCTGCCGCCTAATAAATAGATTGACGCCTGGTTTGCCGCGTGCTGCAAAAAGGGCTGAATTTACTCGTGCGCCGTAGTAGATTCACGAGCTGAAAGCTTGAATAGAGACACGGGACGTTTAGAGGTCAGCCTCTTCATCTAGGTTTCCTTTGNNGTTTGCTGGGACGAGCACCTCCTCGTCGTTAAGAATGTCCCAGCTAGGATACCACTCGAGCTTTGTGTCTGAGGAAAGACGGCCCGGTAGTATAAGATCGGCCGGGTTAAGAGCGCTGTTGTCAGTCGAGAGGTTATCATAGGAGTCGAACAACAGTTGCTCCTTG
>PMIN01000185.1:3035-5424 GCA_003158275.1 Methanobacteriota archaeon
GTGCGTGTCAACGCAATATGTCTTTCGTGCAGAGTGCAGTTCGATCTTGCCTTTCATAGTGCCTCGAATACGTGCAGCGATTTGCTGTTAGTTTGGCGTGGAGGGCCTGAGAGCGAAAAGCTCCCGCTTACGACATGTGTTGCCGCCTAATAAATAGATCGATGGCTGGCTTGCCGCGTGCTGCAAAAACGGGCTGAATAATCGTGCGCCGCAGTAGCTCCACGAGCTGAAGGTTTTGATAGAAACACGGGACGTTTAGAGGTCGGCCTCTTCATCTAGGTTTCCTTTGAAAGTTCCGATGTTCTGCAGTATGTTGTACCAGCGACGAGAGATAGAGTACGTGAAATCCTCAAACACGATGTAATTGATCTCCTTAAGATTGGCGCCTTCAGCGATCGTAACAAACGTATAATCAAAATCAGAGGAATAAATCTTGAAAATGTCCCCCAAAGATCCCGTTATTTCGTGTGTCCCCTCTTCATTGTCTTCCGTCACGCGCCCCCAGTTAGGACCGAAACGCGGATGAATCCCCAACAGTTTCCAGACGCTCTTCGGACCTTCGATGATGAAACTAAGTTTCTCTTTCGAACTAATGGCCGTTTCCATCACATACCCTCTCGTTAAGCGTCAACCGATACGCGGCTCTAGTCGTAAGTACGTTACGATTCGACTTTGAAAAACTTTGGGGTGTAGTTAGTCAACACCGGCAAAACTTTTTTTCAGACCGCCTCATGCGTTAGTTGACGATTGTAGATAGATAGAAGTAGCAAGAGGTAGAAGTATGTTCGATGCCTTCAGAAGCAGAAAAGGACACTGGCGAACCAAACGAGGACGTGTACGAGTTTGTGTTACCCCCCGGCATTCCAAGCAAGGTCATAATCGCCGCGTGCAAGGAGTTCAACACCGACGTTGTTTCGGCCTATGTCGATGTGGAAACCGGGTTGACTGACGTGACGGGTCGTGACCTTCTCGCTTTTAGAGCGGACAAAGAGACTATAGAAAAGATCCGCAAATTCGTAATTGAAGAGACGAGAAAGTTTATCAACGAGTAATCGTAAGGAATGCGAATGCCCTTCAGCACTCAGGGCAGGAATCAACCACCTGGCTCATCAAAGCCCCCCATAGTTGCTTGAAGCATCTCTCTTTTCTCATCCAGGCGTCTGCGGAACTCTTCGAGTGATTGCGTTTCTTTGTCTGCGGTTTCCATTTCTTTGCTCACGAGCTCTAGGTGATGAGGATTATAATACAGACTAGTCGAGTCTACAAGCACCCATGTTGAATCGCCCACTACGCGGATCTCTTTCACTTTTCCGCGCGTGTGTGTGCCGGCGTACTTGACTTGCGCACCAACGCTAATCTCATGATTCTTCATATCGTAAGCAATTACATCGCTCATTCTGCTTTTTCTCTCTAATTCTTAGTTCGGTCGCATTCGTATTAATGCTTATGGAGCGTGCGTCAGCGACAGTCGCAAGCTTCGCGATGAACTGGCTGGGCCAGCTAAATAAGCGCGAACGCGCGTATAGGAGAAGCATCAGCTCGCTTCAGTCTCAATGGCGCACCGAAAAACAGCACTCGCTGTCCCGTCAACAGCCGAAGATTGTCCGACAAGTTCTCGAATATGACAATTCCATTCTGGAGTAGCTTCTTGTGCACTTCGTTTTTAGGCGAGTGCAGTGGGTCGACGGACATGCTGTCGATTCCGACGGCTTTTGCTTGCTTCTCTATCAGCCAATCAGCCATCGTGATATCGAGGGATGTGTAAGGGCGACTCGTCGAACCGCTGGTCGCTGGAACGTTCGATCCTGTGTAAAAGAGGGCGATTTCACCGTTTTTTAGTGGGATTGCTTTTTTCAAATCGTCGGGACTGACGCGTGAACCAAGAACTTTGTGCGTTAGGTCGTAAGTCACCGCGCTGCCGCGGAACGTTTCGAGGGGCAGCTCGTCAACTGTTTTGCCGCGTGCGAGCAGATGGTAGGGCACATCGACGTGCGTTCCCGTGTGCGCACCCAAGATGATCCGCGTTGTATTCGCGCCGCCCTCTTTGATTGTGCTGAGGGGCTCAATTAGCGGGTTAGGGTCCCCAGGATAGATCGGCATGTCAGCCGATATAAGCACGGACAAGTCCACAATTGTATGAGCATTTCGAAGCATAGTTTGAAGGACTGCTATAGTATCGGACGAGGTTACGAGTTCACTCTCGTGCTCTCGAAGCACTCAAGAAACACAAAAAGAAAGCTGGTGTTAAACCAGCTTACTCAGCGCTGTGTTTTCCGTCTGCGGTTCGACTCCTAGCTCTGCGGTGCTCTCCTGAACTATGATGTCGATCATCGCCGTAGCGGGGAAGATGATCGATGCCAAGTCGATCGGACCATACAAGAGATAGTCG
>PMIN01000059.1 GCA_003158275.1 Methanobacteriota archaeon
CAGTGTCATTGGGCACGCAGGATCATGCAAGCTGTGGGGGACACTCAGAGCTCCGCCTACAGTAAGCAAGATGGCCGCAGTCTCGCCGATAGCACGCCCCGCGCCGAGAATGAGTCCGGTGATGATTCCTGGGAGCGCTGTAGGAATGACTACGGTAGTAATCGACTGCCATTTCGTCGCACCTAAGCCTAAGCTGCCTTCCCGTAGCTCTGCCGGGACTGCTTTCAACGCCTCTTCAGAAATTCTGAGCGATATGGGGAGCACCATGAATGCTAGTGCAAGCCCCCCTGATAGTACAGACCATCCCCCAGTGTAAGGCCGTAAATAGATGACAAAAAAGAGGAATCCAAAGAGGCCGATAATGATAGACGGTATGCCTGCCAATACTTCTGCCGCCTGGCGAATTACTTTTCGCAGCAGGTTCTCTTTTGTGTATTCGTTCAAATAGATCGCCCCGCCGACGCTCAGCGGCGCGGCTACCAACAAGGCGACGCCCGTGACCGCGACCGTCGCCACTATCGTCGAGTAGATTCCTGTCCCTGTCTGTCCCCTCACACCAGGATTTGCCGTCAAGAAATGCCAGCTGATAAGCGGAAGTCCGTTTACGAGTATGTAGGCCAATATGACGATGAGAATGACCAGGGTCGCAATACCCGCCCCCCAGAGCAATCCTATAGCCGCAGTCTCGCGGCGCTTGGCGGCCATTAAAAGGTCACTCGCCTCCTGCTCGCAAGGTTCGCGAGCCCGGTCAGAATCATAATGAACACAAAAAGTACGACGCCCATGGCGAAGAGTGCCTGCTGGTGTGCTCCTGTCGCATAATTCATCTCGAGCGCGATTTGCGCGGTAAGCGTGCTGACCGGAGCGAATATTGAACCGGGGATGGTTACAGAGTTTCCAGCCACCAGCAATACCGCCATCGTCTCGCCGATGGCGCGCCCCATGCCGAGTATGACGCTCGTGATGATGCCCGAGCTCGCTGCAGGGATCAAGACGCTCCTAATTGTTTGCCAGCGCGTAGCCCCCATCGCTAAACTCCCTTCTTTGTATTCACGAGGAACGGCGCGCATTGCATCAGTAGATATGCTGATGATGGTAGGGAGTATCATGATTGAGAGGATAATCCAACAGGCAAGAACGCTCGTTCCAAATCCACCAAATTCCCCCCGTATCCACGGTACAATCACAAGAAGGGCAAAGAACCCGTAAACGACTGACGGGACACCGGCCAAGGCACTTACGGAGGGGACCAGCATGCGCCGGATCGCAGGGGGTGCAATTTCAGCCAAGAACACAGCGCACGCGATCCCTAGCGGCGCTCCAATCGCCACGGCGCCCAATGTGACGATCAGTGATCCCAGAATAATGGGGAATATTCCCCACGTGCCAGCAGCGAAGCTGTCAGCGGGCAGCCAAACGCTCCCTGTCAAAAAAGGTAAACCCGCTTCAGCCAAGAAAGGCACTCCTTGGCTAAAGACGAAAACGATAATCAAAAAAATAGCGAAGATTGACGAGATCGCGCACACCAGCAAGATCAACTGGATGAAACGCTCTCTTGCGTCCCTCGTTCTTGATCTCCGAAGTGCGCGCACCGGTGTGTTGGACGTGGCTTATGACTCCTTTGCAGAAAAAAGGGGGGGAGGGGATGCTTAGTCGTTACGTCGCTATTACATTGTCGTTGCTGTTGTTGCCGTTGCTGTTGTGGTCGTTGCTGCCGTTGCTGTCGTTGTCGGCGAGACGTACCCTGGTACGTCGCTGAGCGCTACCTCACCTTGGCTCTTTAAGATCGCTTGTCCTGCGGGGCTAAGGGTGTAGTTTATGAAACTTTGCGCAAGTCCCGTCGCGGGTCCGTTCGTTACGTAGAGGAGATATCGCTCAATAACGTAGGTTCTGTTTGCTAGGTTGCCATACGTAGGAGCAATGCCATTGATGGTAAGTGCCTTGACCGAGCTGTCGACTGCATTCGTAGCGATGTAACCAACTGCGTTCGCATCTCCCGCGACATACGATTTCACCGATCCCGTGGAGGACTGTGTGATCCCCCCAGTGCTGAAGTTACCACCCTTCAGTACCAGTGATTGTATCCCAGATCGCGTGCCGGATCCCTGTTCCCTGTTGACGACATCGATCTTCGCGTTGCTGCCGCCGACTTGGTTCCAGTTGGTGATGTTACCGGTATAGATGTTCATCACCTGAGTAATCGTCAGACCATTCACAGCAGTGTTGTGCGGATTAACGATGATGGCGATCCCGTCAACGCAAATTGGGATGGACTGGAGATTCGGATACTGCGCTAGCTCACTAGCCGTAACATTGGCTGAAGCCATACCGATCTGCGCAGTGCCCGTACCGGCGGCCGTAATGCCCGCCGCCGTTCCACCGCCTACCACGTTTACAGTGACGCTTGAGTTGTTTGCCATGTAGGCCGCCGCCAATGCTTGCGCGTCTGGCTGCACTGATGTCGACCCTGCAAGTGACAAAGTACTGCTGCTGCCGCTAGTCGAGTTGGTGCTGGACGTACATCCTGCTCCGAAAACCGCTACAGCGACGAGCAATGATATTAGCACAATTGGAAAAATCTTTTTCATAGGTTCACCACGTCTCCCTGAAGCGAATATAGATCATATGGCTATCCTATATAGACTATATAGATCACGTAGCGGCGCCGTAAAAACTAAACGGACGACATGCTTACCGGTTCGACTTTGCGACTGCGAGATTGATGGCAACCTCTGCTATATTCATCCCATAGTCTGCAACCCTGTCAATACTGTTGATGATGCAGTATATTGGCAGCGCTGCGCGAGCATCTAGATCGAGCGTCATTTCTTCCAGACGTTTAAGGACGGGCGTCTGTCTGCCCTTTGCACTTATAGCCTGCTCGGCAAGCGTCGTGTCAAGCTTTGAAAGTGCGTCCATCGCGAGCTGTATGACGGTATTTGACAGAATACTCGCCTCGTTTATGCTGTTGCGCACCTCTTCAGGGACTGGTCCTCCTGCCAACGTCAGCACGCAGCGCGCTATTTTAGTCCCGTGATCGGCGATTCGCTCGAGTGAAACGGCGGTGAGGTAGTACTCAAGACTCTCGTTTGCGGCAATATCTGAAGCCTCCGAAAACGGGGTCGCGACCATCTCTTGCAGACGTTTGAGCACGAGCAAATAATGGCGGTCCACGTCCCGATCTCTCACTATGACGTCACTAGCGAGATCGATGTCATTTTTCAGCAGTGATTTTATGGCGTCGGCGAGCATCGAC
>PMIN01000044.1 GCA_003158275.1 Methanobacteriota archaeon
TCGTCAAAGAGGTGGTTGATGTCATGGAGCCGCAGCGTCGTCTCATACACCTTCTTATTACTCATACCAATTCATTCCTCGTTGCATTGTCGGTACTTTTCGCTTGTCCGTGAGGTTCAGAGTCGGATCAATCATTGCGTCTTCCGGAGACGTTCCCCGTGCAACAGCGGCTTTTCGAGCGCGCGACTAGCGTCACAGCTTCGTACTCCCCGGTTTCGTCACCGTGTTACTTTATCGAGAAGATATCCGTACCGTAAGACGTGTCGGTACCAAGATATATGAAACAAGTGGTGCCCATCAACTGGGCCTCGGCTACTGATCGCAGCGGACTCGAGCTTGACCGAGCACCTCTCCTGGCTTCGGGAAATTCCAACACTATGATTCGAAAAGGCCTTCATACTTGCCCTTCCACAAGAAAGAACGTGGAACCGGCCTATTCCAACGGCTTGAGCGCTTCGGCGCCGTACGCCTGTAACAGCGCCGCGATCTTCAACGTTCGCTGATAAGCCGCAGTAGTCAGCGTTGAAAACTTTCCTGCACCGTGCGGATGCCCCACGCAACGCAGGACAGATGCTTCAACGCCTGCGCCCCAGAGCCGACGACCGTACGCCTCGCCAGCATCACGCAGGGGATCGCACTCAGCCGTGAAGATGAGTGCCGGGGGCAAATTCGACAGATCTTCCGCGTGCAACGGCGACCCATATTTGGTGGTCGCGTCCTCCATATTGCGGAAGTAGAGCTTGTTTGCTTCTTTCAAGTCAGTTGATTCCATCCCCCACTCGTGGCCGAACTCTTGCACCGAGGGGAAAATGAGCGCCATATCCAGTTCCGGATCGACAAGAACCTGAAAAATAATCTTGGGACCATCACGATCCCGCGCCATCAACGTCGTCGTCGCAGCAAGGTTGCCCCCGGCGCTTTCGCCTTCGATCGAGATCCGTGCGGCGTCGATGCCAAGGTCTGCTGCGTGCTCGGTCATCCAACACAGCGCGGCGTAGCATTGTTTGACCTGCGTGGGCCATCTTGCCTCGGGAGCTAGCCCGTAATCGACTGACACGACGACGCACTGGGCCCGAGCAGCAACGTCTTGACAGACCTTATCAAAGTGGCGAGGGTGCAACAGCCAGAAGGCGCCGCCGTGGATGTAGAAATGGCCCGGGAAAGGCGGCGAGCCGTTCGGCGTATAGACGCGAACGCGGGTTTGCTCGTCTGCAAACGGTATCTTCTCATCTCGGATGGACTTGATCGCGGGCGCATCAGCCATCAACGGCAGACGGTCTCTCTCGAACCATCGATGAAACTCGTCTCGCAGTTCCGCGATCGGGCGAGACCAGTCCGTCTGCGTCTCGTTAGCCTCGTCGACTAGAGATGCGAACGCAGGATGGACGCGTGCTTGGTGCCCTGGCAAATTGTGCCGCATAAGAGATACTTGAGTCCCCCTTCTCGACAGCGGGTGAGTTATGACCTAATCTATATATACAACTCGAAAGCGGGTGTTGTGCTAGCCGGCCGGCAACAAACAGCCATACAATAGAAGGGCCTAAATGCTTTTGGCGCTTTCAGCAGTCGAGAGACGCGAGTGCTTACCGCGGGTGGCTTATGCGCTTGATTCTCTTAGAGGCGTATTCCCGCGAGAAGCAAAGGCAGCCGCTGCGTGTGTCTCCTTTAGAGGCTTCAGCTTCCTTATCTTCTATTGTGGGGGGTCGGGACGTGGGTTGGTTCCTCAAGCTGAAGGGCTCGTGGTAAAACTGTACATTTACACTGGTGAGCGCAGCAGCTATCCAGCGCCAGATGATCGATCGGCAAAACGGTGGTGAGCATGTGCTTAGCCGCGCTTCTGGCGGAACATCGCCATCAACGTGAGCACACGGCCCTACTGCTTTGACATATCGATACTTCCTAGCAGAGCTCCGTAGCTATTGCGGGCTTCTTATCGGGAAGGGCAACCTAGGCGCTAGTCGATCAGCCTTCTTTTCAGCAAGCCGTTCTTCAGTGTCAATCCACTCCGCCGGAAAATCCTCCGTAAGCCTCGTGCTGTACTTTAAGACCAACTCAAAGAGTTTGGGGGTAGGAATGTCTGACAGATCGCGCCCTTCTAGCTCCTTTTTCAGGCGCGTGAACTGCGTCCCAAAGAGTTCCAGCTGTGCGTGGTTGGTCAACAAGTACCTCTCACGCATAGCGTCACGCTCGACGGCCTTTAGGTTTTTGAGCTCTTCTAGATGCTCTCGTTCCCATTTTGCCAACGTGCCTCTATTTGTGCCGATCTCTTTTTCGATCGTTCTCAACGACTTCCCCTGGGCTCGTAGGACCAGGAATTTTTGTATTTGTTGTGCTCCTTTCATGGTGTCGCCTTCCGTCGTACGACGGTTGCTAAGCTCGAAGTGAAGGATCACCCAAAGGAAGACGCCGACAAACATCCAAAACTATATACAAAGCCTTGTCAGTTTACATGCGCTTACTTTGCGTGGGAGCAGGCCGTTCTTGATTGCAGTCAATTGCGCGGCCTGCTTTCACCTCTAAGCCTTAATTTCACTTAATCGTCCTTAATACTTGAAGTTTGGGGATACCGTTTCGCCCCTACTACTCGCGTTTCGATGGTGCAAGCAGACACGTTTCGGCTATCAAGGTCCGCTAAACGGTGGTCAGAATCTCTCGGAGAAGAACGTGCAGGCGATACTGACCGAGCAATGAGTATAAACTCTAAGCCAAAAAGGCTCAGGCACACTCGTGCGCGTTGTAATCCAAGCTAACTTGACTCTAACAGGCTCTTTAACGTCTGCAGATTCTCTTCCACCCCTCTTTTGACGAAACCTCTAAGCACAAATTCAGGCGCAACGCGAGCTTTGGTTCCAAGAACCTCAATTAGGCCTTCCTTTTCAGCCTCAGCCTTCAGCGATAACTCTGTGCCTTTGTTAGACGGCGTAAAACTGTATCTGTACAAGAATGGAGTAGGTCCAGAAATGATCTTAATAGATAGTTTTTTGTTTTCTTCGTACTCGACCACTTCATAGGTGTTTTCAGCACTTCCACTTGGCAATTGACGCATCATTGCATATTTTGTTCCCACGTTCACTGGTCCTTCGGAGATCTTCCTTACACTCTTCACAGCTGAATTCCACTTGGGGCCATTTTCACCTGCAGCAACAAATCCAAAAACCTGTTCGAGTGGTTTTTCGATCACTACACTAACTTCAAATGTTATCATCAAACCATAGCTCCCTGTGTACATTGCGAATGGATTTGGATAAAAGCTTTAGGGGGTGGTCTGAAAAAAGAGTCAAAAAGTAAAGACCAAAATCTCTAAAGTAGGAATAATACCATCAATACCGTCAAAATATCGTCAAATATCAGCCATATTAGCACTACCTGAAGGCATATACTAGCGCCTATAGTTGCTATAATAGTAATAAAGAAAAGAATGGAGACATGCTGGAAGAAGAATGAAGAAGTTTATACCCCTATTTGTTCTTGTGGGTGCTTTCCTAGTCGCTTTTGGTGTATAT
>PMIN01000115.1 GCA_003158275.1 Methanobacteriota archaeon
TATATACCCGAGCGGCCCGGCGCCAGACAGCGTGACGGAGAGCAACAAGACCGCGAAAAACGCGACAGAAATAATTAAGGCCACTACTTCGAGCACCATCCTTTGCATAAAGGTTAAAAACACTTACAGTGAGATATGTTTTGCTGTATACGCAACTGAAGGGGCGTGATAATCAAGATGAGGTTAATGCCGAAAAAAATATTTTTTACTACCGGTGCTGGAACACACAAAGAGAACCTTGAAAGCTTCGAAATGGCTTTGAGGGACGCGGGCATTGAGAAGTATAATCTTGTTAGTGTTAGTTCGATACTGCCGCCAAATTGCGAGATTGTTATTAAAGACAAAGGACTCAGCGAGCTGCGTCCAGGAGAGATTGTTTTTTGCATCATGTCGAGATACGCATCGAACGAGCCTAATAGGAGAGTCTCAGCCTCTTTAGGCTGCGCGATTCCTAAGAATCCGAATGAATTTGGTTATATATCGGAACATCACGCTTTTGGCGAAACCCCAGAGAGTTCAGGTGTCTACGCCGAAAAACTCGCTTCGAGCATGTACGAGACGTGGACTGATTCAAAGCCGAAAGAAACCTTTAACATTTCAACGTCTGAAGTCGTCCGCGAAGGCGGCTTATGGACCACCGTGGTGTCTGTCGCAGTAATGGTTTTGTAGACAAACGCTAAGGGCAGGGGGGTCAGCAGTGGAGTTTGAGTGTCTAAACTGTAGTGAACGAATTAGCGGAGAGGAGCTGATTGATGGTCGCTGCCCCATATGCGGGTGGCGTCACGATGAGCATAGCTCGAAGGTGAACGAGATTGATCCTAGTCTGCTGATGCTTTTTTGCCAATTTGTCAGACGCATAGAGGACTCACTTGACAATCAAGCGTTCTTTGACAGCAGCCGGCGAAAAGAGAGCCGCATTTTGTTCAAAAATCCCGCAGATCGAAAGCCCCTGCACAGCTTTAATTTAGTAACGACTCGATTCGACAAGATAAGAATAAAGAAATGTCACTACTGTAGGCGGTATCATCTCAGGGTGGGAAACAAGCTGTTGCAAGTGCAAGGGTCGGGTTCATGGTCAACGTATCGTAAAGTCTATGCGTGTCCGAAGTGCGAACAATCACGTTCAGTTGGCCAGACATACTACGTTAACCAAATGACCAACTCTTAGTCTGTCCGTTCGCCGAAAGGAAAGCGGGCATAGTATCCTCCCGCGCGCATTATTTTTTGAACGCTTCAGATGCGAAGTCTAAAAGGCGTTGTCGACACAGATCTGTTTTGACGACGCACGCCTTAAAGACCTCCTTGAAGTAAAATCGAGTCAAACGCGATTGACAGAGGAATGGGCACCCATAAACTCGGTGGAGCTCCATCGTTGACGTGTTTAACGACCGAAATGAATCCAGTGCGAAAAAACTGCGACTTAAGCCCTTCGGCGATCGAACGTTTCCGAGAAACGATCTATCAACATTATCGGAAACAGGGTCGAATTCTGCCATGGAGGCTGACCCGCGACCCGTACAAAATACTGGTTTCAGAACTAATGCTGCAACAAACTCAAGCTGAGAGAGTTGTTGCGAAATATGAGTCGTTTTTGCGCGACTTTCCGAATTTTACCACTCTCTCCGGCGCTCGATTAAAAAACGTGCTCGAAGCGTGGCACGGTTTAGGGTATAACAAGCGAGCGCTTGCTCTGAAACGCATAGCTCAAATCGTTGGCACAAAATTCGACGGAAAGCTGCCGTCTGACTATGCGGCCCTCGTGGAATTACCAGGCGTTGGACGGACCACTGCCTGCGCAATCCGTGCTTTCGCATTTGACGCGCCAGAGGTTTTCATCGAGACAAACATTAGAGCAGTGTTTATTCACGCGTTTTTCGCCGATGCTGAAGGCGTGAAAGACAATGAGATATACCCTTTTGTTGAGTGTACTCTCGATCGATCAAATCCGCGCGTGTGGTACTATGCGCTCATGGACTATGGTGTGATGCTCAAGAAGACATTCAAGAATCCAAGCCGACAGAGCGCTCATCATAAGAAGCAAGCCCCTTTCAAACGCTCTAACAGGCAATTACGCGGGCAGATCCTTGCTCTGATCGTGACTCACCCAGACATGACCGAAATTGAGTTGCTGCGGCGGCTCACTGCTGATCCTGACCTGATCTTGCGCAATCTAAAAAAACTGGAAGAAGAGGGCTTTTTCAAGCGCCAGCAGACTAAGTTCGTCATCGGTTAGTCCGGCACTAAGAGCAAAGACCGCTTGCGTTGTCCTCCCGTTCGCCTGTGCAGGCGTTGAGGGATATCCTTTATAGTAGTAAGAGGAAAGTGCGATCAATGAGCAATTTTGAAAGAGAGCTCGTTAAGTCATTTAACGGCTTTTTCAAGCAGCGCGGCATCGATGCTATTGCATATAGGATGAAACAACATCGCTTTTCGCAACAAATGCTTGATGTTCTAGTGGATTCATCCGACCGTGGGCTATACCTTGGCATAGAATGCAAGAGCATCTCAACGAGCAAAGGTGCCGCAGCGTTGTACTTCTCACAGCACTTTTCTGTAGATAAGAAGGGAGAGCATCAGGTCGCCAAAATGCAGGAGTTTATTAGAAGAACTGGCAGAATCGGGTATCTGGCCGTAGAACTGAGGAGGGGGTCCGGCAAACCAAAGACGGCATATTTCATCCCGTGGCCAGATGTGTGGCGTCGCTATAGCTCGGGGCAACCGGGTTTCTCGACTGAAGAGATACGAGGAATCAATCCGATCGCGCACAACGACGGAAAATATGCGCTTGAGGGGCTGTTTGGCCGCTGACCAGACGCGAGTCGAGGAGGTGTGCTAAATGACGCTGAAATTCATGTCGTCGAGAATTGAAGAGCTCATTTATGGTATTACTTTTGACGCAAGAACTGCTATGGGGACAGTCGCCTTCAATACCGCAGTGGTAGCTGAAGACGATTTGGAACGGGCGTTGAGCATTTTTAAGCTTGTGTACGCGGCGGGGCTCAACGTCGGCCCCTACGTGCGAATTATTGAGGGCGGTGAGAGTTTTAACGGCGTCTCAATTCAGAAAGGTTTCAGCGGCATCCTTACTATTTGCAGCATTACCATTGACGGCGTACTCCTAAAAGCTGGTATCCCCGTTAAGCCCGTTTGCGGTGGCATCGTGCAAGTGACTGAAAAAATACCCATTAGATTCACAGAAACCCTGCGGTACGACGCGACTACAATGGACCCTCTCGACGTGCTGATGTCGCAAGAATTGACGTCCGTGTTAGAGATGATCAATACAGGATCTGGCAAGGTGCTCGCAAGCGTCCGAGAAGTGCCCATGGCAGCGAAGAACCACCTTGAGAATCTGCTGTCGGATTTGATGGAGGCTGAGTTTAAGGGAATATTGGAGGTTGGTGAGCCCAACTCAGATCTGTTAGAAATGCCTGTAAGCAGAGGTCATATCGGCGTAGCAATAATAGGCGGAATAAACTCCATGGCCGCCGTTAGAGAAAGTGGCGTGGAAATACAGACAAACGCGATTTCAGGGTTGACAGATATTCGCGATATGAACCATAATCTGCTGTCATTGTAAGCGCGCTATGACAGCTGTTGTCCGACCAATTCGTTCAGATTTTTCAGAAACTCTGCTTCAGTCCCTTCAGGAATTGTAGCGCCAGCTGCAATGTCGTGACCGCCCCCGACGCCGCCGACTGAATGAGCCGCGTCACTCATAGCTCTTGCAAGGTTTAGGTGGCGTTCAACGAGACTTTGGCTTCCCCTGGCGGATGCTTTGACTCCATCGTCTGAGTTTGCAAAACCTATGATCGGCAAGTGTCTATCCACGCCTTCTAAATTTTTACACATTCCCGCGACGATCCCGACAATCGTATCGAATATGTGGTCGCCCGCGTGGAAATACTGCAAGTTTGAAAGCGTCGTCATGCCTGTTTGCTTGACGTAATTGAGCCCTCGGGCCAGATTCTCTCTGTGCATCAACAGGAGCTCGTTTGCTTTTCTGTAACTGCCAGCTCGGTCACCTAGGCAAACGTCGACCCCGATCTTCTCGAAACTATATCGCGCGGTAGCGTTAAGTAGCGTAGCATATTCGGATGCATCCCGAAGTGCAGTCCCAGGTTCCTCTTTTAAGAGGGTGTACACCTCTCCAACCAGGTTCTGTACCCTTTCAGGGTGCATGCCTTCAGCCAAGCACTTTTGGATGAGGGCAGAAATGATATTGCGCCGTTCGGCGCTGCTAAGATCCACCCATCTCTTCCATTCGCCCGCTTCTTTGAGCTCAATGTGCAAGCTAGCCAAAAGCTCCAGGATTTGCGCACTGTTTCCCGTTATTCCTGGGATAAAAGGGCTGGACGCATATTCGAGGAGCTTATGAACGGGTCGCGTTTGTCGGCCAAAAGCCTGAAAATCCTTTTCTGCCCTAACTATCGCGTTTTTTTCGGCTTCGTCAAGTATCAACCTGTTTACTCCTCTTAGTCGCCCTTCTCTCACGTGCTGTAGATCGCCGACGGCACCTACAATAGCTAAGTCCGAAAGCTCCACATTGTCTCCGAGAGCTCTGGCGATCAAATAAGTGGCCCCAGATCCACTCAGGTCGGTAGCGCCGTTATAGCCAAAAAGGTGGGGGTTGAGGTGAAACGCCATCTCAGAGCTTCCTGCTGGTTGGTGATGGTCAGCGACTATGCACACTGGTCCTAAATCGTCCATTAAATCTAGACTNNAGTTTCTTGACGATTTTAATTTCATTGCCTATTTCCATCTTGTTGAGCGCGCGGCAGATTATACCGGCAGCAGCAAGGCCGTCTGCGTCAACGTGAGAAACGATCGTTATTTCGTCCTGCTTCTTGAGCGCTTCCGCGCATTCTCGTGCACGTTTTAAGAGTTGTTCCATCAAAACCCCTAGGTTAGGCGAACCCGTCAAAACGATGCCAAGCCTCTGAATTTGTCGCCCGTTCTGTATTTGCGGGGAAGCCGATATAAAGCTTACCTGACTTGCCCCAAAGCCGCACGTCTTCCTGCAGATCCTGTCGCGATCTCCGTTCGCGTGCCTCGCTTCGCGCTAGATGAGCGAAGCTTGTACTCCAAAGAAACTTATGAGGTCGACTCGCTTAACGACTCCGAAACTCTCGGAGATAAAGCGATACGTGGGGCAAGAGACGCTATTAGGTGTCCTACGACGCTTTCACCAGAAGACTGATCAGTAGCGGGCGCCCCCTCGGTGCGGGAGATACCACTGGGCTTAAGAAGGATGTTTTTTCCAACGGAACCTCCTTTTTCTCAATGTCAGTCCCCAGGCCACGCAACCAAGACCAAGGATGATTAGTATCGACCCAATGTCACTGGGCGTATTGAACACGTATGGTAGCAACGCTATAACACACAAGCCAGCACCCAGCAGCATGAAAAGATGTCCGACGTTGTCGCCTACTTTGAGCAGGTAAATAGCCAAAATTAGTGCCAACACTACGAGTGCTAGCAGTGCCACTAGATTCGCGTTCACCATATTTGCCGCTTTACGATTGAAACCGGCCAAACAGGTAGACCTGATTCAATGGTTCTCGTTGTGGAACGATATCGCCTGTCTCCTTGTGTCGGCTCGCCAGCTACTCTTGATGTCTTAGCTGCTCGTGCGTAGCTGCCGGCTCTCTCGGGGTTATTTCTCTGCTAATTCTTCAACTTCGCGTTTGCCATGCTCTAGCTCATCAGCTTGTTCGCTATCGAGCTGTAAAAGAAGAGCGTGGAACTCGCCAACGTGGGTTTTTTCCTCTTTCGCAACGTCTAGTAGGTTAGCTTTAATAGCTTCATTTTTAGTGAGAGAAGCCATCTGTTCGTAAAGATTGATTGCATCAAGCTCAGCAATAATGCTAGCTCGCAGGATCTCTTTATCAATGTTTTTTTTGTCAATCTCTTTTAGATCTATGGGAATAGTAGATAACATGGTCAACCTCGATTTATATACACAATTGTTAAGGTAAAGCTTTTGGGTATGCCCTTCATCGACAGACGGGCCGGTGTGGCACAAATCATTCGTTGAGCGCAGCCCCTCAATTTGAGGGCGGTGGCAGCATTACGACGCCTATATCGCAATTACCGCAAGGTTTATTTGAAAATGCAGTAATGCTGGTGTCAATGAAACTGTTTAAGGCAGTCCTGCTTATCCTCATCATCACGGGTTTGGCATTGGCGTCCTCGGGATGCACGGTCAAGCTAGAAAATCTCACGCAAAATACAACTTCGCCGACTGGCAATGCGTCACTTAACGTGCCGGTATATCCTAATGCGAACAGAACGTCGTATTCAAATATCCGATTTGTCGGGCAAGTGATAAGCTACCAGACGAATGACACCCCCAAACAAGTTTTAGAGTTCTACAAGTCTCAAATGCTAGAACGAGGCTACAACATCAGCAGAAACTTCACAAGCGCCAACGAAACTGCAGGTTTGATCATATTCGTTAAGGGACAAGACACTGTGTGGGTGACAGCTGGGGAGAATAACGGCAAAACGATTATCGCTCTGCGGACTTCATTTCAGGCTTAGGATCCAAAATAATCTGCGCAGCTATTAGCCTATCCGGCTTGGTTTTGTCTTGGGTTCCTTTGGTTTTTCTCTGACAGCAGGCGACAAGGAGCGACGTTGACGTTGTGGGGCGGAGCGCTATTGAAAAGCCCGGAATCGCATGAGTTCTACACGTAGAAACTGCACTACATTGAACGAACCACAGCCCCTAGTCAATGAACCAGCGCTGACCGTGGGTAACACGCTCGTATTGGCTGATCTGCATATCGGAATTGAACACGAACTTGCGTTAAGCGGCATAAATATTCCGTCGCAGATAGACCGACGAATTGACCGAGCCCTCCGATATTTGGCTACCGCCAAAGCTCAACGCGTCGTACTTTTGGGAGACGTAAAGCATACAATCTCTAAAACCTCAGCACTTGAACGTCACGATATCCCCCGTTTTTTACGATCGTTAGCTGAATGCGCGCCGGTCGACATTCTTCCGGGAAATCACGACGCTGGCATCGAATATTGGCTCCCCCGCGACTCCCGCTTCCGAATTAAAATTCATCCATCAAAGGGCTGTGGCATCCACGGCGCGGGGCTTATGCACGGGCACACGTGGCCTTCGACCGACCTGCTGCATTGCGACTACGTGATCATGGGGCATAACCATCCAATCGTGCGCATGGCTGATCCGCTCGG
>PMIN01000020.1 GCA_003158275.1 Methanobacteriota archaeon
ACAGCCATTGTTGCGCCACCACACACTTTAAGCTCTACGTTAGTTGCGACGTCGGTCGCTTCTCAAGTCGCAGGTTCGCCTTTCGACTTACGTTCATGCCGCCGAGGCAAGATTTGCTTCTCTCCCAGCTTGGAGGCTGCAAAATTTACGATCTTGCCGCGCGTGTCGATTTTCTCAACATAGCAAAACGGTTCTAGTTCTGGATTAAACTTCGATTTGAATTTAGAGATACGCTGATTAGGTGCGCCAAACAAATCCAGCTTCTTAAAGCCCTCTGATTTTGCGTGCTGAATTATCTCCCATACAAGATACTCGTTCGTGGTCAGATCTGTGCGTGCGCTGACGTTACCGATCCAATAGCCATACCGATCCTCGCGCAGCACACAGCACACGGTTGCGGCAGCGAGCCTTCCGTCGATACTGACGCTGTAAACGGTCACGTCCTGGGGAAATGCAGCCGCAAGCTCCTTTAGATAACTGTCGCTGAGTAGAGGCACTTCTATCCCGCGTTCGCGGAATCTCTCTCGCCAGATGTCAAGAACCAAGCTGACATCGTCTGTTTGTCGTATTTGAGGTGACAGTGCACTTAAGGGTTTGATGCCCTGTCTGCATCTTCTGCTGAACCCGCTCCAGATTTCGTCGATTGGCTTTTCCAAGTCGATGGCATACGTGAACAACAAGTGCGCCGCGAAGTTTTTCCAAATGAAGGAGCGCACGTCAAGAAAATTTGGGACGGTCTTAAAATACACGTGATTCGGAGCGATCTTATCAATTTCCTCGCACAGTTCGCCAGTCACTTGCTCAAAGATTTTTTCCCTGGCAAGTGCCTTGAGTGCTTGCACGCTAGGATCAAAAGCGATACCCAAATACGGAATTTGTGCGTGCGGCGGGGGGGAGCACATGACGGTCAGTCCGAGCCGTCGAGCAACAAAAAAAGGGAATATGCATCTTAGCTGTTCTCCCGAGTATACGCAATAGGGCAAGAACTGGTACCTCGAATGTCGCTCAACGGTCTTTAGGAAGTCCCACTTGTGAAATAGCAATCCCTGCGGGCTATTTTCGACAAACTGGTCCCAGCGCTTTTTATCTTCGAGCAACTCAACAGCCATTCTTACGCCACCACGCGCACACGTCTTTTTCTGTTTGTCGCCAAGCGCCTTTCGGACAGCACTGCAAAACCATTGTATAAAGACGTGTAAATTTCTTCCAAAAGTTCAATCGCGCTAGTGGCGCTCATCTACCCACCAGCGACTTGATAAAAAGATATTTTCCACTGCCGCTTTCTGGAATGTCATCGACGATGTCCCATAGTATTTCACAGTTGCCCATGACAAAACGGATTTTATATTCGACGTCCTCCTGTTCGGAATCCGTCAAAGGACTTCGCAAGGCCACTTTGATCCGTATGCGTGCAAAATCTTCTTGAATCATTTGAAACCTACGTATTGAGTCACGAAAATCGAAAAGAAACCCGAAATAGTTCGCTTCTATCATTGTACCGTCTCTGGTGACGAAGTGGTCGCCGACTCTGCCCGTGAGTCTTCGCAACGTGGGTAACGGGTTTCCACAGGTACAGACGTTGTCTCCGCGCACGACGGTATCTCCCATCTCGTACCGTATCAAAGGCATCGCGTAGTTAGCGAAATTGGTCACAACGACCCTGCCTTCCTCGTTCGCGCCGACTGGCTGATCGTGCTCATCAAGAACTTCAAGCTGGTTAAAAAAGGCGAACTGATGCATGCTGCCCTTCATGCATTCCCCAGCGAGACCGCCCACTTCTCGAGAGCCATAGAAATTGAAGACGTCCGTCTTGAAGGCAGATTCAATGACCTGCCGCATGGAGTCCGTTAAAAGCTCGGCCGAGCTTACGACGGCTTTAGGAGTGTAAAGGCTCCGCTTCTTTCGGAGTGCGTAGTCGCACAGCACGAACAGCGAGTTTGCGTAACCTCTTATAAGTTCCGGATGATGCGCGTTTATCCTGTCTACATACAGCTCCATGTCACTCTCGCTCATTCTGAAACTATTCAAAAACAAGACGTGCGTGAGCCGATTGTTTAAACGCGCTCCGATTCCGACGCTGCCTGTGAAGAGATCCCTTTCGGAGCCCCACAGGATCACCCGTCGTGCGACCGGCTCCTCGATCCCAAGCATGTGCGCGTAGTAATAGTACTCGGCCGCCGCCCCCCATCTCAAAAAATCAGCGTCCTGCACGATACGAACCGGTTCTCCGGTGGAGCCACCGCTCGTGTCGTAAAACCAACGCCTCTTGTCAAGGTCGTTAGGAACAAGTTCCTTGGTGAAACGCCTGAGTATGTCCTTTGTCAGCACGGGGATGCGATCGAATTTCGACATGTCAACGGCTCCGCCGTGAATGAGTCCGATCTCTTTAAAAACCCGGTGGTAGTAAGGCACGTGAGCGTATGCGTGCAAGAGCAGGGCATTGAGACGGGCTTCCTGGAATTCTCTCAACTCCTGCGGTGTCGTTATGTCGCGTAGCTTGCGGTATGTTTCGCTGTGCTTAAAGCGTCGCAGCCGTACCCAATCAATGACGTTACCTTTCACAGTTGCAGCGCCCCCCCATTGCTGACGCTGACCGCCGGACCGTCCGCACGCTTTGCTTCGATCACCGTCGTCGCGCTGAACCGTTCGCTGAAGAAGCTGCGGCCCACAAGACCTTGATTATCTCAACGTGCCATTGCCCTCTTCACGCAACAAAATCGTTGGCCGATTCTCGTTGCGTTATAAGAACCGCAGGTTTTCGTAATAAAGTTTCCTGCATGCACCATCCGGGGCTTCCCATTTAGCATGCCGGCCCGAGCCGGAATCCATCCATACACTCGAATAACCAGGGTCAGGAAGCGGAGGACCCACGTCAGACTCGTTACCTGCACGGCAATATCCGGCTGGCATAGCTCGCCAGCAACCTGCGCCGCGCTTACGAGAGGCCACGATATGTCTTATCCGGCAAGCTTATCGTGATCTTGATCACGGGGCTGTCACATTTACCACCAGGTAGGTCTCCCGATACGGGATTGTCGGATCTGAAGCGCGATACAGTATAAAGTTGATCCGCTCGTTATTTCCAACGAGGTTTGGCTTCAACGCTATAGTCTCTCGCACGGTCTGCCCGTTCGCGACCGATAGGTTCCCTGAATATAACGTAGTGGACGTGCTGCTGTCGTTTAGCGTAGCGAGAAGCGTATAATTGACGTCAGTGCCTTCGTGATTCGCGACGCTGACGGTGACATTTTGTGTGTCGCCGAGCGTGATATTTGTGGGATATCCCTGCATCTTTCCGCCGGGCGCAAGAAGGTAAAACTCGGTATATCGTTCTTGCGGCTCCGGGGTGAGAAACGCGTATGCCAGCGCTGACGCTGAAAAAAGGATGGCACACACAAGCAATATGATCAGGATCCCGTGCGGCCGACCCTTTTCGCGATATGCGCGCATTGTTGTGGAGGGCGCCAACATGCCAAAGCTAACGGAAAAACGTTCGCGAAGAGGAAGTGCGCGCCTTCGCGCATAGGCAGCTGCCGTGCCCGCGATGACAAAAAGGAAAACGGCGATCGCTACCGAGTTCGCGCTGACGCCCCACGCGGTGAGTGCCAAGCCAAAGGCCAGCAGCGGCACAACAGCAATGCTCAGTCCAAATGATAAAGCGATGCGCTCTAGGCCAGAAAGATCCGATTTCCGCGAAAACGTGGCGGCCAGCAAGGCATATCCAGGCACAAACAGCAGGAGGGCCGTCTCAAGGACCGAGCGGACGCTGCTGTCGCTAAGTTGCGGCACGGCCACGAACGCAAGACCGAGCACGCTCACGATCAATACAACGATGAGATCTGCATCAAAAACGCGTACCGCGGCTTTCGTGGCTTTCGAAATGTTGGCAGTCATGGTGGGGATCCTAGAGGCCACAAGCAATCAGCCTTAAGACCACTCGTCTGGACGTTACCACCTTGTCGTAGGCTTATATAAAGGGTCGCAACGAGGGCGCCGAGGCAGCGTCAGCGGGGGCGAAGCGGTTGTTTCGGCCAGCTTCTGTAAGCCGCGCGAGCCGCTGCCCGAGGCGGACTGCGACGACTCGGTGTATTTTCAAGCATTGCGGGAGTCAGTGGACAGCAGTAGCCCAAGTCACAAAAAAGATGGTGCACAGCCACAAATCGGCAGATGACAGTCGTGATGAAGTCGTCTATTCGATTGGCACTAGCTTAGGCGATACGCATGGACCGTACCTGAGTCATACACAAGCGATCCTGCCGGACTAATTACCTGCGGCGCGGGGGGCACTACGGTGTCACCCAAGGGGGTGAGCGTAATCGGCTGACCGATATCTGCGCTTCTCAATAAGATCAAGTCGTTCGGGGTGCGGTTTACCTGGTACAGAGTGACTTGATCGGACTGCGTCAGGTTGTGGTAGAACGTCAAGGCAGGCATGTAGTAGTCGTCGCCGAAGAGGTGTCCGGTACTATTTTGGTAGATGGTGTCAAACGCCTGCACTTCCGAACTGTACAGTGCGAGGGTCCCTTGGCTCGGGCTCAGAAAATGGTTGTCAGTGCTTGCGATCGGACTGAGAATCATGACGAATGAAAGGCACAAAACGATCGTTCCCACAAGGCCCAACTTGATCGTGGTGCTTCTAAAGAGACTCGCTACCAGCACCAGCGTTAGCGCCAGTGGAACTGCGAAAAATATCTGCGCAATACCAGCCCATCGTTCCTGTAACAAAAAGACCCCGAATACATTCGAAAAGGTCAACAACAACATCGGCACCCCCATGAACACCAGCTCCAAAGTGCGCGCATTACCAAATTTTTCGGATAGCATGTAAAGAAGGCCGAGTAACGACAGCGCGAAAAACGCGTACAAGCCGAGGAAACTGAATACTTGTTCGGCAGTAGACTGCGAGAGTGACGTTGCCGATGCTGTTTGCGCAAAGTTTGCCGCCGAGTAGTGAAACAACGAGACCAGAGCGTAGAAGCTGCCCGATATGTTGATCCACCAGAGAAGCATGCCCACGACAAAAGCAAGAGCGAGGGTCAAAGATAAGTTGTTGCTCGTGTCGCTATGGTGGAATCTCTGATGCAACCGCAGCGCGACCACGCCTGCAAGCACAGCTATCGCAAATGCCATGGCAGAGAGTGTGTGCGTGAGAATTACCGCTGCCATGACTAAAAGGATAATCGCGATGTGGCGTGCCGCGTTTTGATCCCTCAATCGCAGAATCTCGTAAATGCCAACCAAGAGCAAGAGGGCGCCAAGCGTGTTGGGGATCGTCCAGGACCCGAGCCAAATGAAGCTATTTGCGGTTACCAATACCAAGGCGGCAAGAAGACCAACTTTGTCACTGATGAGTCTCTTTCCGAGAAGGAAAGTGAACAGCGTGCCGACGATAACAAAGCAGAGCCCGACCGAGAGCATGACCGATAACTTGTAGTCAAGCGACGCTAAGAGCATCGTCGAGGCAACCTCCAAATGAAATAAAGGAAGGGCAGTGTACGCCGTGTTTGCTTGCACGTGTCCAGTTGCGACTATCGTCGATGTGATCCACTCGTGCATCCACGGATCGATCCCGATCATGTTCGGAAAGATGATAAGCTGCGACACTTGTACGCTGACGCCGAGGATTATGATTTGAGGCAAAATAGCAAAGACACTCCGCCGACCCGGCGGAGACGACAATGTCTCGATGGCAACCGCACTCGCCATCAGGGCGGTGCAAACAAAGTAGAGGATGGGGCGAACGTAGACGTCCGATCGAAGGTGCAAAGACAGAACGGAGAGTCCGAAAAAGAGGAAAAACGCGGCGGCGCTTGACAGAAAGACTGCTCCGTGAGTCTGGAGCTGGATTGTTTTCAACGAGTCCCGGTTCCTTATGCACAGCCAAGTAGCGCAGAATATCAAGACGAGTGAAACGGCTATGAGGATATTTGGATTTCGACTACGCGATATGATCGCGCCAGCTATCACCAACGCGGATAGTCCGACACCGCATAACGCGAGGATGCGGTCTAGTTCTCGGTAGATGCTATCGCGTTTCATAGCACAAAGACCGCTCAAACTATGGTAACTCCCACGTAAATTTCCTTCTATCCATCTCGCTCGGGGCAGAGACTGGGGCCACAATAATGTCATGTGAAGGCGCTTCGTTTTGGTGCGTCGCGAGATTTTGAGGTTCTCAAAAGCATGGAACGTCCAACGCGGAGTGTATTAAGTGATAGGAGTTTGCCTTTGCACCCGAGCTTAAGCGTTAATAATGCCAAGCAAGGAACGCGCAGAAGGACTGGATGTCAAGTAAAGAAGCGACGAGCGAGCTGGGGGCGTGCCAACACACGATGCGACCAGGGCGCCCCACGTGCTTGAAGAGTTTAGCGACTTGAAACAACCCGTAGATGAGATACTGGACGTTTGCTGCGCCAACGGCGCGTTTTGGTTACACATCAAGAGCTCCTCTCGAGCAGCGGAGGTTTACGGGCTGGATATCGATGAGATGGGTCTCTCGCCGGAAAGAGAACGATCAAGAAATTCAAGCTAGACATCGAAAAAGAGGGATGCCCGTTGCAGGACGACTATTTTGCGCTGTCTTTGGCGGACGTTATAGGGCACTTGTACGCCCCTGAACATTTTCTGGACGAAATTCATCGCGTGCCCGCAATCTAGCCTCGTAGGAACCAGATAGTAGCCACGCTAGGATTCAAGCCATTCTGGCTGGAGAATAGCGGTAGGTTTCGTGGTGCCGGTAAAATGTAGAAAAAAGCATTTGACACCGTTCCCGTGGAGACAGAGACTCGCCGCTCCACGTTGAGCACTCACAGAATTGCTGCGCTCAAAAATTGAAAAACCGTCAAAAAAGCATCGGTTACCTGTATCCACAGGAGGGCGGTCGCTACAGTCTGTTTAGCTCCACAGACAAACTTATGGGATTTTTGGAGCGAGTTCAGGCATAATAAAGCGGTGTTCTGTCAACTGAGTTCTCCCCCACACCGTCACCAATTGACCACAACACAATGTCACGCCCAGTATCCAGCTACTGTGGCCGCGCTGGCGGCGGAGGCTTCCTACCGCTAGTGCGAACGCTTGGCCGCGCAAGCAGCCGATCGAAGCACGAACAGCAACTGATTTCTTTCGATCTGCTCGTGGCGCATCGAAGAGGGCCTACCCGAGCTAAGAGGCGAGCGACGCGCGGTACACCTTTTCGAGCCGGAGGACAACGTTCTCCCATGTGTACTTTTGGGCTTCGAGCACATTCGCTTTTGCTATCCTGGTGCGAGTTTCGGTGTCGTCTAGTAGGGCGAGTACTTTCTCAGCAAGTGCTCGCGGATTCCTTGGCGAAACGACAAACCCGTTTACCCCATCTGTAACAATTTCGGGTACCCCACCAACGCGCGTGGCGACTATCGGCAATGCCGCAGCCATGGCCTCAAGTATCACATTGGGGAACGCCTCTGAAACGCTTGGCAACACGAAGATGTCAGCCGCCGCCATATACTCGGGGACTCGCTCTGGAGGCACGCTGCCCGCAAACGTAACGCGCTCCTCAATGTTGAGGCCCCTCGCTAATGCTTTCAGATGAGCCCGCTCCGTCCCGTCCCCCACCAAGACCAGCGTCGCGCGCGACTTTTTCTGCTTGACGATGCTCATTGCCTCCAGCAAATAGTCGAGCCCCTTTATCGCGCGCAGCCCGCCGACGAACAGAATGACTTGTTTGTCGCCCTGAACGGCTGACAGCCTACGAGACTCGTGTACGTGCGGTCGTCCAAAACGGCTGAAATCGACGCCGTTCGGTATGACATAAATCGTTCGCTCGCAAAATGTTAATATTTCGTTTTTCATATCGCTCGTCAATGCTATCACGCCGGCAGCATGCCGACACACAAGTCGAGACAAAAGTCGCTTGAATCGCCAAGGCGGATATATATCATCTCTTCCCCAGACGACGTACGGTTGCTTCAGCAATACCTTCGCAAAAAGGGCTGGAACGCCCATGAACACGGTTTGTGCGTGATTGAGCTCAGCATCGATCTTTCCTAAGCTCAAAAACGTCTTAAGCAACATCACCGCATATCCCAAATAGCCACGCGGGATGGAAAAACGGTTGACGTGAACTTGATCTTCAATGGTTCTACTGCTTCTACCGTGATCTAGCATCGTTACGACATGAACGTCGTGTCCTAGCAATGCAAGATGTCGAGCTATGTTTTGAGTCGCCAGCTCGAGTCCCTCACATTTTTCCGGCGGGAATTTCTCCACTAACACCGCGATTTTCATAAGTCCTTTGAAAACGGAGTGGGGTATGTGAGAGCGCTGTGATAGACGACTATATAAAAACTTTGACAACTTATGCGGCGAGGCGAGGTGTACCCGGCTGCACGCTTTCACCTATGCTTTCTTGCAAAAGAGCTCTTGATATTCCGCTAGCGACTTTGCAGCCGAGGATCGGCAGACCATGATCGGCGAGGATGTGGCAGCGAGCAACAGCGTAATAATGCTTCCGCAAACGAAGAACCCGCCTAAAACTGAACCCTCCTCTGCTCGCGGCCCGACCGTTCACGTCTCAGGGACGCTTGCTCACAATAAGGGAGAAGAGGGCACCCTATCCGCGATCATTCAGTTCCATTGAGGATTGCGTCCCATCGCTCTACTGCACTCGCAAAGGAAAACCTTTCTTCCACCAGCGCACGGGCCTGTTCGCGCACCATATTGACCCCTTCACAGGTGAGCACCCTCAAGATACCCTTTGCGATATGCTCCGGCGAGCTACTCTCTAGGAAAAACCCCGTAGCTCCGTCATTTATCACGTCGGGAATCGCTGCTACCGGAGTAGTCAGAGCCGGCGTACCACACGCCATGGCTTCGAGTATTATTGTCGGCAGGCCTTCTTTCGCCTCGACAGTTGTCGGAAAAACGAGCACTTTCAATTCGTTTAGGTAATGCGGAAACTTTGTTTCGGGGATCCACCCGAGATACTCAATTCGAGCGCCGCCGCTTCTTAGTTTTGCCACTTCGGCTTCGACAACGGGCCTTAGGGGGCCATCCCCGCCGATCAAAAAAGAAACATCCGAGTAGGCGTGTCTTTGGATAATCTCCACCGCCCGCAAGAAGTTGAGGGTACCTTTTTTTTCTTCCAGCCTCGAAATGAATCCAACTTTGGTCCTTTGACCGAACTCTTTCTCGATGCGGTACCGTTCGGTGTCTACGTATCGATACCCCTCGCCGACGACCTTCGCTCCGTATTTGCCGAGCGCAAGTTCGGGTACGAGTCTTTTAGATTCAGGGGTGATGATGTCGGTCATGGAGTAGATAAGCTGCTTGTGCAGATTCTGGAGGTAACTGATCGGGCCACGCCCGTCGCCGCCACTCGTGACCATCACCATCCACGTTTTTTTCCGCAGCATCTTGGCAGCGATCAATGGGAGCGCATTGCTAGGGTATGAAATGTAAAACAAAACGACATCGATATTGCGGGCATTTTTGATTAGTGCGGCTGCCTCGAGCACTTGGACGAGAACAGCTTTTACACCCCACAATGCCTTCGAAAGTCGGAGCGAACGGGAGTTGGCGAGGTTGTGATGCATCGTGATGCCGATGTCAGCGAACCTGACGCGTGCCGAGTCGTGCTCGTTCAGGAGCTCGGTACCGCCCCCCACGACGGTAATGAAGTCGGAAATCGGGATCAAAATGCAAAGGATTTGATCCACAAACTTGTAGACCGTTTTTCCCGCGTGTGGAAAATAGACGAGCGCGACCCTCTTATTTCTGGCAGCAGCGTCCTTTGCCGCGCTGAACCTCGACTCGCTTGCCATATGCGCTCTTTTGCTTCTCTCTAAGATAAGCTCGCGATCGAATCGAGCTCGCTCTGTGCTATACTGCCCCAAAGATAGTCCCTGCTGCGTCTTGATCCGTTCTGCGAGAGTGTCGAGCGCAACTCTGGATCATCGAGCATGCTGACTATCGTCTTCGTGAATAGCGCTTCATTCCCTTTTGGGACGTAAACAATGTCGTTTCCCCACACATTTCTCAACGCGGCGAGATCGTACACAATGACAGGCAAGCCGCAGCTCATCGCTTCGACGATCACGAGCGGCCAAGCCTCTGCATAACTTGGGAGCAGAAAAAGCTTTGAGCGAAGCATAACGGCAAAGCGCTCTTGCTGCAGATAACCGCACAAGGTGATGCGTTCGTCGAGTCCTTCATTTTTTATGAGCTTGACGAGCCGGTTTTTTTCAACCCCGTCACCGACAATGGCCAACTTCGCGTCGGGATACACGGCGCAAACGCCCTTCCAGATTCTTATCAAATCCGAGACGCCCTTGCTCTTCACGAGTCGACCAACAAAACACGCATCAAATACCGGTCCCTTTGCCGTCATTTCGGTCATTTCAGACGGAATCGAATCAATGCCGTTGTGTGTGATCCGGATCTTTTGTGCCTCAACCCCTCGCGAGATGAGGAAGTCCTTCACAGGCTGATTTATCGCGAAGACTACGTCGAAAAACCTTCTGAGCAGCGATACGGATATCGCATCGTTGATCTTGCGTGGCAGAAGCCAGCTGGGGCTGGATTCGTCCACGGGGAGCCCGTGATAGTACGCGACGAGACGGCAGGGCGAGTTTCTGGATTTCAAATAGACAGCGGGAAGCACGTCTGTCAAAAAATGATTGGCAGCCACTAACACGTCGTACTTCCCTCGTGGAGGCGAGAACATGAGCTTCAGCACGCGAACACAATACAACAAGACTATTCTCACTATGCTCGACGTTTCGCGTTCTAAAAAAGAATCAATAACGACAGCATTGCCGGCCAAGAGTCCCGCCTTGGTCACATAGGAGTACCCTAAACGAGGGAGTAAGTACGTCAGCCTGTCGGTTTGACTCCACTGCTGAGCGACCTTCAGCGCGTGGTAGTCTCCGCCGGCCATCGGCGTTGTCCAACCGTTTAGGATAACGAGTATTCGTTTCACTTGCAGCTCCGTCCTCAGCCGTCACCACGTCCCAAAGCGGCTTCTTCACAAGGCTAATCCTGTTTCGTTGACGCTCAGATATTGTAAAACGTCCCTAGGAAGTTGCAAGAGCGCTTTCAAATGCCTGAGGCAGTCTCGACCTTCATACCATATCAAGAGCCTTGGTATTAATAAAAGTAGCATCCCTTCGAGGAGGACTAGTGATCGGCTCACCGGCAGAGCGCCACGATTTTGCTCTGAACTGCAACTGTTTTCGCCGGGATACCGCGGCTGTCCAACTCTTTGTACTGGCACGTCCAATGCTTCGGTCCTCCTCTTGATCTAACAGACGCTACGGCGCGCTATATCTCAGCGGTGTGTTCCGCGCTTGACGGCCTTGCTCGCGTGGCAGATAGGTTGCCAATGTCCTTTTTCCTGACGGACGCTTGAAGGTCAAATCGCGTGTTGCTAACATTCAAAAATGAAAAAAGACCTTATTTTGCAAAGAACAATCGTGTCGGTCCAAAGTGAGTGAACGACATGATCGAATGAGTCAAGGATTATTAGCTGCCGACGGAAGGAGACTGAGGAGTGCGAAAGCGCTGTCGCCATCGAATAATATCTCGTTGTAGTATGGGTCTGCTTCGCTGAGAGGGGTTGAGAGCGTGCTACAACGTCAACGCCGCGAAGTCCTGCCGTCCGCAAGTCTTAGACGAACGTGTGCCGTGGTGTACCCCATTGCGGCCGGAATATACCTCCCGGCTTGATAGACGATGAATCCGAAAGTTAGAACGGGATGACGCGCAAACGTCCTCGAATTTCTGATGAAACTCACTCTTAATGGGAAAAACTGCTTCACCCCCCTCCTCGGGTTTTCCTCGATGAATCGCTTTGCCGTGGTTCCGTAGTAATAGTGTTTCTTGACGATGTCTGCGAACGTTCGGGGCTCACCTATGTGCACTTCCTGTGCTTTTATTCTTCCGACTTTGAAACCTGCTCTAAGAATCCTATTGTGAAGATCGTAATCCTCGGCCAGCACCAAGGATTCATTGAATCCCCCAAGAGACTCAAACACATCTCGCTTGAAAAATCTTGCAGCTATATTTAAGTCATCGTTCCGGTAACAGTCCCTTTCCATTTTTCTGACTTTTGACCAGAAGCTGACAGTGGGATCGGAGGTGTTATGCACTGCAATGGCATCATAACCTTCATCGCATTTTTCCACCGCTTCTTCAAGAACTCTCGACTCTAGAATGAAGTCAGAATCGATTCTGTACAAATACTGGCCGCGTGCTTTCGACGCCGCAAAGTTCAGTTGTTCGCTTCGTTCAGTCGCTTCTATAACGAAGACCTGCGCCCCAAAAAGCCGTGCAATTTCAACCGTTTTATCAGTTGAGCCTTTGTCGACGACGATGACTTCATACTCTGTATACGTTTGGCTCCTAACGGATTCCAAGCACCTAGATAGGGTTTCCTCAGAATTGAAAGTTGGGATTATTATTGATACCAAAACTTTTTGGTCCATTCATATCTCAGCCTAACGTTTTACTCGTCCCTTATTTGTGACCCCGGCCGCTCAATTTCCGTGGATGTTGCAATCATGTGCGCCCACGTTGCTTTTACTTTGTCGCTCGATTTCCTGGTTTGAGCACATATCTGATTATTGCTCGCGAAAGACAATAGTTGGGCGAGAGCACCATCAGGGGCTTTGGATCACGTATGTTAAAGTACATGTACTATTAGCAGTCGTCACACCTTTGTCGCGAAACAGGAGAGACTCAATGCGGACGCTAGTTGCGGAGCGATCAGGTTTCAGCCGCGCGTGAAATATCAAGGCGTAGGACCGACGTTCTATCGAACGTAGGCATATGCGGGAGAATCGGCGCTGTCGCCTTTGAAACTCGTGTGGGGGGTGTAGGTATTCTAGGGATGCTGACGGTGAGCGAGCAGGAACCTTTGGCGGCCGCGGTGCCGAGGTGGCCCACTAATTCGGAGAGTTCTGACTGATAACGGTGATCTGTTCATTGAGAACGGCGGGGCCGTTGGCGGTCAGGGTGCCGGAGACAGTGAAGGATTGGCTTACGGCGGGGTTGCGGTTGTTCGCGTTGGCAGTGAGTGTGTTTGGTTAGAGGCTACCGACCCGTGCGGAAAGTGGGGCATACGAGGACGAATAAGCGCTGTCGCCACTGAACCAGATCTCGTAATGGTAGGAGCCTGCGGTGGTTTCGCTGAGTGAGAGTGTGTAGGCGCCACGGCCAGAGGTGGTAGTGGTGCCGACGGTGGACCATTTGCCGGTGGGGTCCTGTTGGATGATGGTGATCTGCTTGCTGGAGAGAGTGGCCCCATTCGTGTCCTTGAGTACGCCGGAGATGTTGAACTGCTGGCTAATGAGGGGGTTGGAATTGTTGGAGACTGCGGTGACGGTGGTGGATTGGAGGGTGCCGATGTTGATAGTTACACCGGCTATAGACTCTGCATAGTTTTGATCTACAACGTAATCTACGGTGTATCGGTAACTCCCGTGCGAGCTTTCACTCCAACTAAACTGATAATACCCTGTCGCGTTCGTGTAGGTGCCAGTCGGCTGCGTGATCTGGCCGCTAGGGTCTTGCCGGTAAAGGTCAATGAGTTTCGTGGCGAGAGGCGTGCCGTTCACTTCTTTGAGGTATCCAGAAAGGGTGAACTGCTTGTTGACGGCGGGGTTAGTATTACTGGCAGTGACGGAAAGTGAGGTCGGCACAAGGGTACCGACACTGACTCGAGTTCCCGCGGTTGCAGCTGCATATTCGGAGTCGCCGTGGAAGTAGCACTCGTACCAGTATAGACCAGCGGTGTGCTCGCTGATAGTGAACGAGTAGTAGCCATTTGAGCTTGTTTGCGTTTCCCCCATCAATTGCCATATATTCCCGGGCATTTCACACTCAAGCTCGATTTGTTTTGCTGTGAGGGGGGTGCCGTTTGCATTTTTTAAATACCCAGAAAACGTGAAGTTTTGATCAGCGCCTGGCGAGGCATTCGAAACGTTGAACGAAAGGCTCGTCCGTTTCAAGTCGCCAACAGCTATCCACTGAGTCCATGTGATGGCGGAATAGTTTGAGTCGCCGTTGAAGCCAACTTCATACACGTAGTTCCCTGTGGGCTCGCTGAGGGTAAAGCGGTACCCACCGGAGCTGTTGGTTATCGTGGTGCCAAGATTATTGCTGGTGGGGTGGGTCTGGAGGAGGTAGATCACTCTGCCGGAGAGGGGAGTGCCGTTTACTCCGTCGAATAACGACCCATACAAGGTGAATGACTGGTTCACGGCAGGCGTAGCGTTTGTTGTATAGAGGTCGAGCACGGCCGGCGTAAGAGTGCCAACCGTCTCGATTACCCCAGTGGTTGCTGGAGCATACGTATTGCCGCCATAAAAGTCAAGTTCATACTTGAATGCACCCTGCGTCGACTCGCTGGTCGCAAATTGGCACGCGCCAGAGCTGTTAGTGGTAGCGTTACCGATAGTGGTTTTCGCGCCAGTGGAATCTATTAGGACGACGACGATTTGTTTGCCGGAGAGGGGTGTGTTGTTCGCATCGGTGAGGTACCCAGAAAGGGTGAACTGCTGGCCGACGGCCGGGTTTCTGTTATCAGTCGTCGCGGTGAGGGTGGTATTCTCAAAAGTGCCAATGGAAAGCGAAAGCGGCGCGTAGGACTTAGCATAGGTCGTGTCGCCGTTGAACCAGATCTCGTAATAGTACACGCCACCGGTCGGTTCGCTGAGGGAGAGGGTGTAGGCGCCGCTGCCAGAGGTGGTGGTGGTGCCGACGGTCGACCATTGGCCAGTGGGGCCGTGTTGGATGATGGTGATCTGCTTTCCTGAGAGCGGGGTGCCGTTGGCGGTGAGCGTGCCGGAGAGGGTGAAGGTCTGATTGACGGCGGGG
>PMIN01000133.1:0-6621 GCA_003158275.1 Methanobacteriota archaeon
CTCACTGTACAATATGTAAACGATATCTAGCAATACGAAAGCGAGGGCCGCGAAGATGGAAACGATGACGATTAGAATGGCGCTTCGCCGTCTGTGTATGCGTTTTTCGAGCCACGCAGTGGGGNNCGAGATCAAGCTTTCTATGCGCGCGCATCGACAGCGTTATTATCTCCGTCCTCGTGTAATTCTCTGCATGGACCGACTAAACAAGATCTTTGAATTGCAGGCGAGCTTTGACGAATCCGTTCAAAATCGAGCCCCGTTTAACGAGTGGAGCAAAGAAGACCAGGTCGTCGCCTTGCTTGGGCATTTGATACAAGAGTCTTACGAGACGCGCAACACGCTAGGCGTCGTCATCACCGGTGACAGGAAGTGGTGGAAAAAACACACGCTGTCTGCGGAAAAGTGGAGCAGCGTTCACGAAGAACTAATTGATTGCTTGCACTTCCTCGTGTCTGCGATGATCAGCGCAGGTCTGACGCCACAAACGGTCATCGAAGCGTATGAAAAAAAGAACCTCGTTAATAGGAAGAGGCAAGCTGAGGGCTACTAGATCTTAATCTTTCCATACCAACCGCCCCTGCCCACAAACTCGAAGTCGATAGCGTCGTTTCTGAACCGTTCAAGCACTTCCGCGAGTTCTGGGTGCTGTTGCCGCACATCACCTAGAGGCGCATCGATTAGAATGTTTATTTCGTTATGAAATTCCCGTATCAGTTCGTGGTAACTCTTCTTGACGTTCATAGCCTTGGACCGCTTCATAGCCTTGGACCGCTTCATAGCCTTCAGTATCTCTAAGAGCGGCACAGTGTGTCTATAAGGTGGTCTTCGTGCTGAAGGAACTTCGCCACTCTTGAGCGCAAGGAGTCGTATTCGATCTTTGACACCTATTTTGAGTGGCCCGCCGCACTCGGGACAGGTTTTTAGCACGTTTCCATCAACGGTGATATCTTCTAGGTCGTAAGCTTTTTTGCAGCGATGACATCCTGTCAGATGGTACTTGCCCTCTCGTGGATCGAGACCTACGTTGAGGACTACGCCCCTGCCGTTGATGCCTTGAAATGCTCGACGTACCTCTCTAAAACTTGGGCATCGCAAGCAGAATCGCGTAAACTCTCTGCCTAACTTGTCAGGCGCCGCGGAATGTGCGTCACTGAAAGACACGAAGGTGCATGAATCCAACTCTGCTAGCTTGCTGGCCATTTCGGTGTCGGCACTAAGTCCGAGCTCTAGAAAAGTGACGAGATCAGCATTCTCCCCATAACACTCACGGATGCTGTCGTATGCGGCATACATTGATGTCCAAGGAGTGAACGCGTGTGACGGCCCCGCGAGTGCGTCAACGTCACGAACTAAACTGATAAGTTTTTCAGGCGATATTCTAAGCTGAGGTCTGCCGCCAGTTAATTGGGAATACCCGTTGTTTAACACCACTTCGCGGAGTTCGTGCGCGGAAGAGAAACTCGGAAACAATATCACATGGTGAACACGCCCCTTGACCGTTGTTTCAATTTCAGTTTGAATAACAAACGCAATTCCATCAATCTCGTAACAGTCTCCACGCTTTTCTAAGCTTGATTCTAGCTCTTCTAGCCATGCGCTGTGAAGACAATCGCCAGTTCCGAGCACTTGAATGCCTTTCAAATGAGCAGTTTCACACATTCGCGGCAGATCCATCTTAGGGCTCGTCCCGATGCTGAAACGTGAGTGCACGTGCAGATCTACGTCAAAGTGCTTCATCTCTTGGTATTTCGTAAAACAGATATAAATAGCTAAATAGCTCATAATCGCTATCGTAAAGGCGAATATGGAAGTAGTTTTTAAGTCAAGAAAAATAGTATACGTAGGAAAGCTAGACGCCTGAAGCGATTGAGCTCTATGGATAAAATTTACACAGCAATCACTGAGGCTGCCGGTGAGCTGGCAAAAAAAATCAATGCAGCACATATTTTTGTGATCTCAGATGCATCGTGTATCGAGGTGCCCTGCGACGTCCCTTCGACTTTCATTGAAACCTCTTCGCTAACGAAAGGTGTCACCAATGAGTTGCAAGACCTCCTAAGCCAAAGCGCAACCCAGGACCTCAAAACTAAGATCGTCGCCCCAGCGCTCAATGATTTCGCGCTTGTGCAGGACATTGCCACCGCGGCCTATGTTCAGGATGTAATAAATGGAGGGTACATCGTCGGCCTGCTATGCCTGGCGGATTTATCGTCTATCGTTGTGTGTGACGTCAAACGGCTTGTAACGGTGCAGGCAATAGACAGGACAGCGGAACGCGTGGATCCAACGGCGCTAAAAGCGGTTTTGCGATTGGCTCTTGAATTGGGAAGAGAGGGCCGAGAGGGCAAGAAAGTGGGAACGGCGTTCATAATTGGGGACACGAATGAAGTGCTGAGAAGATCGCATCAGCTCATTCTGAATCCGTACAAGGGACACGCCGAAGATATGCGGGACATAAAGAATCCTTCGCATTGGGAAACCATCAAAGAATTTGCTCAGATAGACGGCGTTTTTATCATAGATGAGAAAGGTTTCATCACATCAGCCGGCAGATACCTAGACGTAGACACAAAATCAATAGAGTTAGAGGGGTTAGGGGGGCGACATATATCGGCGCTTGCGATCACGCGCGAGACACACGCAATAGCAATAACCGTTTCAGAAAGCGGGGGAACAGTCCGCCTTTTCAAAGACGGCATCGAAACCAGAATCGAGCCGAGCGCTGACCTATTTATGCTCCTACCCTAATGCGATCACTCAGCTGATGCGATCACTCAGCTGTAGAGGTCTTAGCACCGTATCAGCGAAGTGAATCTCTTCGTCGTCTCAGAATTTGCTCGCCTATCGTTTTTTTACGCTCGCTGATTTATATTTCCTTTGGGTCTAGCTGTCTGTTCAATCCGCGCGCTGAAAAAGCATCTTGTATGAGGGGTTAAAAAGAAAGCTGAATGCACGAGTGACAACGTTTATGCGGGGGGTGCGATTTGAACGCACGAACTCCTACGAGACAGGGTATCTTACTTGCACGTCGCAGCCCTAAGCCCTGCGCCTTTGACCTAGCTTGGCAACCCCCGCTAAGCACTCTTATGTGTTGCCATTATTTAAAAATCTGGCTGCAGCGTATGCAACGATTATGAAGACCGGTGTAAGCAGGAAAGTGAAAATGGCGATCTGCGTGATATCGCCTGGCGGTATGGGTGGGTGAGTGCCCAAAAAATAATCCGCGTAATCGTTTGCAAAAAACCATATGAGCGCAACGGCGATGAACCTCGGCCTCAGTTGTCGAATTAACATCACCGGCAGAATGAACTCGACAGCCATCGCGACGTGCAAAAGAACCAACAGTGAGTAAAAACTACTGTCGATTGAAAAATAGAACCCAGCGAACGCTAAAATGACGAATACGGTCCATGTGCCATATTTTGCCAATCCTATTGCGGTGATGAAATTGACAAGATCGGAACTGCGCCTCGTACTCACGTAAACGGCGAGGATTGCCGCCGCGAGCATAGTGTACAGAGGGCAGTCTGGAATGAATATCCAATAAACCGGGCTCGAAGAAACCAGCTGATCCCAGTAGTAGTAGAAGCCGATTAACGTTCCCGCGACGTTGATAATTATGATCGCAACTAATAGCGGCGTGTTTTCCAAGATACCGCGGAGTTTCACGTCGTGTATTCACTCCTAATCTCTCGAGCGGGCACACCGCCGACCAGAGCGTCGCTGGTGATGTCTCGGTTAACAAGAGAGCAAGCAGAAACCGTAGCTCCGCTTCCGATGACTACGCCTGCTAGGACAGTCGAGTTTGCTCCTATCAGAACATTTTTGCCGATTTCGATCGGGCCTTTTTTCCATTTGCCTATCAGGAATTCGTGACAAAGCAGGGTAGACCCGTATCCGATGATGGAGTTGTCGCCAATTTCTATAAGTTCAGGAAAAAAGATATCAAAAGTGACTTCCAGACCGACAGAAACGTTCTTGCCGATTTTGATCCCAATTGAACGATATAGCGCGTTTTTTGTTTTCAGCGAAGGCATCGAGCCGCATACGCGCACAACGACGTAGTTTAGGGCCACTCGCAGCGGGTTTTTGACTTTGGACCAGTCCCACATTGAGTTACGTTCGTGAGCCGCATACTCTGTTAATCGACGCACGTAGTATTCAACGCCTATCTCTCGATTTATAGTTTTACCAAAACATTTAATTTCAATGCCGAGAGGATTCTGAGTGTAATTTTGGTTCATTTAACTAGTAAGTCAATTGGAAAACGGAGGCCTGTCATGTTTGGATCTTCCGGAATTCGCGGAGTGGCCAACAAGGAGCTGACCTCAGAATTGGCGCTCAGTGTTGGGCTAGCCGTCGGATCTCGATGCAAATCTGCCGTTATAGGCAGAGATCCTCGGATCGCAAGCGAGATGGTTGAATATGCGCTTATCTCAGGGCTCACCGCCTGTGGGTGTGACGTCACTCGAATCGGCCTCGTCTCGACGCCGACTCTTTCTTACGCAGCCCGAAACTACGAATGTGGGGTTATGGTTACCGCCTCACATAACCCTGCTGAATATGTTGGCATCAAATTGTGGAACGCAGATGGCACTTCATTTAATAGCGAGCAGCAGGAAGACATCGAGTCATTGATTACGGAAGAAGAATCGCACCCTGCGTACAGGGGTAACCGGGCCGGCTGGGATGCTATTGGCAACATTGCGTCTTATGGCAATGCCATCGATGACCATAAAAAGAACATCCTTAGTCATTTCACCGACGTAAGCTGTCGCGCGGTTGTCGATTGCGGCTCAGGCGCAGGGGGGACGATCACACCATATGTGCTTAGAGAGATGGGGTGCGACATCATCACGCTGAATGCGCAGCCCGATGGATTTTTCCCCGCAAGAAATCCAGAGCCAATAGAAAGCAACTTAAACCTCCTCATTGAAGCTGTGCGAAGCTTCCACGCCGATATCGGTATAGCCCACGACGGTGACGCTGATCGTATGATGGCGGTGGACCGAAGTGGCAGGTATATTGCCGGCGATGAAATGCTCGCATTGTTCGGCGTGAACGAGGCAAAAAAGATTGCAGTTTATCCCGTTGACGTTTCGCACATGGTCGATGACGTTCTCACCTGCGCAATTCATCGAACACGCGTAGGTGACGTGTACGTCGCGGAAGAGGTCAAGCGTGCAGGAGCGGACTTCGGTGGCGAAAGTAGCGGCAGCTGGATTTTTCCCCGGATTTCATATACTCCGGACGGCATCTATGCGGCGGCACTGATCGTGTCGATCGCTAATCAGCAATCGATCTCCGACGTGATTGCACGGTTTCCTAAGTATCACATTTTGCGCGGGTCGGTCGCCTACAACGGTGGAAGCGATCCAATGGCTGCGATTACTGAAGAATTGCGTTCTCTCGAATATGTTGAGATAATGACTATTGATGGCGTAAGGCTTGATTTTGAAGACGGTTGGATACTAGTGAGAAGATCAGGAACAGAACCGAAGATAAGGATTACTGCGGAGGCAAGAGACTCAGCGATGGCAAAACGGCTTTATGAAAAAGCGTCAGCAATAGTGCAGAGGCACATGTCATGTTAGCGGTCATACTTGGTGCAGGCGAAGGCACACGGATGAACCCATTGACCTATAACCGCCCCAAAGTCATGCTCCCGGTACTAGGCACGCCCATACTCGAACGTATAGTTAGCTCATGTGTCAAAGCAGGCATTTTGCGCGTAATAATCGTAACCGGTTACCACGAGGAAGCAATTCGTTCACATTTCGATAAAGCGGAGCTCGGAGCCCAGATTGAGTACGTCAGGCAAGAAAAGCAATGCGGGACGGCTAACGCAATTAACCAGGTTAGGGATCTCGTAGATGAGCGTTTTCTCGCGCTAAATGGTGATAGCTTGGTAAGTCCACGCACATTGAAGCTCCTCGCAGAGACAGCCCCAGACCGATTAGTCCTTATCGCGGCAAAGAGAGTGAAAGAACCGAGCAACTACGGCATACTTGAAGTCACTGACGACGCTGTGGTTCGAATAGCGGAAAAACCCAACGAACCCGTGTCTGATTTGGCAAACCTCGGTATTTACGCCTTTGAGCCGGATATTTTCGAGTGCATAGCTGAGACGCGGAAGTCGGCAAGGGGGGAGTACGAGATCACTGACACTATACAATTGCTGATCGATCAGGGCTACCGCGTTGGGTACGTGAAGGTTGAGGAGCAGTGGATCGACATAGGAAGGCCCTGGGACCTGTTGAGCGCGAATGAGCTTCTGTTGCAGACGCTCGAGAGCGCGAATGAAGGGGTCGTCGAGCCTCTTGCGACGTTAAGAGGTGTGGTGCGAATCGGGCGTGGGTCAGTCATAAAAAATGGCGCGTACGTTACTGGGCCGGTCATAATCGGCGAAGGATGTGAAATCGGGCCCAACTGCCTCTTACGCGCAGGTGCCTGCATAGGGAATCGAGTCAAGATCGGCAATGCCGTCGAAGTGAAAAACTCAATCATAATGGATGACAGCAAAATCGGACACTTGTCGTACGTCGGGGACAGCATCA
Source organism: Methanobacteriota archaeon (assembly GCA_003158275.1). Classification (GTDB taxonomy): domain Archaea; phylum Halobacteriota; class Bog-38; order Methanoflorentales; family Methanoflorentaceae; genus Methanoflorens; species Methanoflorens stordalenmirensis. The sequence goes on from PMIN01000133.1 coordinate 6,561, forward strand.
TCGGCATGCGCTGCAATTTCGGTGCCGGTACCACAGTCGCCAATCTGCGCTTTGACGAGAA
>PMIN01000133.1:6657-8994 GCA_003158275.1 Methanobacteriota archaeon
GCATCGCTTGATTGTAGATGATAAGCTATTTAGCCGATGGAGCTCGTAAGCTCAGAGGAGACGAGACATGCGTATTGCCGTTTTTATTGGGACGCGAGCGGAGCTAATAGGAATGGCCTCTTTCCTCAAGGAGGTCGACAAGAACCCTGATACAGAACTCGTTTTCACTCATACCGGACAACATTTTGACCGCGAAATGTATGAGGACTTGCTTAAGGATTTGGGTCTTCGAGACCCAGATTATGGCCTGTCGCTTGGCAACATGAGCTACAATAAGCAGATCTCCGGCATGATCAATCAAATCGATGATATATTGGATAAAGCGCGGCCTGACTTTGTGTTTGTTCAAGGCAACGTAATCTCGTCTTTTAGTGCAGCCATTGCATCGTCGATGAATTTTATTCCTGTCGGCCACATCGAATCGGGCTATCGCTCACTGCGGGACTTACACAGTGATGTAAGAAGGAAAGTCATCGAAATGTGCTCGACGATGTTTTTTCCTGTATGCAACACGGCCTACCTAAACCTGCTTGAGGAGTGCTACGATCCTGATTGTGTCCACTACTTAGGTGATCCTCTTGTTGACGCACTTTTGGACTACAAGCCGACGGCGCAAAAGGCGGATTCTATCAANNGGAAGCCCAGAGGCGCTCGGCAGAATCACAAAAGCGGCGACTAGTCTCGATGAGTACAACGTTGTCATGTTATTACACCCAAATACCAGGAGACATCTCGTCAAATTCGGCCTAATGGAAAAACTGCAATCGTGTGAGAACATTCGTCTTATTGATCCATTGGCCTACACTGGCTTCATTAAACTGATGATGGACTCTCACGTGTTAGTCACCGATTCCGGGGGGCCTCAGAAAGAAAGCGCCATTTTGGAAACGCCGTGTATCACGCTGTCCGATAGCACCTATTACATTGAGACCGTTGAAAATGGGTGGAATAGGGTACTAGGAAATAGTCCGCGCCCGGATGTCTTGACTGAAGCCGTACGCGCTACGACGCCGGGAAAGAAAATAAGCGACCCGCTTAACGACGGGAAATCATCACAGCGAATAATTTCTAAAGTCGTTGAGCTGTTCGAAGAAAGACGTCTCACGATTTCTCCGCAAGTGTCAAAAACGAGCTTCTATGCTCACCTAACGGCTTTTTCTGAAGGGTTCATGGGCATGCGCACACGCGCCACCCCTCACGCTGACGGGACAGTTCAAGCGATGTTCGACCAAACAGGAGAAATCACATTCGATCCGACGCAGGCTCAGATTGTGCGTACTTTCGGGCCAGTGCGAAACCCAAAAGAAATGTGAAAAGTAAGGTTATGGATGATTGACAGCTATACCTTCTTTTTGCTTGTAGTCTCGGTTCTGCTTTCATTTGTAGTCACGTTTGTTGTGACGCCGCCGCTTATTAAGAGAATGAAATCTGCGGGGGTGTCTGGCGTTGACGTTCACAAAGTTGAAAAGCCTGAGATTTCTGAAATGGGCGGCTTTGCTATCTACGCAGGGTTCGCTACGTCCATGATCTTCGCAGCTTTTTTGGGACTCAATTTAATGGTAATAGTGGTTTCACTGCTTGTGGTAACCCTATCAGCAATGGTAGGGGCCTTAGATGACGTGATGCACCTCGGCGCCATAGAAAAGCCGCTCCTCGGCTATTTCGCTGGCGTTGCGCTCATATTGACTGCGGGGAGCGACCCCTATCTTCTCGTGCCTTTGTTAGGAACGTTTTGGCTTGGACTCGCGTGGATCCCTATTGTGCCTTTTGCCGTCACAGCTGGGGCCAATGCAGTCAACACCTTTGCTGGATTCAATGGAATGGAGATAGGTTGCGGCGCCATAGTGACGTTTGCATTAATAGTCGTTGGAATGGTGTTGATATCGCAGACGGGAGGCGTCGCGGGACTTTTGATATTGGCGGCGCTACTAGGGGCCCTCTTAGGGTTTTTTCCGTATAATCGATATCCTGCCCGCATATTTACGGGCGATATAGGGACGCTCTGCATCGGTAGCGCTATCGCCGTTGGCGCCATAGCGCTAAAAATCGAATTATTTGCGGTCATCGCGGCTTTGCCTTATATCGTCAACTACGGCATGGTATTGCTCTCTGTGGGAAAGGTAACCGAGAGTCACTTGTTTACGGCCACGCAGGTAACGAATGACGGGTACTTGACCCCCTCAAAGTCGTATTCCGTTCGAAAGAACTTGTCCGATTACATCTTGAGCAGGAGATCAATGAAAGAACCGGCACTAGTGAAAACGCTTTGGACTTTGTGCATAATATCCGCCGCAATAAGCATTTTGTTGGCGGTCTTGTCGGCTCGTTGAGACGTAT
>PMIN01000133.1:9007-15330 GCA_003158275.1 Methanobacteriota archaeon
AATCTTAGCCGCTGGGGTTACAGCAGCTGTTGTGAATTGATGCTAACTGCGTCGATCGGAGATGTGTATCTCGCATCAAGCGTTCCGTTGGATGGGGGGTCCATCCATAGACTTACATACAGTGTGCTTGTTGACCCCAGAGTGGGCAGAATTTTTAACGGGCTAGAGCTGCCGCTTGTTGTAAAATCGATCGGCACTGCCTTAGTCTCCCCGACATTTAACGTCACTGGCTTGTACTGGTCTTGCCAAGCGATGTGCAAGCTCATCGGATCGCTGCCGTAATTCGTTACATAAACAACTCCTGAGTCGCCGTTCACTTCGACGTTGCTGATCAACGCGTATTGTGTAGGCGTTTGGGCGAGCTGGCTTTGGTTAATTTGGTAAATCACTACACCGTCATTCTGGAATACCTCTGTCATCACTGTGGGATCTGGAACGAAGTTCGAGAATGGAAATCCCCAGACGCTGCTCGAGTAATTTGCTTTGATCGGATCATAAACGAAGTAGTCTATGCCCAATTTTTTTGCTATGAGTAACTTGCTGGCGGAATCTGTGGAGCCGTTCATGAAATTGGAGAGGTCTGTGAGCTGTGATAACTGGTGGGTGACAACGTAGGAGTTTTCTGAGTCGGTTGATATTGCAGCTCGGGCACTGGTGAACGTGCTAATGTATTGCAAGAAAGTTGGATCTGACAATATGGTGTCATTGGATGTTGTGTGTTGATTGAGCCATTGCAGTGCGCTTATTTCGTCACCGGTGAGTTTTGGTTCCTGTGCGTTTACGGCAAGGGCGCTGGCCGCGGCAATGTGAAATACCGGCGATAACACAGAGATAACCACAAAAGCGATGATAAGCATCGAGCGCATTGCCCGATTGTCTCGCCTCCGTCGCAAGCCTTGAACGCGCGGCTGCGGTTCATACGCGATCCGAAAAACAAGGAGTGCAGCGAGTATTGACAGCGGGAGAACGAGATAGAGTATCGATTGCACCCCGCCTGCATTTTTCAAAGTGCCCGGTATGACGCGTTGAATAAGATAAGGCAAGTGCGGCGCCGCTACTCCTATAACACCGATTAGCGCAGGTACCAATGCCACGAGGAGCCAGCTTGAAACAAGCATGTTACGCAGGTTTGTCTCAGCTCGGTCCCATAGGGCTGTTTTGTAAACCAGAATACTCAGAATTGGGATGAGGCCAAGACTTGAAACCATGAAAGCTAGCGAGAACGCCGTCTGAGCAGAAAACACAAGGGAAACCGCAATTACTCCAGCCATCGCGATTAAAACCAAAATTATGATCAAATTAAGGCCATTTTTTGTCGTGTGGCCAATTACGGCAAACAGTCTGTCACGGCGTTTGTACGGTGACCGTAGATCGGTGTTTCCGCTAAAAAGCGCGCCGACTGCTGCGAGCCCCAACATGCCTGCCGACAAAGTCAAGATCTCCGGAATGCTCCATGGGAGAGTTTGGTACTGGCTATACATGTACAGCCACCAGGGGGCGCTAATTATGACTGGCAGCACGACCATTGCGCTTATCTGCTTCAAGTGCATTCGAGTGCCAAGATTAATCAGCACATAGAGTATGATGAAGACGGTGAAAATGTAATAAAACGTCGTGGTAGAAAGCCTGTGCGTAAAAATAAGCGTTGTTACGGTAAGAGCGCCTAGAAATGTATATTTTGATGTCAGGATAGACTTACCTACATCGTTCTTAATTGCAGCGTAGAGGTAGTATGTCGCAAGCATCATCAGTATCAGCCCGAAGCTTGACGCAACGATGTATTGCGGCCCCAAAATTGCTGGGTTTGGGCTAAACGTCGCCGAAAAAAACGATGCCAAGGCGGCTATTCGCGTGTCGTCTGTGATTTTCTTTACTACGACAAAAGTGGTGAGAACGAAGGCTACCAATATGAACGCCGAAAACCCCTGCAGCAGAACGAGCAGTTCGGAATTCATGCTAATATTCACTCCACCGAGTATAGCGACTGCGCCAAATATGATGGGGAGGCCAGGTGGTTCAATGTTATACCAGACGTCACCAGGGGCGGCGTTTGGATCATTTGCGCTTATCACGTTGGTTTGTTGGATATTTTTTGCTAAGGCGATGTTCGTCGCGGTGTCGTGATCAATCAAACCGGTGCCGCCGCTCCAGTATCCAGCGTAGCCCACGGTGATAAGCAGCAGCGCGAGGGCCGTGAGCAAGATGCCCACCGACACTTTCTTGCCCAGCTCTCTCGAACGCGTTCGCTCACCCTTGTGACTGTGCTGCGTCGGTGGCGGCTGAGGTGATCCTAGTCTAGAATACCCTTGATTCTGCTCGTATCGCTCTCTCATTAGACGTGGACTACCTCAAAACGTGTAATAATAAATCTCATTTATAGAATCGCATGTCCTAATCACTTATAGTTTTTGGTCGCCGTTTTCCAGTCTCGCTTACCTTGAACCGGCTTAGAAGCACGCCACCGTAGGCGATCTCATCCGAGACCATTCCGGTAGCAATTGCGAACATTGTGCCTATGATAAGGGTAAGCGTTAGCATGGCCGAAGGGACGCAACTTTGGCGAAAACTACTCACGATCCAACAATTTTTGTGCCCTCGCACGTAATGATCAGTTTGTCCCAGATTCCGTTATAGAAAAAGCCCTGAATAAGCCGCGAGCACAAGCAACAATGGCCGAATCTCTTGAATCTTAAAAAATGCGCAAAAGACTACGTCACTTATGTAAGATAACAAAAACTGGGCTAAACATATTAGAACCAGGAAGTAAGCTGGGTACCTCCCAGCCCTGGGCCCCAAATCCCAGTCAAGAGAGCAATGCGGGTATGGCCATAGAAAGGACGGTTATCAGCGGCACAATCAGGAAAATACTCGAGCGATAATGTGCGTCAGATACCCCTACGGCGTAAGCAGTCGCTATGACGTTGAGGTAGCGCATGCAATCTGCTACGCTGAGACGCCGTGGACGCTGTCAGCGCCCAAATAGACGCTGAGGAGATTAGGTCCCATTCTTTCTCAGTCAAAACGAGCGAGAACCCCAAGAGCACTTTTTGAATAAGGATTAGAGCTCAAGTGCGGAGCCGACGCATATACCGACTAAGCCGAGCGTCATGTTGCGAAATAGGACAAAAAATGTGAGTGCAACGCTCTAGTCAATGATGTTTGCGAAAACGACAGTCTGATCTTGTAGAGCGCCAGTTTGAAGGATTGTGCAACGGCGTATATCGTAAGCAAAACGCTATTTAGCCGAAAATCCCTCGTACTGGGCCAAGCTGGCTGAGTAACTTGCGGGAGGGTCTGACGACGATTTCTGGCAGAGAGACTGCAATCGAGCGAAAAAAAGCAATATAAAGAGCATTGATCGGCACGTCGGCAATCCGCGAGTTTCGTTCGGCAACGATCTTCACAACGCCTTCCTATCCGAGGCTCATTACGGCGCTTAAGATCGTAGTTGTGGCCAGAATGGCGAGATGAGTTCAGCAAACCTGTACGGCAGGCACCATTCTACAAAAAGGTTCATCTGCCAGTGGTATGAGTTTCGCCAGCACATATCTGGCCCTCGAAACTGAGAGCCCTCACAAGAGCTTCGGATGAAGTGTAACAACAAGTTGCATGCTTTTTGAAAAACCGACGCAAGTCTCGCGACGGTGTTGGCCATTATAGGTCAACTATTCAGCCGCTCGTGCTAAATACGCTTTTGTTGGCGCATCTAAAAGATTATTAACGTTTACTCTGCTATGGTCAATCGGATGTCTAAAGAAAGGTGCAGAATCCTGTTTGTAACTTCTTTCGACGTTCGACTGATTGACAGCGTGAAAACAGACGGCAGCATGATTCGTCTGCTCAAAGATTTCTTGCTGAGATACGAGGATCTGTGCGATCTATTCCTGTTTACAGGAGACACAAGCAAATTTGATTTGGCCCCCTCCATAGAACACGTTCCGTCGGCGGTGTTCGAGAAATTTGGTCTTTGGCACTCGTCATATGCTGTCTTAAGCACATTCAGAATCGCCAAGCGATTGAAAGGAAATGCGCTAGTCAGGGGGTTTTCTGCTGCGTGTCCCGGGGCAATAGTCGCAGCAAAGGCAAAAAAGAAGCCCTCACTCGTTTTTTATGAATATAACTGGTCGTATCAAGTTACGCACGTGAACAAAGGCAAAATCCTTGGAACAGTTGCAAGACTTATCGAGAACTATATCATAAAAAACGCCGATGTTTTAGTCACGCGAAACCAGTCTCTTGAAACAGAGCTTTGCGAAAGAGGCGCTAAGAGAGTGGTCATCATACCATTGACGTTCGATGAAGACATTTTCAAACCAGGTATTGATGTCACTGAGCTCAAAAAGACTTACGGCGTCCGAGATGAAAAGATACTCATGTATATTGGAAGACTGCATGCAGTCAAACGGCTTGACCTCCTTCTCAAGGCAGCTGCCCAGCTTCATGAGCACTTCAAGCTCTTTATAGTCGGTTCTGGAGCTCTGGAAGATGAGCTCAAAGACATGACAAAATCCCTTGGCATTGCGGACAAGGTGGTTTTCACGGGCGCAGTGCAATATTCCGACGTGCCGAAATTCATGAATATGGCAGACTTGATCGTGCTGACCAGTTCAATGGAAGGGCAGCCGAGGGTTCTGATAGAGGCGATGTCTTGCGGGACGCCGGCGGTTGGAACGAACGTGTTCGGAATTAGGGATACTATAGATGACGGGGTGACAGGCTATCTCGCCTCTGACGATCCTGATGACATCGCAAGAAAAATTTCGGCGGCCTTGGCAAACGATGCGTTTCCACAAATGTGCAGGTCAGTCGCACTTGAGAAATACTCGAACGAAGCCAGTGCGTTGAAAGAAAAGGCGCTATGCACAGAGCTTTTGGCGCTCGACAGCTACTAACTTTTGACATACTCTGCCTAGCTTGCCGGGCTAGTTCTCGCACTGTTTCGTTTTCTCAGAGTAAGCGCACTCACAAAGTCAATTCACTGCCAAGACACTGTAACTCGCCTTAGAACTTGGTCAAAGCTTGATTTCAGCGAGGACTTGATCGTAGCTTGGAGAAGGACGTTAGGAGGGGAGGTCCGAGCGAGGGTGTCCAGCTTCGAATGGTCAGGATATAACACGCTGGAGCCCTAGCGAAAGAAAACGTTAAGAACCTGCGCAAGGCGAAGACAGATTGACCCCAGTATTCAGACAGCACTCTCTGGGTGCCGTGGTAGGGTCTCTTGTCGGTAAGCACCGAGGATCGTCCGCTGTGAGCCGATATTCACTATTGCGGGGGCTTCTGGGTTTTGAGGACCTGCTCGTCTGGAAGTTCGATGTGCTGATCTAGTTCGTGCTCAAACATGTTGGTCAAAACGGCTTTCAGCTCCTTTCGAGGAATGTTCCCGGTATCTTTCAAGCGGCACTTCTCCAAGTACTCCTCGTAAGTGCAGATGAATCGTGCCGGATTGCCCGCATAGACACTGTTCGGCGGCACGTCTTTTGTGACCACAGATCCAGCCCCTACCACGCTATTCGGACCGATAACTATGCCGGGCATTATAATCGCGTTAACGCCGATGAAAGAGTTATCCCGGATAATTATAGGACCGAACTTGCTGCCTTCGAAGTCCGCGTTCTGCTCGAGCACCCATTTGGCTCCGTCGTGAGTCATAAAGGTAACGCCGTAAGTAATCTTGCAATTATTTCCGATCGAAATCAAGTACGGTTCGGTGCTCAAATTGCAGTAGTAGAGTTGACAGTTGCTGCCTACGCGTACTCCTAATCTTCGTGCTAGGCGAACGCGGGCGTTTCCTGTGCTTATCCTGAATAAAACGATGTTCAATCTGTAAACGATTTTTTCTAGCCAGTTCATTTGACGATTGTTTGTTGATTTAGATACGTTCCTGCTTGCTGAACCGACAGCCGCACGTTACACAATCTATATTTTACCCAGCTCTTTAAACTTGCGATCTCCGCTCAAACTCGCCGAGCCTAAGCGAGAGGATAGGTGGCACTTTATTATTATTAGGTGGATATATTGCACCACAACTTTGCGTTATGTTCAAAGCAATTCCCGTAGAAAGAAAAAGTAGAGTTATCCATGATTTTCCCTACAGTGTCGAGAGCAGGCGATGTCCGCACGCAGGTATCGTCAATATCACAAAGAGCGGGCACTGCGTTTTTGATTGCGCATATTGCTANNCATTTCATTGAGGTGTACGAAAATACGCCCGAGCTGCTTGATAATGAATTAAGAACGATTCGCACGTGTCCGCCTCTTTATTTTTGCGCCGTGACCGATCCATTTCAACCGTTTGATCTCGTGTGGAAAACTTCCCTCGACGC
>PMIN01000168.1 GCA_003158275.1 Methanobacteriota archaeon
TAAACGCTTTGGTGATCGCCGCATTAATGGCAGCGGGATCCCTTCCAATGGCAGCACCGGCCTCGCCAACCGTCACTGCGCCCAGCTGGTTGAGGAAGTAATTCATATAGCTAAGCACTTCGCTAATTCCCGAACTCCCTGCCGTGGTCACAGCGCAACCGTATTTCCCTACGAGCATCTGGCAATGGATTGCGTCAGCCAAGCGGTCGATCATCGTCTTGAGTTGTGCGGTGACGCCATTGATGTAAACCGGTGAGCCAAGGACAATCCCGTCGGCGTCCATCATTTTTTCCCACACCTCAGACAGATCATCGTCTAGAACGCACTCGCCTTCGGCGTAACAAACTTGACACCCTAGACAGTATTGAATATCTAAGGCACGCAAATCGACGAGTTCCGTTTCCGCGCCGCGTTCCTTCGCACCGTCAAGGACGGCTTCTACTAGCGTGAGTGTGCGAGAATTCCTCCCACGGGGACTGCTATTGATTCCTAGTATTTTCATCGTTGCACCTCGATTACGTACGATATGGCCTGGCGCTATAAGTATTGTTTCAGACGTGCAGCAAACATACTTTTATCGTGTTTCTGCGACAGACCAAGCTTGCGTGGTTGACTTCAATTCGGTCTACCAAGGTGACCCCCCTTGGGACATCGGCCGTCCGCAGAAAGAGTTCGTGCAGCTCGAAGAAGCGGGCGAAATCGTCGGATCTGTTCTCGACGTCGGATGCGGAACTGGAGAGAACGCGCTCTTTATTGCGGCGCGAGGACACGAGGTGTGGGGCGTTGACTTCACCCCCAATGCGATAAAGAAAGCAAAGAACAAAGCGCTGGAGCGTAATATCAAAGTTACGTTTCTCACGCGAAACGCGTTGGACCTGCACCCTCTTGGCATGGTGTTCGACACGGTCATCGACTCGGGACTATTTCACGTGTTGAATGATGATGAACGCCCGCTCTTTGCGAGTAGTCTTGCGAACGTTCTTCACCGCCATGGAACCTACTTCATGCTTTGTTTCAGCGAACTAGAACCTGGTTCATGCGGTCCGCGGCGGGTTACGCAACGTGATATCAGGAACGCGTTCGATCGCACGTGGCACATCAATTACATTAGACCCGCGCAGATGGAAAGTCGACGACTGACCGATGGCATCCACGCCTGGCTCTCATCCATCTCAAAGACCTAAGAGGGCGCATGATTGCTGCCAACGGCGGGGAAGCTAGATTTTTCGTCGGCACAGCTCGTTGCGCGTAGGCTGCACATATCAGCAAATTCGCGTAAAAAGCATATACGCCTGGAAAGCAACTAGATTCAAGAGTGAGTACGCGTGCAAAGCAAAATCGCTGATGCTATCAAGCTGCACCGCGGGCCGGTCGCCATTCTGCTGACCGATCACAAACCCGAAAACGCGTTGGAGTTCACGGAAGAGGGCGGACAAAAGACCCGCTGCATCATTCCGTTGTTTGTCGCTGCCATGAACGGGCGCACCGCGGTGCTCGAAAAAGAGACTGTCCTCTGCCCGGGCGGGCAGGTGGGGCTCTGCTTCGGCCCCTATCAGTTGGGCTACATCGACTACTTCCTGTCAACCGGAAAGGAGGGGCAGTTCGAGGGTGAATACCGAAAGAAAACCCCCGAGCTCGTGCGGGAATTCATTGCGAACCTCCCCGAGATCACCCTGCCGACGCGCTACGTGGTGATGAAACCGCTTAGCGAGGTCACCGACGGCGAAATTGTCGAGACTGCAATCGTCGTCTTTGTTGCGAACGCCGACCAGCTGTCCGCACTCGCGACCCTAGCGAATTTCGACCGACCGACCAACGATAATGTCTCGACGCTGTTCGGTTCTGGATGCGGAAGCCTAGTGATGCAAGTGCTCGATCAGGCGCGCGCAGAAAGACCAAAGGCCGTCATCGGCCTCACCGACATTACCGCACGCAAATACCTTGACAAGAACGTGCTGTCCTTTAGTGTGCCCTTCAAGCGGTTCGTTGAGATGGAGGCAAACGTCGAAGGTAGCTTCCTCGTGAAAGGCAAAGACTGGCCTGAGATCGCAAAACGACTCTAAATGCTTTGACTGTTAGCAAGAAAAAAAACCTCCGTCGGGTTGCATTATCAGCTGTGCTTTTAGCCGGAGATTGTGCACGTTTACTAACGGTGGAGCTTTCGGCACTCAAATCTTGTCTATCCACATCTTCAACCCTTGACATTGTGTTCGAGGAGGCACTCGATCTTGAATTCCTTCTTCATAATCCAGCTTGCGCATCGCGAGGGCTTTTTTGCCTCGCCATCAAGTTTCTATCATCCATCGTCTCGTCCCATTTGTCTTGCCCCGTCTGGCGCCCCTTGAATCTGCGGATGAGATGCTGCAGTAGTAAGGAAATGCACTCGTAGCATTGAACTGGTGAGTGTAAATATCGCCCGGGTTGAGATTGCTGGACTCGAACAGCCCCTGTGTTTGAATTGACCGTACGTGTCGTTGAATCGTCATTCCCCCCATATCACATTAGAGCCTCGCTTGCGTGCGTTTCACTCGATTTGCAGTGAGCAATAAGGACACCCACGTACCGCTCGTTAAAGCCCTACCTAAACTATATAGCGTACGTTAAGCATTTGGCAGCGATGCTCCTCTTTTTGCCGCCTGTCCATCTACCAATAGCGTCGGCATATCTCGGCGGATTCGACTACGATGCCACGCATTTCATCAGAGGACTCAATAATGGCGGCTTTCTCAATACGCTATTTTGGTGGATCACGTTCACGGGCAGCTTCACCTTTATGGTGCTCATTACGATCGCACTCTATCTCGCCGGTGCTCGCAAAGAAGCGCTCGTCTTCGCGGTCATCTTCATAATAACGAATGCGGTCGGGTTCGGACTGAAGTACGCTATTGCACGTCCACGGCCGAGCGATTTGGGCGTCAAACCGGAGGCTGAGCCGTCGTTTCCGAGTGCGCACACCGCGAACGCCTTTGCCTTCGCGACGACGCTTTCGTCTTATCACCGAAAGTTCACTGTTGCGATGTTCGCGTGGGCCCTTCTTGTGGGATTCAGCAGAATCTACCTCGGCCTCCATTACTTCACCGACGTGATCGGAGGGGCCATCCTCGGCATCGTCGTAAGTCTTGTGGTGACCCGCGCAGCCAAGCGCGCCGATGAAAAAATCACTCGTATCGCCAGCACGCCGCCTCCACCGACCACGTGGCAAGGCGTCGTCAAACTACCGATCGTGTTCATCTTGCAGCTCCTAAACGTCGCGTACGCTTTGATCAAGCCGGCCTAAGTCGAAGATGTCGGCAAGCCCTTGCCAAGATTGAGGGGGGAGTCTGTTCAAATCAAGCCGATCTTCAAAACCCGTTGCTCAGTGAATTTGAAACCCTCGCGATACGGTCAATCACTTAGCTCGATAAATCTGCTAGTTGGTCGCCTTCAAGAGCCGCTTTCTCCAAAGGATATCATAATCAACGGGGCAATATCACCACCTTAAGTTGATGGTATGACAAGCCGGTGCGTTCTATTCTGCAGTTGTCCATTTTGAACTTCCGCCACCACGCATAATTATATATCCTAAGTAAGATAAGTAGGATTAGTAGGATTAGCACGATTACGCGTACTCCTGGAGGGAAGATTGTGGACGGTGCGATGTTTCAAAAGATGAAGTACTATGGGGACACCATCATTGGCGAGAAAGGTCAAGTGGTGATTCCAGCTGAACTGAGGAAACAATTTGGGATTGAAACGGGAGACCGTTTTCTTGTGATGGGCGGCACAAGGATGGGTGCGTGGGGGTTCATTCTGGTAAAAGCTGACGTGCTCTCACAAGTGGTCCAAGAGATATTTGGTGGCAAACTCGAGGAGGTTCTCGGCCAGGAAGGGCGAGAAAACCAGCATACCGAAACAGCGAACGAATGACACTGAAAAAAAGTTATGACACGTTTCCCGAACGTATACGCATTCGTTTGCGGACTCAACAAAAGCCCCTGGATGGTGCGCCCGTGTGCACCCAATCGGGACACCTCTAAATAGCTAAATATCTTATAATATATCGTTAGATATATCAATCGGGTTAATAACATGGCCGACGTTGCAATCAGAGCCACAAACCTCGTCAAGAAATTCCGCGACTTCGTCGCCGTCGATCATCTCTCCTTTGAAGTGAAGAAAGGCGAGATATTTGGTTTTTTGGGACCAAACGGCGCGGGCAAAACGACGACTATTCGGATGCTCTGCACACTAAGTAGCCCTACTGAAGGATCGGCGACCGTTGCCGGCTTCGACGTTGCTCATCAGGGTGACAAGGTACGCGAGCACATAGGACTCGTATCCGAAAAAATGATCATGTATGATCGGCTCACAGCGTATGAAAACCTGCGCTTGTTCGGCGAGCTTTATAATATCCCACGGAAAGCCCTGCGTGAACGCATCGATGAGCTGCTCAAGGTCGTTAATATGGAAAAGTGGGCAGACCATCAGATCGGCACGTTTTCGACCGGGATGAAGCAGCGCATCAATGTGATTCGCGCTCTCCTCAACGAGCCGGAGATCCTGTTCTTGGATGAACCAACGCTCGGTCTTGATCCGCAATCCACGAACGAAATCCGCGACTTTGCGCGCAGCATCAACGATGATGCCGGAACAACGATCATTTTAACAACCCACGCCATGGCCGAAGCGGACATGCTATGCGACCGGATTAGCATCGTCGATTACGGGAAGATCGTCGCGCTCGATACGCCGTCAAATCTGAAAAAAGTAATCATCGGTGCCGATACGAACGTCATCGAGCTCGACGTTCCAAACATTACGCCAACACTTGTCTCAGACATTCAATCGTTGTCGTGCACGCAAACAGTCACGGTAGAAGACGAAACGCACATCAAAGTTCACGCGTCGGGCGACGAGTCGTGCGATAACGTCATTGATGCGGTGCGCTCAGGCGCAGGGCAGATTCGTTCCATTCATAACGTTGAGCCGACATTGGAAGACGTGTTCCTTTATCTTACGGGCCACGAGGTGAGGGAGCAGGTCGCCGATAAGGTTACCACAAAGGAACCGAGTTCTCGGCACGGACCGAGAGTGCAATCGAGGATACGATAGGGGCTGTACCATGGGAGTTAGAAGCGGTATTCGTCACGCGCTGTGGATTGCGTGGAAAGACTTGTTAGACATAAGCAGGAATCGCATGGGCCTTGTAATGCTCATCCTGATGCCCCTCTTCATGATGGGCATGGTCGGCTATATCTTCCCCTCAAATAGCGGCATGTCTAACGTCCCCGTTGCGCTCGTGAACCTTGACGCTGCGCAGGGCAATGCGTCCCTAAGCACGAAATTCGTCGCACAGCTCAATGCTCTGAACAACAAGACCGGCATGATGGATCTCTCGACGGTCGGCAGCGCCGCCGACGTGAAATCGAACATTCAAAACGGCCAGCAGAGCGCGGGCATCATCATCGGAAGCAATTTCACATCTGACCTTAAAACCGGTAAGCAAGCAGACGTGACCCTTGTCTTAGATCAGTCGAACCCTCAGACGGCATCTCTCATCGAGACGCAGCTCACGCAAGCCATTGAACAAATGGGCACACAGACGGCCACGTATGGACTGAACCAGACGTATAAAACGCCGCTGAACTATTCGCTAGCCCAGGTGGCACCATACAACGTCCAGACGACGGGCATCGTTCCAGGACAAACCACCAACTACTTCGAGTTCGTCGCGCCCGGCATCATGGGGATGGTCGTCATGATGTCGCTTATGACCGGCCTCCCACACGCCATT
>PMIN01000039.1 GCA_003158275.1 Methanobacteriota archaeon
TCGCATGACGTATAAGGACATTGCCAGAGCGCTAAACAGATCAGAATCGACGATACGTGATCGTATCTCCATCATGGAAGACGAGGGCGTGATCAAGGGTTACTCCGCCGTGATAAACAAGGAGAAAGTTGGACTCAACTGCAATGCCCGGGCGTTCGCGAAGATCGATCCGAAAAATCTGGACGCCTGCATTAAAGAGCTCCAAAAGATAGAATCGGTGTATCAAATCAACCAGATTTCGGGCGGCCACAACCTAGAATTCTCAATCGCTGCAACGGATTACGACCATTTGCGGAGCATATTAAAAGAACACGTATCTCCGTTAGGGATAAACGACCTAACGATCAATATCATCATGAATTCGGTCAAAGAAGAGGGGCCCATACAAATCCCGTGAGAACTGGACCGTCACACAAGGTTCCCGCCACCTTTTTTTGACGGCGCCGACGAAACGCTTCAGGAGGATATCCTATCAAATCCGCGTACGAGCATGCCACGCAAGACGTCCACTAGGGATTCAATGGAGCTCCGCACCTGTTTCGTCGTGTCTCTGTCCCTGATAGTCACCGTCGAATTTTCGGTAGTTTCGTGATCGATAGTAACCGCGAACGGTGTTCCGATCTCGTCTTGTCTTCGATATCGTCGCCCAATCGTGCCTGAGTCATCGTACTCGACCAAAAGACCCGCACGTCGAAGGAGGCGAAAAACCTCCAAAGCTTTTTCGTTCAGCACTTTCACCAAGGGAAACACCGCTACTTCGACGGGGGCTATATCAGGCGACAACCGCAGCACGATTCGCCTTTCCCCGTCGATTGTGTCTTCATCGTAAGCGTGTTCAAGAAGAGTGTAGATAGATCTGTCGATGCCAAACGATGGTTCGATAACGTGTGGGGTCACAAAGTCCCCTGAGACGGTCTGTCTAATAGTTTCGATCGCGTAGCCCTCGGGGTCTACAATGCGCCCGTCGAAAACGATAGGGCCTTCAGGGTCACGGATCGTTGAGAGGAAAGCTGCTACCTGTTTTGCTTTGCCCTTATATTTTGGACCCAGATATCCCATGTTTGGACGAACGATGACCCGCCCCACTTCTTTAGGTTCGTCATAAGGCACAAAAACCGCCATTTGGAGGCCACTTTGCCGCTCATGTTGTTTCAGATCGTAGTCCGTTCGGTCTGCGATTCCTGCAAGCTCAATCCAGCCGTGTTGCGTAAGTCCCTCCGCATCCCAGCAGTCGACCGCATAATGCGCCATCTCATCGGGCAAGTGCTGTCTGAACCTCAGTCGCGATTCCCGCACGCCCACGCGGGTAAAAAACGCCTGGCAGCGGGCGATGTGGTAGGCCAAATACTCGTGCGCGATGATGTTTCGTTCGCATGCAGTTTTGACTGAGGCCGTGCCTGCGAAATCCTTTGACAGAATATTGATTTCCACGTTAGCTACTTCATCGAACCGAGGATGGTGGTTCTTTTCGCGNNGTCTCTGTAAAATCTCAGAAGCCTCGGAAAGTCAGCAAAAATCCCTTGTGCTGTTTCAGGTCGAAGGTACCCCTTTCGCTGGGTCCCCGGCCCTATATGAGTGGTAAACATCAAATTGAAATCGTGCACTTTCCCCAAAGGCCCTCCGCAATCCGGGCACATAATGTCGTAAGAATCTATCAGTTCCTGGGTCTTTTCGCTCGACGGCACGCACGCGTCGGCAATGTCAGGATCGCAGAGATCGGCAGCGATTCCCCTGCTTTTGAGGTACTCTGTAACGACGTGATCTGCCCTCAAAGCTGTCTGACAGTTCACACATTCAACGATGAGATCCACGAAGTTTGATAAGTGCCCGGAGGCGAGGAAAACCTCTTCGACCCCGATAGTGGGCGTTTCAATCGGGAGGGCGCTCTCGCCCACGACAAAGATGTCTCGCCACGCGCTTTCGACTCTGTGTTTCAGCATTGCGCCAAAAGGGCCGTAATCCCACAGTCCTGCAACNNCTCATACGAGGGCCAGAGAAATCCGCGTCTCTTTGCCAACTCCAAGACCCGGGCCTTTAAGCCATCGATGGAAATGTCCCGACGTTTGTCAAGCTGCATGACGAGTTCTTCTTTACCCCCATTTACTTCGCTGGAAACCGCGCGCTTTGAGAATTCTCACTTCGTAATGCTCGCCTTGCCGCCGCGATTGGTGCAGGCTCAACCTACTCGTGGCGCGCATTGCTGGCGAGAGAATCGATTCCACGGATAAGCTGAATGATTCGGAGCCCGCGCTCTATGCATTCGAGCTGCGTGTGGATTCGCGCTAAGTCCGTTTCAGCTCTCATCTCGATCGCCAAGTTTGATATTAGTTCGGTTATCACGTCGTCCAAGGGCACGCGTTGACGCGTGCTCTCTGATTGCGTCGATTGGACCGCTTGTGTCGAAACCTTCGCGGGACTTTCTGATGTCCGAATAGCGTTTTGCATCGCTCTGTACGTACAAACAGGACACGTCGTCTTGCCTTCAAACTTGAACAGTGGAGACTTGCAGGCGACGCAGTGATCGGCAAGCATCTTGCCACCGCGTTCGAGCATCTGTGATATTTGCTCTAGCTCTCGATCATCTAAGGCCATACGAGTTCTACATAGCGATTATCGTTGAAAAGCTTTGTGAGGGGCGCCAAACGACTGCCACGCTGCGCTCGAGCCTCGTACCTGACAGCGCGCTCGCGCTCGCCTACATTCACGTCATAGCAGCGCGACTGAAAACGTCAAGGAGCGCCAAAACGTGCTTGTTCCCCCGATCTAACTTCTCGGCAAGCCTGAGATCGAAAAGGCCCTCGCTGATTTCGCCAAGCGACAGAAAGCAGAGACTGCGCAAAGCGTACACTGACCAGTTCATACCGTGCGCGGAAATGCAACGATCAGTACACGTCAGAGCCGC
>PMIN01000226.1 GCA_003158275.1 Methanobacteriota archaeon
ATAGGCGACCATAAGTCCTTTACCTCGTATATCAATAGTATAGGTCGGTTCGAGCTCACCTAGCAGTTTTTTGAGCAACTCACCTTTATATCGTGACTGCTCGACGAGAGATTCGCTTTCGATCACGTCGATCGTAGCAAGAGCCGCAGCGCACGCAAGTGGATTGCCACTCTGCGTCCCCCCGTGATCGCCTGGAGCGAACTTATATAGCTCGCGCGACATCATAGCGCCTACGGGAAAGCCGCCGCCCATACCCTTAGCCAAGGTCATCACGTCCGGAACGACGCCGGCGTGCTCGCACGCGAACCATTTTCCTGTCCTCCCGAAGCCGGTTTGCACCTCGTCCGCGATCATCAGTATGCCCCGCTCTGTGCAGAGCTCGCGGACGCCTGCGAGGTATTCGTCTGGAGGCACGATAACCCCTCCTTCTCCTTGAATCGGTTCCACGATGACAGCAGCGGTATCCGCCGTGACCGCTCCGGCGATTGCGTTCACGTCTCCATAATCGACAAAGGTGACGCCATCAATAAGGGGCTCAAACGGTTTTCGGATTGCCTCTTTCCACGTTACGCTGAGTGAGCCCATAGTTCGCCCGTGGAATGCGTTTTTAGTCGAAACGAAGCCTTTCTTACCAGTTACCTTCCTCACGAGCTTCATCGCGGCTTCGTTGGATTCAGCTCCGGAGTTCGTTAGGTAGAGGCGCTCCATGCCCGTCAGCTTTGCCATGCGCTCGGCTAAGCGCGCTTGGAGTTCGGTGTAATATAAATTTGAGGTGTGGATGAGCTTCTCTGCTTGCGCCTTGATGGCGCTGACCAAGCGCGGATGGCAGTGTCCGATGCTATTAACGGCGATTCCTGCGACGCAGTCTATATAGTCATTCCCGTCGGTATCTGTAACGATCGCGCTTCTGCCACGTTCAATGACTAGCGGTTGACGCGTGAACACCGGCATATAGTACTGCGATTCTTGGACTACTACCTTCTCTTTTTCGGGTACGGGCATTTCTTACCACGTCCTACAACAGTCCCAACGTACGTGCACGCCTCGTGCACTTTCGAGAGACAATTCTTCCACAACGACGTGCGCATCTATTCAAATTCAATGGTGGCAGGCGGCTTCGGCGTAATGTCGTAAACCACACGCGCGACGTCCGGGATTTCGCTCGTAATGCGCGAAGCAATTCTGCGAAGTGCGTCATAGGACATTTCAAGCACGTCGGCAGTCATGCCGTCTCGTGATTGCACAGCACGCACTGCGATTATCCAGCCGTGCAAACGCACGTCGCCCTTCACACCGGTTCCTTTCTCTAAAAGCGCCGCGAAAGTCTGCCACGGTTTGTACCTCAATACCTCTTGCTCGACAATTGCGTTCGCCTCGCGGATAACGTGGAGCTTTTCCTCGGTCACCTCGCCAATAATGCGCACCGCGAGCCCGGGTCCTGGAAACGGCATTCGCTCACTGAGCTCAGGTGGCAACTTAAGGGCCCGCGCGATTTCGCGGACTTCATCCTTGTACAGGTACTTGAGGGGCTCAACGACCCCGTTGAACGCAATCTCCGAAGGGAGGCCGCCGACGTTGTGGTGCGACTTGATCTGCCCCTCGGATTCGATAATGTCTGGATAGATCGTGCCTTGTACCAAGTACTCTACTTGATTCCGCCTAGCCACTTCCTCGAATATGCGAATAAACGTCTCGCCTGTTATTTTTCGCTTCTCTTCAGGATCCGCAACTCCGCCGAGCGCATTAATAAATCGTGCCTTTGCATCGATTATCGTCAACGGCATGTGACGAAAAGTCCCCTTGATGTTTTCAGTTTCACCCTTGCGCATCAGTCCTGTGTCCACGTACACAGGATACAGGTTGGCACCCAGCGCCTGGTACGCAAGCGCTGCGCAAACTGAACTATCGACGCCGCCAGAGAGGGCGACGATCGCTCGATGATTTCCCACCTCTCTCTTGATCTCTGCGATTGCACCCTCAATAAATTCCTGACTATTTACCATAAGCCCAATCGTTTCTTCTGTTCAACGTTCAGCCGCGCTGTCATGTGTGATCATGTGCTCGTGTTCATGCGGAGTACTGATCGCACAAATTCAAGAAACGGCGGTGACGGCCTGCCCGGCCGTGACTTAAACTCCGGGTGGAACTGCGTCCCCAAGAAGAATCTCTTCGTCGGAATCTCTGCAATCTCCATTCGGACGCCGTCTCGAGCTTTCCCTGAAAACACCATGCCCTTTTGCTCAATGCGCTCGATGTACTCTGGATTCACTTCGAACCGATGTCTGTGCCGCTCGTTCACGAGCGCACTTTTGTACATCGCATGCGCGCGCGTCCCAGGCGAGAGAACGATTTCGTAGTTGCCCAGTCGCATGGTGCCCCCCATGTGATCGACGTCAAGTTGTTCGGGCAGTACATCGATGACGTGGACGCCGGTGGGATCCAGCTCAGCGCTCGTTGCGTCGAGCCCCAAAACGTTACGGCAAAACTCGACGATGGCCAATTGGAAGCCAAAACAGATTCCTAAGAAAGGGACGTCATTTTCACGCGCGAAACGAATAGCTTCTATCTTCCCCTCACTTCCCCGCGGGCCAAACCCGTGTGCGACCAGAATACCATGCACTGCCGCCAGGGTCTCCAGCGCGTGTGGGTCTTCTGCATCAACGAGCTTGACGTCGATGCCTCCTCCGAGAGCGCTTGCAGCGTGCTTGATAGCCTCTTTGATGCTGAAGTACGCATCTTCAAACATATATTTGCCGACGATGGCAATTGATCGCGAAGTAGGCGGGTTTTTCATCACATCCC
>PMIN01000144.1 GCA_003158275.1 Methanobacteriota archaeon
CCGCGCGCTCCGGAAACAGCCATCACGACAGCCGAATTGTCAAGTGCTAGCTCGCCTGCAAATCCGAGGTTCTTCCCCGCAATTTCTCCTGCCTTATCTCTTGCGCGACCGAGTTCTTGCATTATTTTCATCTCTAGAGTTTCGTTAAGCGTCCGACCAGGCATAGATTCAAGCTCTCCGAATTCATAAGCATTTATTAGTGCCGAGACGCGCTCTTCCGCTTTTTCCATGATTTCTTCTATTTCCAATTGTGCCTGCTGAGAAACATCTTCGTCATCAATTCCGAAGCTGAACCCGAACGCCATGATGCTTCTTATCGCAAGTTTAGTAGCGTTATCCAGAAATCGCGACGCCTCTGTGAAACCAGTATCATGGTATTCCCTGATTATGCCATCCAGTATTGCGCCGCTAAAGGCCCCAATTGATTTTTCATCAATTATGCCACAAATCAAGTTGCCTGCTTCAATCTTTACGTATGCGTCTATTTCACAGTCAGTTTTGAGGCATACTGCGTGCATGACGCATTTCTTGGCCTTGAGTGTCAGATTTAGCTGCTCTGGGAGTACTTGACTGAACACCTGCTTACCGCTGTAATAGGCTACGTCTTCTTCTACAATTGCAGGTGTGGGGAGCGGTTTTTCAACAGTGCACTTCCTGAGAAGCTCGTAGACCTCGCTTTTCGTAAATTTGGTACCTTTTTGGGTAAGCAAGAAGAGCCCGGAAATGTGGTCGTGTATCCCGCCAATAATCGGGCCGCCGAACCTTGGGGAGAGGATGTTTTCCTCTACTTGCATAAGGATGCGTGCTTCGGCGCGCGCTTCTTCGGTTTGCGGCACGTGCAGGTTCATTTCGTCACCGTCGAAATCGGCGTTGTACGGTGGGCATACGGCTGGGTTTAGTCGAAAAGTCTTGAAAGGCATCACTTTGACTCTATGAGCCATGATGCTCATTCGGTGTAGTGATGGCTGTCTGTTGAAAAGGACAATATCCCCGTCCTTCAGCTGTCTTTCGACGATCCACCCGTTTTCAACTGTCTCAGCGATCTCGTCTCCGTTCTTGTCTGTAACCTTCACGCGTTTCCCGTCAGGTCGTTTTACGTAGTTCGCCCCGGGGTGGTTAAGCGGGCCGCGCTTAATATACTCCTGCAAGTCGTCAATATTCCGCGGCGTCACAATAATAGGCACGGTCATCTCGTGGGCGATAGTTTCAGGAACGCCCACTTCATTCACACTGAGGTTGGGGTCGGGGGAAATGACAGTTCGTGCCGAGAAGTTCACNNGGCACCCCTGACACTTCGTTATCAAGGAATGTAGTGACGTGATATTGCAAGAGTTCCCACAGGTCTTCGATAATGAGTTGTGGTGCGCCTGCCTCGCGATTCTCTTGAAATCGCTGGTTTATTCTGATGATGTCTACGAGCTTGTGCGTCAGGTCATCTTCGGATCTTTGTCCGTTTTCAAGTGTGATAGAAGGTCGCGTCGTTACAGGCGGCACAGGCAAGACTGTTAGTATCATCCATTCCGGACGTACGTTACTTGCGTCGAGACCGAGCAGTTCAGTGTCGCTATCCGGTATCCGTTCAAATCTATCGCGGATGTCTGCCGGCATCAGTTTGTGACTATCTTCAACGTAGCGAGTCGGCTTTTCGTACTTTATCTCCTTCTGCTGTTCAGCACAGTATGGGCACGTGGTTGCTTTTCGCGCTTCTTTGATAACGTTTTTAACGGTCTCTTCAGTGGAGTAATTCTTGTCCTTCAGTTCGTGCATTTTGAGAAGGAATTCGTGCTGCTGCATCTCGTCGAGCAATAGGTGTCCGCAGCGGCGACACGTGGCTCTAAGTGTTTTACGTATAAGCTTTGCAAATCCAACGTGGACTACGGGAGCGGCAAGTTCGATGTGGCCGAAGTGGCCAGGGCATTCGCCCGCACGCTGACCACATGTCTTGCATCGAAGGCCTGGGTCTATGACTCCTAGCCGAGGATCCATAAGGCCCATTTCAATGGGGAAACCGTCATCATCATAAGTGTCGGCAGTAATAACTTTCGTTACACTCATCTTCCGATATTCTTTTGGTGACAGCAATCCAAATTTGATTTTTCCGATTCGTTTAGGGCTACTCATGTGATCCTCCCGATTAGACCGCGTCCTCCAGTTCAATGCGTGGGGCAATACCAAGGGCCTTCATCTCATCCAGCAGCAATTTGAAAGCGTAGCTCATTTCAACTTTGTAGATATCGGTATCTGCTCCGCAACTGGGGCAATAGACCACATTACGACGTTTATCAAAGGTGGCTATCATCCCGCACGCAGTACATACATACTCTTCAACTTTGTCCGATTCGTCGACGAGTCGCTCTTTCAACGCCAAAGCTGCGCCGTGGCCTATCATTACATCTCGCTCCATCTCGCCGAACCGTAATCCTCCTTCGCGCGCTCGACCTTCGGTCGGTTGATGCGTTAGCACTTGGACGGGTCCACGGGATCGCGCGTGCAGTTTTTCTGACACCATGTGGTGCAGCTTTTG
>PMIN01000028.1 GCA_003158275.1 Methanobacteriota archaeon
ATCGCAAGCTTTTCTGCGTCGTGCCACTCAGACCACAGCCTCTCATGTTTATGCTACGATAGTCGTTCCCCATCCGTCACGCGCCGGGTAGTATTGCGCGTTTCCGGCATAGTCCGCGTATGCTCCGACTGACCTAAGAGGCCATCCCGCCGTGTTTATCGTGACTGGCCCCTGTCCGGTTGCGTCAGTTGTTGCAGTCCCGACAACTCCATTCGAGAGAGTTGAGAATGTGACCGTCGCTCGTGGCGATTGTATCGATAGCAGGTAATTCGGGTTTGTCTTTCACCTAAAAATCTGCTTCCAGTCGTTTTTCATACTTGCAATGGCGTATTTTTTTTCCTTGGCAATGGCGAGTATTTTCTCTACTCCATTTTCATACGCATATTCACGTTCATCATCGTCGTGGTGTACCAATAATCTGAATCTGGCAGATTCCAGCATTTCTATATCGACGTCACCATTACCCACTGCAAAAACAGGCAAGCGTCCCGTTCGGGCGAATATATGCTCGACTTTTCCGGGTCCTAGAGCAATTCCTCCAAGAACTTTTTCAACGCTCTTTAACGTGCCGTTATCGTATTCATACTCGGAAGCGGTGCCTATTACGTTCTCCTTAAAGATTCCCCATGTATCCTCAGAGATTATACGCATGAAATCACGACCACCACCAGAGCACACAAACACCCGGTACTCGTACTTCTTCAGCAAGTCGAAAAGCTCTAAGATAGGCTTGTAGACCAGTTTGGTGAAATTCGCTGCGAATTTCTCCTGTTTTACGGTAGCAAAGAACTCTTTCACTTCAGCTTCATACTCATCTGGAGTTTTTCCGGACCACTGCCGTGCAAACGCATCTTCAAGAGCCATAGAAGTCTCTGGGTCTTGTGTGACTGCCTTTTGGAAAAAGGTCATGTCTCTCTCGAGAATAGCTTTGTAAGGCTGCTTACTCACCAAAGAGGGATCATTCTGAGCTGTTCTAGCAAAAGCTCTGAACACGAAATCAAGTTGGACCGGCATCGGCTTCTCTACCCACAGTGTCCCGTCGTTATCGAACGTTGCGATACGGTCTGCAGGCTTAACGTAGTCCGGACCTTCTTGTGTGGACGATTTTAGAAACTCGAGGATGGATTGTTTTACCGGCCCATCATTCCAGCTTTTAAGTGTATCTTCATTCGAAATTAACGCCATTCCCCCACCTTTCAATTTTAAGCATTTTTGTCTCAATTACTTACATTTGATGTTATTTATTGAAAATCAGGACGCCGCCACTCCGTGCGGTCGGCCAAGGGTGGGAGACACTTTGAACGTGTGTGACTATCCCACACGAGAGTCCATCCTTGAGTGAATCCGACGTAGTTGCTGAATGGTTACGGGCGCGCAGTCCGACACGGTGAACTACGTGGGCTCTTGCTTGGAGCCGATGAGAGCACCCCCGAACCCGAGCACCCACAACCAGATCGGGTAGGCGGCCATGCGCTCCATCCCGCCTTTACCTATTCCCAGATAGATCTGCGTGACGCCTAGGACAATGGCAACGAGCGCGATGATTCCGAGGCCCACTGAGGCGTACGAGAGCGGCGGGCGCAGCACCCTGTACGAGATGATCGCGGAGACTACACCGAAGACAAGTATACCGAGCGTGATGACGCTGTGGAGTGCACCGGTGGTTTCAGGGAATATGCCCACTCCCGCAGAACAGGCGCCGTAGATCGCAAGGGTGATGGTAAGGCCTGTGCCGATGGCACGCCGTCCGAGCAGTAAACCGATGAGTATGAATGCTCCGAACACCACGGCCGACGCGTTGTACATAAGCGCCGTTTGTCCCACACCCAAATCGCTTATGACGTTGGTCGCCACGCTATACCCGGGATACAGCGCTTCGGCGATGTTTACGATGAGAATGACCTGCGCGGCACCTACAAAAAGGAGAATCCCGAGGAGAGAACGATTTTCGATTCGCATTAGTACTCACCCAACTGTCGCTGGTTGTTGTTATGGGAAGCTTGCTGTATCACTTTATACCTTTGCATTTTTCGCGGCGAATCTCGTCAATCTGATGATCGCCCTTCGGCTAGCTCTCCTCCTTGTAGATTTCAAGCACAGAAATCGCACGCTTTTTTGCGTCGTGCGTGCACATCATCTGCTGTAAGACTTCAATGATCTGGCAGAGAGGTGGCTCAGCAGCACTTTCTGCGTCTAGGGGCCCACGCGGCTACGTCAGAATAGATGTAACAACCGCAGCGAGGGTCTGGGCAAGTTGTTCTTTTAGCTCGAGCGCAAACGTTCGTAAACACGACCCTCCGAGCCGTTCGGCCCTTGCGAGGCAATAGTTGCGGGCCGCGCCGTATAGTACCACATACCTGAGCTGCGCATCTCGCCGCGCCTGTTCGACGCTTGCTACCAGCTCTCCTAGTGGCGCGGTGTGAATATAGGCAGCAAAGAGGTTGCACAGGGCTTGTTTCTTATCGCCTGAATACGTCTGAGAGTGGATTGCTTGCACAAAAGTGCGTTTGCCCGACGGGTAATACTCCCGCCGCAAGCGCGCGCTGAAAGCGAAAGAAAAAAAGAAGAAGGACTGTGAAGCCCTTCACG
>PMIN01000137.1 GCA_003158275.1 Methanobacteriota archaeon
GGGCATTTGCTATTGCTATGGCGTCACCGGTATTGCTTTCGTATTCGTGAGGGTCAGCATTGGGGTCTGAAACGATGCTCGTCACACTAACCCGCGTTCCGCCAAGCTGAGTTATCAGACTGCCCCAGAAATTTTCGGCGGCAACGACGTGCATCACTCCACTGGAACTTGTAGTGCTGGAAGTTGTATGGTTTGCGAGATAAATGCCTGCGAAGGCTGTCGAGACAATCAACGCAGCCGAAACGGCGGCAATAATTGCATAACTAGTTCTCCTCATTGTCTTACCCTCTCGGTATGCGCACTGCAGTCAGCCAAGTCTCCGCCGGCGAACGGCAAGTTTACCTGAAAGATTGCAAACGATGCTGCTGCCACCATCACCGTGATACCGACCGCTCTGCGGTGATGGTCTGCCGGCGCGCGAGGAGGAGGGCTGTCGTAATGAGCACGGCCGCCAGGATCCACCAAAGGCCCCGTCCGGCAAATGAATATGCGCCATTGACAACTCCCGCGCGGTGCGGCGCCACACAGTGCACAGCGCCATCTTATGCGTGTGTCTTATCCTACTCTACATATATAAGTATACTCGTTTCGCTAGAGTAGGACTGAATAGTAATACCGCGCCACGTTTGCGAAGAGCTCACTCCGGCGGTTGCACGAGCAATTCGACCCCTTGTCGTAGCGCTTTGAGAGCTGCGTCAAGCTCTGCCGCACACGCTTGGAGCATTTCATCGATTTCCCGTTGCTTTTTCCAATCTGCGATGCCCTGCCGCACTTCGCTGAGCCGTTCCTTAGGTACGTAGCGCCACTTCCCGTGCTGCCGTGAGGGCTCAAAATAGTAGTACGGGCCGTGCAACGCGCCAGACCTACAGCGACAGCTCCGCTTGCCGCATCGCAAGTGCCGTTTTCGCAGTGAGCCTGGAAGCGGATTCAGCTCAGCGCGCTTGTCGGTTAGCGCGGCAATATTATTAATGAGTTCGTTGCTCTGGTGCAACAAGCGTCTCACAGTGGCGATCTCTGTGCCGGCACCAATTGTATCCCCTAGCGCCTCAGTCAAGCCCCCGCGATCATCTGTCATTATGATAGCATTGCATTACCTATACTAAACATATTTCAATCGGTTGCCCACTAAGTTTAGATTTCACATCTCAGGTTCTAATCGATCTTCTAAAAAACTGTAAAACTGCGCCTAAACACGTCTGGATTACATATTGCGAGCTCGGATATCGAATAGGAGCGAACAAAAGCGTTATAAAGCTACGGGAGCTATCCCTAAGAGAGAGTCCCCAACGTTATGCGCGCGTTTTACATTGGCCGCTTTCAGCCGTATCACTTCGGACATCAAGAAGTCCTCGAAGAAATAGCCCGCGAATGCGAGGAGATCATCATCGGTGTCGGTAGTGCTCAGCTGAGTCATACGTTTTCAGATCCGTTTACGGCCGGCGAACGAATACTAATGGTCACGCGCTCGCTCAGAGATCTTGATGCCTTACTCTACGTGATACCAATCGAAGATATCCGCAGAAACGCGGTATGGGTATCGCACGTGATGGCCATGACGCCCCTTTTTGACGTCGTTTACAGCAACAATCCGTACGTTATCCGACTCTTCAATGAGACACGATTTGAGGTCAAGTCGTCTCCGCTCTATCAACGTGAAGTCTACTCGGGCTCAGAGATTCGAAAAAGGATGCTGCGTAACGAACCCTGGCAGCATCTCGTCCCGCAAGCTGCGNNGTCAAATGCGCCACTGTCAAAAGCGGGCCCCGCGCAGTGTAAAATCGTCGATAGCCTAGATTTCCGACGAGTGGCCGGTTCGCCAGACGAAATTCCTCTCCCGCTTTGGGTGGTTTTGTCGTAAGCATGTAGTATCACGAAGCGCAAAAGGTTCGCTTGCCGCAAGTACTGCAGAAAATGCAATTGGCTGTACCCTCATTTTCCACGAACGTAAAAAAAAAGTGGTGATGCTTTAGCAAGGTTCCTGCAAGGCAACAAAAACACTCGCAAAATGTTGAAAAACGAGTTCTGCGCTCACTCAGAAACGCTGCTAACTTCCAGTCCAAGCACCTCGCCCGGGGTCAGCGTTGCATTATGTTAACCAAGCGAACGATGTAAGTGTTGCCAATGTGCTCCCATTTGTAATTGTATTTGTACTGAGGGAACCTGTTTTCGAGTTCCTTCAGCTCGGTGAGTCGTTGGTCTAAGCACCGCTGTGATTTGCAGACGAATACAAACCTCCATTTTGGAAGAGCTCGCGGATCGTCAATAAATTTCGCCATATGAAGAAGGCCTTATTATTGAATCACCACGCAGTGCTGGGTGANNTCTTGGAGCCGGCTCGTGCTAACTCTCGTGCGTCAGCGACAGTAAACGGTAAGCACGTGACGCCAGACTTTAAGAACCTTCTTGCGTCACGCCCGGGGTGGCTGGCCAGCGTCGCAGCACGCAGTCGATCGGATTTTCCGTATATGCATCATATTCGGGCTCTAAATACCTGCAGCTAGTTTTTATAGTAATGTGAAGAGATATAGCTACAATGCACCTTACTAGGGATGAAGAAGATGTCCTCGCGGGCGAATCGGGCGCCGTTAAACAAAAATCGATGGAGATCTTGGTCGCACTCGGCGATATCTACAACGCTGAAAGACTTGTTCCAATCGAGAGTGCGCAAATCGCCGGTGTTTCGTACAAAACAATTGGCGAAGCTGGGCTAGAGTACCTTACAGACCTGAGCGGAAAAGTCGTCGTTCCGACAATGCTCAATCCCATGGGCATGGACCGATATAAATGGAGAGAGATGGGAATCAACGAAACCTTCGTAGAAAGACAACTGGCCATAATCAGACGATACGAAATGCTCGGAATCGATGCCCAGTGCACTTGCACGCCTTACTATGTTAGTGCTCCACGAGCTGGCGCCCATTTGAGCTGGGCTGAGTCCTCTGCGGTATCTTATGCGAACTCCGTTCTTGGAGCGCGCACCAATCGAGAAGGAGGACCCAGCGCACTTGCTGCTGCCCTCGTCGGGAAGACTCCTAACTACGGCTACCACCGCGACGAGAACAGGGTTCCAGATATCTCAGTGAGAATAGATTTTCCCTTGGCCGGAAGCGATTTTGGCGCACTTGGATATATAGTTGGCAAGATGGTCAAATCACAGGTGCCACAGTTTTCCTTTGTTGCCCCACCGAACGCAGACGAGCTGAAAGCTCTGGGCGCCGCAATGGCCGCCTCAGGCTCCGTGGCTCTTTTCTTTCCCAAGGAGCGAGCGATGCCACGTGAAATCCTCGAACTAGGCCGTTCAGACGTTGACATCTATTCATCGAGCGAACCCGACGTCGTCGTGCTGGGGTGCCCACACTGCTCACGCTCAGAACTCGCAGACATCTCGCGCCTTTTAGAAGGACGCACGGTCGCGCGGCCTCTATGGATCTGCACTTCGCGGTTCGTGGCCGATCGTTCCAACTCAGTGATATCTAGCATTGAAGCGAGCGGGGCTCGCGTGATCTGTGACACTTGCATGATCGTCTCCCCGGCGTTTGAAAAACAAAGAATGATGGTTAATTCCGGAAAAGCTCTCGAATACGGGCCAAGCTTGTGCAATTCGCACACATTCATGGGAACGACAGCGAATTGCATCACGGCCGCGTGTACCGCGTGAACCTGCATCGCGACGGGGTTACCCATGCTCAAGCGAATAAAAGGACGAATAATAGCGAAAGGAATTGGCGAAGGGCCTGCTGTAGTTACGCGTCAACCGCTCTCGTTTTTAGGAGGCGTAGATCCCAAGGAAGGAGTTATAACGGATCCACATCACGAGCTGCGCGGCACGTCAATTGCAGGAACGGTTCTGGCTTTTCCGCAGGGCAAGGGATCGACCGTTGGATCTTATGTGCTTTACCAGCTCAAAAGAAACGACAAGGCCCCGGCCGCAATTATTAACGCCTCGAGCGAAACAATTGTTGCTGTCGGGGCGATCATATCAAACATCCCCCTCATCGACAAGCTTGAGGTAGACCCAATCGCAGCAATCAAGCCCGGATCACACGTTCTCGTAAACTGCGTCGAAGGTTTTATTGAGCTGGAAAAGTGACCGAACAAACCGATTTAGATCGCATTAACGCGGTGTTCCGCGTGTACGAGGTACGAACCAACGGGTCTGTCATCAAGTATTATGGCGAACCTAAGGTCGATAGCAAGACGCTTTTCACGCATCTTTGGAACGACTTCGCGCAGAGAGGTTACGATATCGAACTCCGGCGCGAACACGGCGAGTATGTGCTCATGGCTACGCCTATGCGCGACTCCAGCGAAAAAAAGCACATCAACGTCATTCTTGCAATCGCCACCGTTTTCGCCATTATGCTCACCGGCGCCGTCCTGTTTTACAGCGTCAACCCTTTTGCGCAGCCCTTGCTTATCTATAGGGGCTTGCCTTTCGCGGCTGCGGTCATGTTTGTGCTAGGCTCGCACGAGCTGGCTCACTATTTGGTTGCAAAGCGGCGCGGAATGAAGGCAAGCTTACCGTTCTTCATACCGCTACCGTTTATTTCGCCGGTCGGAACTCTCGGCGCACTCATACAGCTCAAGGGGGCTATTCCGGATCGAAAGTCACTTTTTGACGTGGGGGTGGCCGGTCCACTCGTAGGCCTTACGGCAGCTGTCGTCGTCACAATAGTCGGATTGTTGCTCCCCCCTATCACCCCGGGTTCCGCGCTGATGCCTACAGTGGGGCTGGGCGTCCCGATTCTCTTTGCGTTGATCGAAAAAGTTGTTCCCGCCTCGTCAACAAGCTTGCATCCAATCGCGTTT
>PMIN01000170.1 GCA_003158275.1 Methanobacteriota archaeon
TCAAATCGAAAAACGCTTTATCTCGCTCGACCATTAATACCAGACCATGCCATATCGAAACCTCGCCTCGTACAAGCGCTTTGAGACGCACCTTACGACGAACTGGTCGATCTTCAGCGCGAAAAGAAGCGAGCGCCTTAGACAGCAGGGCCGCTTTGGTGAGGCATCAGAGCGCGTTGCCGAGAACATAGTTGAAGACCTCTTCACGATAGCCCTCGGATGGAATCTTGGTGACATAAACAATCAGGTCGACTACGCTGATATTGTCGTCACGCGTCTTGGAATTAAATACTGCATCGTCGAGACGAAGCGCCCCGGTGCTCTTGCATGGAACCGAGCTGCTGTGCATAGCGCCCTTGAGCAAGTGCGTCGCTATGCAGACGAGCAGAAAGTGAAATGCATTGCCGTTAGCGATGGAATGATGTTTTATGCCGCTAACATCGAAGGAGGGGGCCTGCGTGACCGCGTCTTCGTCTCTTTGGAATCTAAGGAGCCTCACAGCGAGTTGTGGTGGCTTAGCGAGCACGGCGTCTACCGACCGCGCACAGGGCCGCAGGGTGAGCCACTTACACTCCTTAAATCAGCATCAATCACACGAGCAGCGATCACAGGAGAGGATTTAAATGCTCAACTACTTCATCCAAAATATTGTCTCCCCGCACAGTGCTTTGCTTATGTCGGAGATGCAAATCTGCCCGCGACGTGGAAACTGCCTTTCATGCTGGAAGACGGAAGTATTGACGTAAGACGTCTTCCAAAGGCGATACAAGCCATTTTGACCAACTACCGCGGTGCAAAGGTGCGATCGGTTCCGGAGAAAGCTATCCCTGATGTGCTCAGACGCTTAGCTTCAGCCGCAGAGCAGCTCGGCAGAATGCCGCATCAGGGTGAAACGGCGGAAGTCTATGAGATGCTCGCGCAAGCGCTCTGGCAGGTGGAGAATTCATAACGCGGCGGAGGCACGTCTCGTCAAGCGGGGTGAGGGATCTATGCAACACATTGGAAAATCAAAGGTCACCAAGTTGAATGCCAAAGCGGGCGTCGTTTACCCGCTTATTAGGCTGCCAAAGACCTGCGCAGACGAATTGGGAAGGTTGCAAAGATATTTGAGCCTCAGCACCATAGCAGACGGGCACTTCTTGTCACTTTCAATGATGGGGAAGGGCCTTTTGAAGTTATACAACTGGAGTCAAAAGTTATACAACTTTTGCCTAAAGTTATACAACCTGAAGGCCTAAACAATGCGGAATCTCGCTTGTCAGCACTCGAATCACAAATCGCCGAGCTTAAATCACTTCTTCTCGAAAACGAAAATCAAAAAGCTCCGCAGAGCCCGTTATTTCGTCAAAGCACCCCAGAAAACCGATGGGCTCGGCCGGATTCGAACCGGCGACCTCCGCCGTGTGAAGACGGAGGATTTAGCGCTTGCACCGTTGTTTTTAGATCGCTCGGAAGTGTTTCTTGATAGGTTTGCGGATGACACGACGACAACAAATGCAAGTGCCCCGTCGTGAACAGTTTGGTAGATTCGTGTCGAGAGCCCCGCAAGCTGTGAGAACTTGTAGGGTAACCGAATCGCTGGATAGCTGTGACCTTCTTTTGCGTGATGTAGTGAGATCTTGCTGCGGCGAATCTCCAGCAGCTCGTGTTTTGGCATCTCAACATTAGGATATGGGCAATGATCGGCTAACATAATACGTGCAAACTCGGCGCTGCAGACTTAATCGTTATGATTAGCCTTCCGCGACTAGGCACAAATGAGCACTCAACGCGCTCAATCATCCTCGAAACGCTGCTACTCGACGAATGATTTGTGCTCTCATGGCGGGCTGGCTGCGCATAACACACCTAATACTTAAGCCCCGGGCTATGCAGTACCAGCTTACTATGAGTAACTTGCAAAGGCGTACCGTGAAAAAATCATTTTTGGCAGGGACGTTAGCGGTCTTGATGCTCGCAGCCGTCTGCGCTGCGGGGTGTACGGGCCCTACGCCGTCCTCGCCAACGCCTACTCCAACGGCAAATACAACAGCAGCTGCAGAAGACCAAGCCATCGTCCAGTACCTCGCGACCACGATGCAACAGCTGAACTTTACCGTGGTGGCTCCGTTTTCTCAACAAGCCAGTTCACAAGCAGGGGTTGTAGTGTACAACGGCACGGTGAGTGATAACAATGGCACCTACGCTGTAAGCGTCCAAGCATACAATGACACACAAACGGCGCAGGCACAGTTCCTGTCGTTGAGAACCATGTTCATGGGGCAAGGGTACGCCACAGTGCAGCAGAATGCGACGGCATGGTCAGGGTTTAACGCGAGTGCCCGGAGAGGCGCGGCGGCGGAATATGGCAGCTCACCGCTCATGCCTTACTACGGCGTGGTTATCACCGGCGGTGCTATCGGGCAAGCGCCCTTCGAACAGACCACGTGGCAGCACTTGTGGGACGATATGCACAAACGTATCGATAACGCTGGTGGCATGGGGCCGTACATGGGCTACGGGATGAACGCGAACACGCGCAGCCAGATGCAGCAGGAAATGCAGGAGCACATGGGCGCGATGGGGCAATAAGCGCAATAGGAGTCGTTAGGCAAGGTCCCTAAGCCGGGCTTACATCGCTATCGAAGTTGCCTCTTTTGTCTAGTTCCTATTTGATTAGCGTTCTCAGAGTTTATATCGGCAAGCGTAAAAAAATGACCTCCGCCCGCTCAAGTGCACACTTAACGCGGCTAAAAATCAGTTCATTCACGGTCCTCGTTATCCGCGCCATTATTCTGGGGCGCTTACGCTTAGCAGCCCCAAAAATTGCTCGTTCTGCGGGACCCGGACCCTCCTCATCGTGAAACGCCATAGGGCACGCGCAACACGCATGGATTGCAGCACTCACGAAGAGGAGAACCAGTGGCAGTGCTTTAAAGAGGAATTTTCTCATGTTCGGTCTCTTTGATAACGCTGTGCATGGGCTGTGCACTGCTGGTGTGGATATAGCTTGAGGTCATGGCAAAAATTGCTGCCACGTAAGCTCTCCTCATCATGGGCCTTGAAAACTACAACAGGAGGGCGCTGTAGGCACACCTGGTGGATGGAACCGCTGTGATTCTCTAAGGAAGCCGAATGCGCAACGACTGCGTGTACATCGTAAAAGCAGAAGATTTGCTGCGCATATCCCGGTTCCTTGGCACTCACTACGCGAGCGATCGACTTCGTTAAGCAATAGTCGGCCAAAGAGGGGGCTCGGGAATCAAAGGAAATCGAAAAATGTGTATATTTTCTCTCTGCGCTTGCTATGGGTCAAAGGGGAACGCGCTGCTCCGTCATACCTTTCAAAACCGAAAAAGAGCCACAAAAGGAGGATAACGGCTATGAACCCGAAGATTGACCTACAGAACGATTATTATGTCCGCAGAAGAGAACAAAGCCGTTGTCCGCCATTTTTGGCAGGATCACTTGAATACGGGAAATGCGACGCTGTGCGAGAAGGACTTCGCTCCTGACGCCGTCAACCACGACCCCAGCAGCCCTCCGGTCCTCCCTGGCCCCGAGGGCATGGCGCAGCTCATCACGCTGTACCGCACCGCCTTTCCAGATCTCACAGCGACCGTTGAGGATATGGTTGCAGAAGGGGACGAGGTCGCCTACCGCCTAACATTTCACGGCACGAACCAAGGCGAGCTCATGGGCATGCCGGCGACCGGGAAGCACGTAACCTATNNCAAGGTCGTCAACGGAACGATCACGGAGATGTGGCTGAATTTTGACGCCCTTGGCATGCTGCAGCAGGTCGGAGCAGTCCCCTCGCCCGGGGAGGTGGCAAAAAAAGCAGCGTACTACTATAAGGGTAAAGAAGTTAAGGGGCAAAAATAGTCACATACACNNCCTGATACAGGCCCCCTGCCCTCGCAACGAAGAAAACTCTATTTTAGGGTCCGTTTCCCAAAAAAGGAGGCCAAGAAAGTGGGCTCGGCCGGATTCGAACCGGCGACCTCCGCCGTGTGAAGATGGAGGATTTAGGGGTTTTTGAGGCATTTCCTATGGGCGATATCACAGTCAGAAAGGCTGATGATCCGTCGTGTATGGTCTGATAGATTCATGTAGATAGGCCGGCAAGTTGCGAGAATGGATGCGGTAGCCGGATAGTCGGGTAGTTGTAACCTACTTTTGAACGGTGAAGTGAGATTTTGCTGCGGTGAATCTCGAATAACTCGTGTTTGGGCAATGCAGCATCAGCGAAAAGGTCTGAGTAATGTTGGTCGGCTAGCATAATGGTGAATGGGGTCAGTACGAGCACCTTAATCGTTGCGATTATCCGCTTGCGACGACAAAATGAAATGAAAACGCTTATGCCATCACCTTGCGATACGCTGGCGGATGGAAAGATTCGTCGACGACCGATGTGAAATAGAGAGACGGACAACTCGAGGGCGATCACTGTGAATCAGAGTTCGGGGCGTGCTGGCGTTTGATTGAAACGAGCAACCTTACGAGAAAGTTTGGCGACGTGACAGCAGTTGAGGATCTGACCCTTCATGTGGGGGAGGGAGAGGTGTTTGGCTTTCTTGGACCAAACGGAGCAGGGAAGACCACGACCATTCGGATGCTCGCATGCCTTATCTCAAAGACAAGCGGAGAGGCGAGGATAGCCGATTATGAGATCGGAAACAGTGCAGACTGCCAGAAGATCAGGAAGATCATCGGCCTCGTCCCAGACAACGTCGGCCTCTACGAGGACCTGAGCGCGTACCGGAACCTCGACTTTTATGGACGGCTGTACGAGTGCTCGGACGCGCAAAGGAGGGAGCAAATCGAATATTTCCTTAAGATGTTGGAACTCTGGGACGTGCGGGATCGCCCGGTCAGGACGTTTTCCAAAGGCATGAAACAGAAGCTCGCTATCGTCCGCGCCCTCATTCACGACCCTCAGATCCTCTTTTTAGATGAGCCGACTGCTAACTTGGATCCTGAGTTTCAAAAAACGGTGCGCGACTTCATCCTCGAACTCAAACACGAGAAGCGGACGATCTTTCTCAACACACACAATCTCGATGAAGCGCAGCGCATCTGCGATCGAATTGGGATACTGAATACAAAACTCGTGGCCGAAGGGACACCGGAACAACTGATGGAGTCGCTCGAGGGAAGGAAGACCCAAGTTCAGCTTCAGCAGGTTACTCCTGCGGTCACAGGGGCGGTAGAGCGGCTGGGGTTGCTCTACGTCGTGAGCAGTGGAAACAGATTGGTGATCGACGTGAGCGATCCTGAAAAGGAGAATCCCGGCATCATGGAAGCCATTGTCGCAGCGGGCGGCCACATCCAGTTTATTACTGAGAAGCACGCAACGCTCGAGGAGGTCTACCTGAAACTCGTGAGGGACGAACAATGAAGCTGTGGAAGGCGTGGGTGATCGCGCGCAAGGACTTCTCCACGTTTAGGACGAAACGATACGTCATCTACTCGCTGGTCGTCGTCCCGTTACTCATATCGATAGGACTGCCGATTCTCATTTGGCTTGGCATTGGAAACGCTCCGATTCCTCCCTCGCAATTGCCAGCCATCATAAGCGGGCTTAATGACGTGTTCAACGCCTTCTCCTTT
>PMIN01000200.1 GCA_003158275.1 Methanobacteriota archaeon
CAGGATCCGAGCGCAGAGAAGGACGCTGCGCACCCTAAGGGACAACAACACGCTCGATCGAACCACATATCGTCGCATGTATAGGAAGGCGAAAGGTGGCGAGTATCGAACTGTAAGTGTACTGAGCACTCAAGCGGAAATCGCCATGGCCACGCGGAGGCAGAACTAATGGCGGGTCCGCGGTATCAGGTTCCATTTCGACGTCGGCGAGACGGAAAGACGAATTACCATAAGCGGTTAGGGTTGATGCTATCGGAACGGCCTCGCGTGGTCGTGCGAAAAACCGGACGCAATTTGATTATGCAGCTTGTCGAACACGGAACTGCGGGGGATAGGACGTTGATATCTGCAAACGCGCTCGAGCTAAAAGAGCTCGGCTATAAGGGCGCTACCGGGAACACACCTGCTGCATACCTGACTGGGCTCCTTTTTGCAAGTCGAGCGCTTGCAGCTGGCCATTCGAAAGGGGTGCTCGATTTGGGACTTAATGCAAATTCACGGGGATCGCGAACGTACGCCGCCTTGTTGGGCGCCGTTGAAGTGGGGCTAGACATTCCGCACAGTCGTGAGCCGCTTCCTGTACCTGCCAGGGTGCACGGAGAACATATTGTCGCTTATGCGACCGATAACCCAACGCGGTTCTCGCGTTATGGTATAGATCCAAAAGACCTTCCTACCCATATTGACGCGGTGAAGCAACATATAATCGAGCACGCTGCGCAGGAACAAACAGGGGATACAGGGGCACACAATGGCTGAAATGCAGGGATGGACACCGAAGACGAGATTAGGACGCCTTGTTTATGAGGGAAAAATAACGACGTTCGACGATGCTATAGGCACTGGGCATCCGCTAAGGGAACCCGAAATCATTGATGTCCTCTTGCCTGAGTTGTCAGATGAGGTCTTAGATATAAATATGGTGCAGCGAATGACGGATTCCGGTCGGCGCGTGAAGTTTCGAGCCGCGGTGGCAATCGGCAATCGCGACGGATACATAGGCTACGCCGAAGGCAAGGATCTGCAAGCGGGACCCGCTATACGGAACGCAATTGAAACGGCCAAGCTGAACCTCATTAAGATAAATCGCGGGTGTGGCTCGTGGGAATGTGGCTGCGGAGAAGCGCATACCGTTCCTTACACCGTGGAAGGCAAAGCGGGCTCCGTAATTGTCGTGCTGAAGCCAGCGCCACGGGGCCTCGGCATAACGTCGGGCGGCACGGCGCGGAAAGTGCTTGAGCTCGCAGGCATCAAAGACGTGTGGACGCGATCGTCAGGACAAACACGTACGACTATCAACTTTGCTCACGCTACGTTTGAAGCGCTCAAGGGAACAACGACGGTGCGAATCGGCGGTGGAACGCAATGACGTACGCCGTTGTTAAGATGCGTGGGACGGTAAAGACAAAACCCGACGCGCGGCGCACGCTCGAGTTATTAAATCTCAGTAGGACTAATCACTGCGTTCTCGTCGAGGACAACGTGCACTATAACGGCATGCTCCAAAAGGTCAAAGATTATGTAGCGTGGGGCACCATCGACCGTGAAACCCTCAGTGTGCTGCTTGAATTACGGGGTGCGCTGGGGGGGCGTTCGAGACTCACTGACGCGCACGTCAAAGAACGCACCGATTTTGATGACATACACTCGCTTGCGACAGCAGTTGCCAGCGGAAAGGCGATGTTGCAGGATGTGCCTGACTTAAAGCCTGTGTTAAGGCTCCATCCGCCTCGCAAAGGTCACAGGGGCATAAAAAAACCGTTTCCTGAAGGTGTTCTTGGATTTCACGGTAATGAAATCAACGAATTGCTTCTCAAAATGAGGTAGACAATGGGTGGCAAGAACAAGGCCAAGAAGTTTCGAGGAAGTCGCACGTGTGGCGGCGGCACTCATAAGAACCGTCGCGGAGCAGGAAGCCGAGGAGGCCGTGGTCACGCAGGCGGCTGCAAGCACCATTTTGTAAGGGAGCTTTTGCTTGGCCGCGGCTATGGCAGTTATGGGTTCGCAAGGCCACAAAAGGTGCTCAATTACCCGACAGTGATTGACATAGGCGCTCTAGACGAAACTGCTGAGCAACTTGTCGAAGTGAAGCAGGCTAGGGTACGCACCGGCAAGTATTACATCACGCTCGATGTCGACAAAGTGCTGGGAAAGGGCCGCGTAACTAAGCCGCTTATCGTAACAGCAAGAAGTTTTTCGAAACGAGCGCAAGAGAAGTTGGAATCAGCAGGCGGAAAAGCAAAAATCGCAGAGCGATGACCCTTTAAGCCAGTGATCGATAAGCAATCAGTTGAGCGCAGTGAACCATGAGCGAGCACCCAACGATAGACAGAATTGAGCCCTTCCTGCAGAAACTTCCTGCAATCTCTAAGCCCGAAGGGCACGTGCACTTCAGACGGAAGCTCACGTGGACGATTGGCGTTTTGATCATATACTTCGTTTTAACAAACGTCCGCATTTTTGGACTTTCGCCTGCGTCAGTGGATCTTTTCAGTTACTACCGCGCCATAATGGCCGGAAGCCAAGGCTCCCTCGTTCAGCTCGGGATTGGTCCCATCGTGACCGCGTCGATTATACTGCAGCTCTTCAAGGGCGCGGACATCATAAAGCTTGACACGAGTGATCCTCGAGACCAAGCGGTATACCAGCAGCTGCAGAAGTTTCTGATCTTCATCATGATTGTCGTTGAAGCCGCGCCGCAAGTGCTTGGCGGTTTTCTCCTACCCGACCCGGCTGTGGCTGCTTCCACCGGTTTGGGGCTTCACGGCGTTTCCTTGCTTATATTTATCCAAGTTTGCATAGGCGGCGTGCTCGTGCTATTCNNTTCAAATCTTCCAGACCTTCACGGTCCAGCAACTGCTTAGCGCTCAAGGACTGATATTCCTGCTTAATCAGGGCCAAATTTTGGCCATAATATGCACGGTGGCTATATTCGCTGTTGTTGTCTACGTTGAAACCACGCGCATAGAGATCCCTCTGGGGCACAGTTCCGTACGAGGCGCGCGAGGCAGATTCCCAATAAAGCTCGTCTACGCGAGCGTGTTGCCGTTGATACTAGTGCGGGCGCTTCAGGCGAACATTCAGATGATTGGCATCCTTCTTTACAACGCAGGGTTCACTTGGGTCGGAACGTTTGTAAACAATACGCCGACAAGCGGGCTGATGTACTATTTGGCGCCAATCAGTGGCCCGAGTAACTGGTTGCCGGGGATAGGCCAGAACCCGGCGTGGCAAATCGCACTGCGATCAGGAATTGATATTTCCTTTATGGTCATCGGGGGGATGATATTTGCCCTTTTCTGGGTGGAGACTACCGGCATGGGCCCCAAGGCCGTTTCAGAGCAAATTCAAAGTTCTGGGATGTCTATCCCCGGTTTTCGCCGTGACCCTAAAATCATTGAACGCGTCATGAAGCGGTACATTCCTAAAGTAACTATAATAGGGGGCGCATTCATCGGACTACTGGCGGTACTGGCTGGTTTTTTGGGAACCATAGGAAATGTGGGGGGCACTGCGTTGCTCCTCGCGGTGAGCATTACGTACACGCTGTACGAGCAGCTTGCCAATGAAGAAGTGATGGAGATGCATCCGATGCTGCGCGGCTTTTTGGGAGAGTAGCTCCTCTAACGCTCAGATTGACTCTTGACTTCTAAACTAAGCTGACTCTTTTTTGTGCGTCAGAGGGAGTTTGGATCGTAGCAACGGCTTTAATGGACGAAGCTGCGCCCTACGATTGCGTAAGTTAAAGTAGGATGGTTAGAATAGTTCGGTACACAAATCGGGGCAACGCATGCGGAAAATGGTAATTCTAACGGGAGTTCCAGCGAGCGGCGGGACAACGGTTACAAAAAAAGCAATTGAACAGTTGGAAGCACACGGCCAGCCGTTCAAAATGGTCACCTACAGCGACGTGATGCTGGATGAGGCGTTGCAGCGCCGATGGGTCAAGATCAGAGACGACATTCGAAAGCTAGATCCAGCTAGGCAGCGCGAGCTCCAAAAGACTGCGGCACGCGCGATATCAAAAATGGCCACGACGCAGCTTGTTGTTGACACGCACGCAACGGTGCGAACTCCGGGAGGGTACCTCCCTGGTTTGCCTACATGGGTTTTGGACGAACTTAAGCCCGAACTTATACTTATTGTCGAAACAACACCTAACGAAATTATTCGTCGCAGAAATGCTGACAAGTCACGACAGCGCGACGCCCAAGATGCGACGGGTGTTCAGGAGCACCAGGAGGTTAATAAAGCAATATGCATGGCGTACGCCGCTCACACCGGAGCAACGGTCAAGATACTGCAAAACCCCGACGGAAAGCTTGATAAGGCAGTCGCTGAACTGGTGGTCACGCTGCAGGGAGACTAAGCTCGTCGTCAAGTGCTTAGCGGGTGTGCGATCGTGTTGCTTACCATTAGCGGATTTGCAGGCAGCGGCAAGACGACGGTAGCAAGGGGTTTATCGCGGAAACTCGGCTATGCACACGTCTCGGCGGGAGATGCATTCAGGGAACTTGCGCGAGAGCGCGCACTGAGTCTCGAGCAGCTGAGCAAGCTTGCGGAAACAGAACCGGAAATCGACAAAATGGTTGATCGACGACAAGCCGAGCTCGCACAGTCGTGTGAACACGCGGTCGTCGACGGGAGGCTGTCGGGCTGGGTTCTCAAAGCTGACATTGCCGTTTGGCTTACAGCGCCTCTAGAAGTGCGAGCAGCGCGAATAGCGGGACGAGAAGGCAAGCTGCAGGCGGCTGCTCTCAACGAAACGCGCGTGCGTGACACCAGCGAGACCGTGCGATATAGTACGTTTTATGCTATCGATGTGATGACCCTGGACATCTATGATCTTGTGATAAATACGACGCACTGGGACCAATACGCTGTCATCGCTATCATCGCGCAGGCCGTTAAAGCGTACCGGAAAGTTGGCAAACGATGACGATTGCGCAGGAACGGACTATAGACGAGTTGATTCGAAAAGGCGTTATAAATCTCGATAAGCCAGCCGGACCTACGAGTCACGAAGTAGCCGCGTGGGTAAAACGAATTTTGCGTATCAAGAAAGCTGGCCACATCGGAACGTTAGATCCTAAGGTTACCGGGGTGCTCCCGATATTGTTGCAAGATGCGACAAAGGCAGTGGGGGCGCTCGTGAACCTACCTAAGGAATACGTCTGTGTACTCCATCTGCATAAGGCGGTTCCCGAACCCTTGCTGCGAGACATGCTGAGGGAGTTTACGGGAGTTTTATATCAGCGCCCACCTCTTAAATCAGCCGTAAAGCGTCAAATTCGCAAACGCGAGATTTTTTACATCGACGTGCTGGAACGGCAGGGAAACGACGTCCTCTTCAAAGTGGGATGTGAGGCCGGAACATACATTCGCAAGCTGTGCCACGACATCGGTGAAGCACTAGGGGTGGGAGCGCACATGCAAGAGCTCCGTAGAACCAAGGCAGGTCCGTTTGATGAATCGAAGCTGAGCACATTGCACGATTTGACAGACGCATACCATTTTTGGATCGAAGATAACGATGAAGCTCCGCTGCGAGACATCATAATGCCAGTTGAGCGCGCACTCAGCCACCTCCCCAAAATCGTCATCCGAGATACAGCCGTGGATGCGATTTGTCACGGGGCCCGACTTGCAGAACCCGGCGTTATATCATTACCTGATGTTCACGCGAAACAGCTGGTTGGTATTTATACGGCACGAGACGAGATTGTCGCTCTAGGCATCTCTGTACTCCAAGGCGGGGTCATCGCTGAAGTTAAGAGAGTAATGATGGAACCCGGAACATATCCCCGCTATTGGAAGTCCAGAAGAATGCGCAAGCACGAGGAATGCGCGTAATTCCTTGTCGTTGCTTCGAGCAGCACGAATGCACTTGAAGCAAAAAGCAATGTTGACTTCAGCCAACTGGCGGGTTCCGTATGCGCCAGCGTTCGTTTCTTTGATGTGCGTCTCCCGACAAGCGATCATAATTTAACTTTTGCGGTTTCACTAAATGCCAATGAAGATATTCGCAGTATATGGATCCTCCAAATCAGGAAAGACGACTACCGTCGTTGAGATCCTAAAGGAGCTGCGAGTGCGCGGTTATTCAGTATCCACGATCAAAAACGTCCACGTGGAACACCTCGTCTTTGATGTTGTTGGAAAAGATACGTGGCGCCACTGGAAAGCTGGAGCTGAAGTAGTTGGCTTGCGGGCGCCAGACGAAAGTATCCTTATGATAAAGCGACCAGTGATGCTTGATGAGCTGATAAGACATTTCAGCAGCGATTACTTGGTTCTTGAGGGATTTAGAGGCGCGAGTCTGCCGAAGATACTGTGTGCAACAGACGAAGAGCGCGTGGAAGATGAATTGCAGAGCAACGTCTTTTGCATTTCGGGATTGGTGTCTGCGCACCTCTCGACCTATAAAGGCGTACCGGTGATCAACGCGCTTCTTAATGCCTCAGCGCTGGTAGATCTTGTGGAGCGCAAGAGCCTCAAGCTGTAGTTAAGTCAGTTCTGCTTTCGTTCGCCGACCGGGCTCGCTCTTCGAATTAGCCGGCTCAGGTCGCTTCTCCTATTGATGTTGTAAAGTAATGACTCGTCGCGAATGATAAACATCTGTTCTTCTTGTACTTGATCGAGGTGGCTTGCATCGACGATGTTAATGCCCGTAGGTACAAGCAACTTAGCGTCTACTTCGAATGCGAGGTCAAGGCTTACATTGGCCTCATCGCAAAACTCGTAGGGGAGATAGACTCCGAGTGCAGAACTCTCTGCTTTAGCGCGACTCTCGATAATCCGGTCGATGAGACGATGGTCGATAAGAGGAAGATCAGCTGCGATGATGAGAACGGGACCTTGAAGGCCCAATCGCTTGCTCGCCCACCTGTAGTCTTGGATATATCCTTGCCCTGGTGCCCTTACTACCTGAATATTTGCTTCCCTTGCCCAGCGCGTCGTGCAAGGAGTTCTGGGAGAGGTTACCGTTACGACGCGTTCAATTTGTGATTTGTTCAAAGCCGCGAACACGTGTTCGATGAGTGGCCTGCTTCTGAACACCAAGAGCGGTTTCTCGACGCCGCCTAAACCGAGCCGCTCTCCTTTGCCGCCAGCCATGAGGAGTGCGAGCGTGCTACCACCTATAAAAGACTAATAGCTATAAGAGCAACCAAGCGCCCCAGCTCATTTGAAGATCCGATAACGTCGCCATTTATTCCGCCGAACGCCTTATTGGCGAGCTTCACGAGTCCCAGTGATACGGCTAGGGGGGGCAACAAAACGAGCAGACCTCTCACGCCAAAACAGAGAACCGCTACTAGTGCCGCGAGAAGCAGTGCCACTATAAAGGTCAACAGCCCACTTTTTTCGGCAAAACGGGATCCAAGTCCCTGGTGCGTGGCCTTTCCAAGCGAGGCGACTTCAACCATCGAAAGTTTCGCGGCGACTTCAGCTGTGATCAACGCGGGTAACAGCGTCGTTGGCTTGATGGAAGCCACTGTAGAGAAAAGCAGCAGAAACGAGAGGACGCAAAACGCGATCCCTCCGACACCGATGTATGGGTCTTTGATGACTCGAAGCCGTTCTTGCATTGTTCCGTGCTTGAGTAGTCCGTCGCCAACGTCAGCTAACCCATCAAGATGGATGAAACCTGTTAGCGCATAGAGGGCTACGAGCGTCAGTGCGGCGCGGACTAAGTTGCTCACGTGCGGTATGACGGTGAGCGCATAGCTGATCCCTCCGACCACGAGTCCGATGGCAGCTCCGACTAGAATATAGATCCACATGCGGCTGGCCAAGCTGTCGAGCGCTTCTTCACTGAATCCTACAGGAATCGTTGTCAAGAACCCGAAGCCAGACCGAATCGAGTCAAGGAGGCGTCGTGGCATCAG
The DNA here is from genome assembly GCA_003158275.1 of Methanobacteriota archaeon. Lineage (GTDB taxonomy): Archaea > Halobacteriota > Bog-38 > Methanoflorentales > Methanoflorentaceae > Methanoflorens > Methanoflorens stordalenmirensis. Next base: position 7,890 of record PMIN01000200.1, read on the forward strand.
CAGCTCCTCTGTCGTACATGTTAGCCGAAACGCCGCCTATCAGGCCGGCGACAATATCATCTAAGAATGGTCCGAGCGATTTGAGAACTCCAGGTTTGAGCTTGTCGAATCGGGCATAATCGAAGTGCCCCTTGTAACCCCCAACGTACATCGATATTGCCATTCCCAACACCTCATCAGCTATCAAACAAGTCAAATCCTTTTCGTAGGAGACGGGATCGAGGTGCGGGATACGGCCTTGCTGTGCGTCTCTTTCTAAAGCTACTCCTGCATGTAGGAGGATCCACACGTTGGGATCAGCGAGAGCTCGCTGAAGCTCGCTCGCGAAAACATCTCTAGCACGCGCTTCTGTTTCGACCCCTGGATGTGGAACCCATAGCATCATAGCTGTATCGATGATATCATCGAGTGCGACACCCATTTCTTTCAACATTTCTTCTTTCATCATCACGACGCCTTCCATCTCAGGTTCATGGCTTGAACCAAACCTTTCCAAAATGACCTATCGGTGCACCAGCGAGTACTAAGAAACCATGATAGCCGATCCTTCTAAACTACGACACTTTCGACGCTTCGACCTAGTTCCGACGCTTCGACTGAATCTCAAAAAATCGCGGCCTGGCCAAGCTATTTTGAAATTTCGACTAGCTCACCATCATGTTGGACCCGTATTCCACGGCCAGAAATAGTACCGACTTGCTTGGAGCCGTCGCTGAGGCGTGCGATTCGTCTTACCTCGCGCTGAGGCGCAATAATAGCAAAACCCATCCCCATGTTAAACGTTTTGTACATCTCTCGCACCTCAACGCCTTCCGCTTGAATCACGCTGAATATCTCTTGGGGCTCGAGGGGATCGGACAAGTTTAAGCCCAGTCGCGTAAGTCTTTTAAGATTGAGAAGGCCACCTCCAGTGATATGCGCCAATCCGTGCACCTCACAATTCTTATTAATATCGAGGACCTCTGAGTAGATCCGTGTCGGCACGAGCAGCTCTTCGCCAAGCGTTCGCTCCATGCTTCCGTAACGCGTATAAAGGCCGTATTTTGCCAGCAGTTTGCGGGCGAGCGTCAGACCGTTACTATGAATTCCGCTGCTTGGAATCCCGACAACAGCGTCTCCGTTCTCAATCTTATGGCCGGTGACGAGGTCTTCTTTGGCAGCAATTCCTATGCAGCTGCCTGCTAAGTCGAACCCCCTCACGATATCTGGGAGGCTGGCGGTTTCGCCGCCGACTATGGACACGTTAGCTATCTTCGCCCCTTTTGCGAGCCCTTGCCCGATTTGATCAGCAATAGAAGGCTCAATGCTCTCCATTGCGAGGTAATCGACAAAAGCCATTGGCTCCAAGCCCATTGCGTAAAGGTCGTTCACGTTCATTGCCATGCAATCGATTCCAATAGTTTTCCAGTTCCCCATTTCTGTTGCGACGAGAACCTTCGATCCCACGCCGTCAGTCGTGATACCAATAATGAAATCGCCCATGTCAAGAAGTCCGGCGTAGGCGCCTTCGATGTTGATCGGACTTCCGCGTCCCTTCTTCTTGGTCGTAAAATGCTTACGAAGGGCTTTTATTGCCTCTTCTTCAGCGCTGATGTCCACTCCTGATTCTGCGTATGTGCTGGGGTGCTGCGAATTCATGACACTACCTNNATCGGTCGTATGCGACGAGCGATGACTGTTCGTTCTTTCGAAGCATCTGCGCTCGGCTAAAAGCAGTTAGGGTTTGTACCTTAAAAAAAGATCGTTTGCAGCTCAACAAAAACCGACTTGGTGATGGCGATATTCCGCACATCTAGATGGAAGCTATTGCGGTTCCGAAAGCGAGAACTCCTCGTGAANNCGGCTGAAAATCCTGCCTACTATGCCCGGCGTTCCTGCCATTCGAGAGCCAACGACGGCTATTGCGCTCACGTCCTCGTTACACGAAATCTCTTTAATGACATTGCTATTAAACTCATTCTCTAGCTCGTGCAGAGCATTCAAGGCGCCGCTCAAATGCTCCTCCTCGACAAGCACTGATATGTTCGATTCACTCGATCCTTGACTTATCATGATAATATTAACGCCTGCGTCGGCAAGCTTCGCGAACACGTGGGCCGCAACTCCAATGGTGCCCGCCATTCCGGCGCCTGAGAGGGTAATAAGAGCGACGTTGTTAACCGCCGTTACTGCTTTAACGAGGCTTTGATCCTTGGCGACCGTATGAACGATAGTTGTGTTCGCGCCGTTGGGGTTGAATGTGTTCTTTACGCGCACGGGAATACCCTTAGTTACAGCCGGTTCAATTGTTTTCGGGTGTATAACCTTCGCTCCAAAATAAGAGAGCTCCATCGCCTCCGCGTAAGACACCTGTGGAAGCGTGCGGGCGTTGGAAACGAGCTTAGGATCTGCGGTCATGATACCGTCAACGTCGGTCCAAATCCATATTTCGTCAGCTTCGACGGCGCTTCCGATGATCGACGCTGTATAGTCCGACCCGCCTCGGCCTAGGGTTGTGATAATGTTGTGAATGTTGAACGCGATAAAACCGGTAACGACCGGCACGATGCCTACTTTGAGAAGAGGCACAAGCCGCTCGTAGACTCGCTGTTCTGTGATTTCCGTAGGGCGCGCGCCACGGTGCTTACTATCGGTTATGATGCCCGCTTCTCCACCCGTCAAAAAGACTGACTGAACTTTGAGCGATTTCAGCGCGCCAGAGACGATCGGAGCAGACAGCCGCTCACCGAAAGACGAAACGTAATCATACGATCGGTCAGTGAGTTCGCCAAGGTGGTATATGCCTGTAAGCGCATTTTTTAGCTCTTCTAGCCGGGTTTCTATCTCTGATATGACCTCGGTAATGACCATCTCATCTTCGATTGCGGCGTAAGTGGCGTCGAAATGCCTCTTACCTACTAGGTGAACGAACTCTGCGACCTCGGTAATCTCGGCATATTCACTAGTCAACCTTTCTGCTGTGGTTTGAAGCGCATCCGTTAAGCCCGACATCGCAGAAACAACGACAGCAATCTCGTTTCCTTCATCATAATAGCTTCGCACAAGCTCTGCGACCTGCCTTATCCTTGTGCCATCGGCGACCGAGGTGCCGCCGAATTTCATCACGTATCTCATTTTACCTGAACCTTATGAGCTGCGTTTTAAGCTAAATATCCCGTTTGTTTGTATTAAAGCCTTCTGACAGGATGCTCGACCTTCGAGCACACGACAAAAAGACTTTAGCAGCAGAAATGGCCCGAAACTGGTCGTGTTCAGCATGTCGCCGTCTGAGCTCTCGGCATTGTTGCCAGTACTTTTTTTTCGCAAGAGGCTCCGTTCTCTTAATTGTCTTGGCTACTTGTACCCATCATTATTCACGACGCAACGCGCTCAGTATGAGGAGCAGCTTGGCGCACGTGAGTGCTGTCCTCATTATATAGCCAGTTTCTTGTCTACCTTGTTTACACGCGTTGGACGCACCGCTGATCATCGCTTTTTTGTATGGGGCGCAACTCAGGAGCTTTTGCGTCTTCTTCTTCTTGAGCTATGCCAGAGTTGAGGCGACACGAGAATCATTCACTATAGGAAAATGAATAAGATGATGTAAACAGCGGCCACAAAAGGCACGATCGCTATCGCCACGTATTGCAGGACGCCCCAGTTCAGTATTTTTCTCCCATCGAGGGGCCCTATCGGGAGCAGGTTGAAGGCGGATAGCCATATGTTGATTATAAAGCCGTATACTCCAACGTAGCTAAGCAAACCCCCTAGAGGCGCCAGCAGGTACAGGAGCAGGTACAGCCCGCCTAACCCTAGATTAAGAAGCGGCCCGGCGGCTGATATGATCCCATTTTGCCGCTTGGTGATATTTGGACCGTAAATCATGGTCGCTCCAGGAGCTGCGAACACGATGTGGACCACATAGGCAAACAGGATAGAAAGCCCCAGGGTGACATAGTTCGCTCTGAATTCAGACCAGAATCCAAAACGCTGGGCCGTGAACTTGTGCAAGAGCTCGTGCAAGACAAAACTTGAGCCTACGACCAGAAGCGGCAGCACGAGCGTGAGCGCAAATGATGCGTTCGGCAAAACTGCGCCAAATACAAGATAGAAGGCGAATGAAATGCCTAACCACGCTACGAAGAGATCAACGAGTTCTTTGCTACTTGTTGAATGCTGTACCATGTGCTCTATGCAAACCCCCTATAACGTGTGAGAGCGCAGCGTCACGCGTCTTTTTGGGACAACGTTAAGCTCTTCAAGCGGCGGAATAAGCTCCGGATGATCAAGATAGCGCTTTATCCCCTCTTTGTGGCCGGCGCCGACGACAGCAACGACTTTTCCGCGTAGCGTTAGCAAATTTCCCGCAAGATACGCATCCCGTTCGTCAACAAGCACGCGCGCAGCGGTTGGTGAGAACTGCCGCAGCTCACTGACCAGCTGTGAAATAACGTCATCGTTTGTGATGTCTTCGAGGTCTATTTCCTCGTCGCTCGTGGTAATCCCGAGAAGCGCGACAAGCATCTTCAGCTTCTCGATGGGACGCATCTTTGCCCAGAATCGAGCCATGGTCACGTTGATATCTCGGTCGACGAGTGCTATGCTCGCTCCGACGCTCCCTGCCGCTTCGATGGCGGAAAGCATCTCGCTTCCGGGCTTCACTCCGACTTCTGAGCCGAGCTTATCCTGCACGCGCGCCAGCAGCCAGTGAACTAAGAATTGGTACAACCTGCCGCTTATGAGGATATCTTTGATCGAAGCACTTTGCTGTTCCGGGTGCATCAGTCCTTGGTACCGACCGATGTCCAGCTCTACCGCTACGACATCAGGTCTTTCGGCTTCGATAGTGCGCTGCACCTGATGGATGCTCTCTTCGGAGATGTGTGCAGTTCCGACGACGATGATCTCCGCCGGTTGATCGTGGTTCTCGTGCATTGCGCCTATGCTTTGATCAAAGTGCCGTCAGGGCCGACGATCTGTTCTCGCGCCTCCCCCAACAGGGTCATCGCGCTCGTGACATCTTTCTGTGTGACGATCCCGACCACGCTGCCTCCCTGAACAACTGGAATCGACTCCAGCCGCCGTTGGGCGAGCTTGACGAAGACCTCAGAGGCCTCATCATCGGGCGTTACGGGCTCAACGTTGCGGATCATCACGTTGCCTACCATGATGTCATCTCGACGGTTCGGGGGCACCTGATGCACGTTAGTGAACGAAATTAGGCCCACGAGCGTGCCGTTGTCAACGACCGGATAGGTTGCGTGTTTGCTTTGAAACATCACCTCAATCAGTTGGGTGATCGTCATCGATGGAGGCACGGTTGCTACGTCAGCCGTCATGATGTCGTGCACCTTAATGCCTGCAAGCGTCTGCGTAATCGTGGTCTGTCGCTCCTCATCAGACGCGGCGATGTAGATGAAGAAAGCTATGATGATCAGAATCGGACTGATAAATAGTCCGACGATGCCCATCGCAACTGCAAAGACCTTCCCGACTTGGACGGCGGTATGGGTCGCCTTTAAGTAGGGCTGCCGACTGGCAAGCCATGCCCGGAACACGCGTCCGCCATCCATAGGAAACGCTGGGAGGATATTGAACCCGCCAAGAACGAGGTTGATATACGCAAAGTTCTGCAAGAACAGATTTGGCACGGTCGGGGTTGGCGCAAAGCTGAGCGCGAGAAAGAGCGCACCTAGGCCTAAGCTCACCAGTGGCCCGATTAGCGCAGTTCTGAACTCGAGTTTGGGATCTGTCGGGATTTCGATTGCGGAAACCCCTCCGATGAGGTAAAGCGTTATGCTTTTTACTTCGATGCCGTAGCGCATGGCAAGAAGAGAGTGTCCAAGTTCGTGGAGCAGCACGAAAACAAAGATCATAATGCCCGCTATTGTCCCGTAAACGTATGCGTTGGGAACGGTTGCAAACCCTATGGGTGGGCCGGAGATGGCAAACACGAAGGCGAATAGGGGAATAATCAGAAAGAGCGTAATATTGATTAGAATCGGGATTCCGCGAACGGTAGCGATTCGAAAAGACCAGGCCATATAATCCTGACCTAGCCTTTATTTGGCAAACTATATATCACTTTAGTCGATAGTGTATGGCGGAGTTTGTGCACGAAATCCAAAAGGGAGTTTAAAATGCGAATCGAGCTAACACAAATCATGGACCTCAACGTGTATACTGATCGGGGGGATTATATAGGGAAAGTTGAGGATATCAAGATCGACACGAACGATAAGAGGGTAACTGGCCTCGTTATAGGCGACGTTAACCATAATATCTTCGATATTAAGTACCGATTCGTAGTAATACCCTACCGGTTTGCAAAATCGATCGCCGACATAATTCTTGTAAGTAGCGTCGTGAAAACGCTCATCGGCCGAGCGAAGCCAAAAGAAGAAGCGTAATGAAAGAGCGCGAGATCTACGCAGGCTTGCGCACAGTTGTCCCTTTTTTCGTGCGTGTTGACGGACGCAATTTCCGGCACGCGCTTTCGCTGCTCAAGCGTGAACAACCGTACGATCTCGCCTTTGCAGAGTCCATGGGCGCTGCATCGGAAGCGCTCACGCGACATAGTGGACTGCCCGTGCAACTTGTTTTCGCATTCTCCGACGAAGCGAACGCCCTCTTTTTGGAAGCTCCATTTGACGGCAGGATCGAGAAGCTTGACTCCGTCGTCGCCAGCTTCTTCGCCAGCGCAGTCACACTTAACCTCTCGTCAGACGTCCCTTTAGCGTTTGATGCACGCGTTATTCCGATGAGCACAATGGATATCCCGATCTACCTTGAATCGAGGCAAAATGAAGCGTGGCGAAATCACGTGCACGCGTACGGCTACTATTACTTGCGACAAAGTGGTCAAACAGGACGAGAAGCTCAGGCAGCATTGCTTGGGATGAGCTCGAGCGAGATGCACGAGCTCATGTTCAGCCACGGGGTCAATCTGGCGAAGACCCCTGCGTGGCAGAGGCGGGGGATACTCGTCCATAAGCAAGGCTATGAGAAGGAGGGCTTTGATCGGATGTCCGCTCGCCCGATCACTACACGCCGATCAAAAGTTGTGCAAAACTGGGACCTTCCCATTTTTAAATCGCCTCAGGGGCGCGAGATGCTCCTCGGGCTCATAGGCCCTACCATAAATAAATATCAATAATTATATATTAATTACAAGCGAAACCGGTTCTTCAGCAACAGATTCAAAGAGATAAAAGTCCTGTTAAGCAGCGGGAAGAAATCGGTAGCAGCGTGAGTAAGGGGCAAGGAAGGGAACGCGTCGTGGCTTTAGGTCTTTTGGGAGCGAAACCGAAGGTAGCAAAGAATGAACAGGTGTCCCTGCTTGCCATCAAGAAGGGGCCGTTCTACGTTGTGGCGTCGGTAGAAGTGGGAAACACGACGACGAAGTGCATTCTTACCGCGACGAACATGCTTGAGGGCAAGGCCTACGTCGTCAACAAGGTCGTCAACATGACGCGCGACGTGCGCGACCCAAAACCAGGCGAAGAAATCTTCGGCAGGACCCTGACCTACAAGCCGCTTACACGAAACAGCATTGCTGAAATGGTGAAGCGCACTCTCATTCAGTCTGTGCGAAACGCAAATCTCGACCTTGCCGACGACCTCCACTTTGTCGTGCGCTCCACGGGCGTGGTCGCTGGCTTTGATCAGCCCGAGGATATAGGTGAGTTCATAAGGGCACTTGCCGACGGCTGCTTAATGGCGGGAGTTACGGCTCGGAAAATGACGCCTGCGATGAGCATTCATCAACTTCCAAAGAAGTTTCGCGAGTACAGTCTTCTCGACAAAGTCGCTTTTGATGGTTCGGTAAGCGGCGTGCTCCCTCCGATCGGCTCAACAGGTGTTGAAGTTGTCGCAAATGAAATGGAGGGCGAGCTGGCGACGGCAGGAATCAAGGAAGGCGCGAAATGGGCAAACGTCGACTTCAGAAATCCTTGCCTTTCTATGGATTTTGGGACGACCTTCAAAGGGCGCATCACCAACGACGCTCTTCCCTACGCGAACACGATCGCGAACTTCTGTGGTATCTCAGGGGAAATCGTTGATTCCGTCGGCCGCGGCACCGGTCTCGTAGACGAGACGAGCGGCACAACGTTTGACCTCCCAAAGCAGAGCCGACTGAAAGTCAGCACTGCAAGAGAACGGGACGTACGAGCTCTAGCAAACGAGATCCACGAACATATTCGAATCGAGGAAGTCCCAAAAACGTCCAAGCGCTTTGGCAGCGTGCCAGTGAATCCTCACGCAGCGGCGCAAATAGGGTTGACCCTCATCGGCGTCGATTCCGGTGAGAATGGCAGTGATCTTCACCGTATTTCGAAAGTCGGTGGCGAAATCTACGAAGATTATGGGCTCGGAATGCTATACAGCGTCATTGACTGGGTATCTACGGGCATAGCTGAACGGACCATCAATACAGCATTTACCAAAGGTCTGATCAACGATAAGGTGAGCATCGGGATAACCGGGCGCGCAGGCATTACCGGAAACAAGCCAAATCATATCCTAAAGGTCATCAAGGAAATGGGCCTCTACAACAAGCCCGAAGAGTATGTCGTGTTCGTGGATGACGGGCTGGCGCGGGGAGCGGCTATCATGGCACGATGCATGAATTCGCTTGGCACGCCCAAGAATCCGTTTGGGGGGCTTAGGGGTGGGAAGTGCATATTGGGCCAGCGAATGAGACTGCAGGCCTACTAAAAGGTCGTCGCGCTGGGCTTTTTCGGCGGAGACTGCGACGCCTGTATCGTGTTTGTGAGAGCTCTGAACGGTTATTGTAAGCGTTCCGCGTCGTCTTGGAATCAGCTAGAATTTTGAAAGCTTTGCGTGGAAAAAGATTATAAGGCAAGCCCGCGGCACACCGTGACACGGGCGCCGGCCCCGTAAAAAAAAGCGGAAGGATTATTAAACAAGAGCCACACAAAAAAATATAGCTATAATTATAAAGCTATTGTTTGCATCGACATGCTGACGTGACTGTGCCATTCGGACTGAAAAGATAGATAGCCTCATAGCGGAAGATACAACGATCGCAATGTTGAAAGGACACGCACCGGCACACAGAAAATTACTCATTGGTCTTTCGGTGGCGCTTATAATTTTGATGTGCTGCTCCCTAATGGGCGTTGCGGCAGCGCAGCCATCATCGTCTCCGGCCACAACCACGGCTGCGAACGCGAAATACCCGCCGTATCCGGTGAACCTGTACGAGTTTTATCTATCGACGTGCCCGCATTGCCAGGCGCTCGCGCCGGACATTGCCGCACTGGCAGCCGAATATCCAACATTGCATGTGTATCAGTACGAAACGTCAAACGCTGCGAATTATAGCCTTTTTCAGACGTTCCAGAGCGCGTACGGGGTGAAGTTCGACACCGTCCCTAGCGTTTTTGTCGGGACGCAGTTTTGGCAATCGAACCTTGACGCGCCGCAGATTGAAGCAGCTGTTGCGCAAGCAATTCAACACGGAGCGACAGGGAAGGGTGACACAATAACCGGCCACTCTGTGCCAATGCCGGCACCAGGGACCCAGAATTCGACCGCCGCTGGGACATTGGCGAATACGCCGGCTCTGCCACTGCCGCTTTTCATCACGACTGCCGTTATAAGCGGCGTGAATCCGTGCGTCTTTGCGGTGCTCATATTTTTGATGGGGACGATCGCTCTCACAGGCTCGCGCGCGCGAGCGCTTGCCATTGGCGTGACTTACATCGTAACGGTGTTCATTGTCTTCTTCCTTTCGGCACTTGCTATTGTGCAGTTCGTTCAGGTCATAGGCCTACAGAACTTAGATCTGACTAAGACCTTGATTGGCATCTTCCTCCTCGTCGTTGGTATCGTATCGATCAAGGATTTCTTTTGGTACAACCGCTGGTTCAGTTTTAAGATCCCAACTTTCACGAAACGCAGCATCAGCACTCTCGGGAACACCGGGTCTTTTCTTGCTATTATAGGGCTCGGCATCATCGCGACGATTGCCGCTTTGCCGTGTACTCTCGGTCCGTTTACCTTCTTCTCCACCACTTATTTGACCAACATGGCTGCGATTCAATCCAACCTTTACACAGCCCTCTTCGCATTTGCATTCATCATACCGATGATCATCGTTTTCGTTGCCATATATGGCATCAAGGTGGGAACGGACAGGGCAGAGGCGTGGAGAATGCAATCAGCGCGCTATATGAGGCTCGTGGCTGGGGTCCTTATGGTCACCTTTGGCCTCCTGCTCGTGTTCAAGGTGTTCTAAGCTAGTTGTTCGGTAACGCGCCTGCTCGTGAGACGCTTCTCAAACCGTCTGATGACAGTTGCGTGTTTTTTAGCATGGTCTAGTTAAGCGGGCCTATTGCACGCAGACGGGTGGTATTCAGGTTCAAGGCGTGAGGAGACTCAGGTCGACAAGAAACGACAAAACCAAGTATCTTGTCTGCTTTATGAGCATCACGTCGTGATTCGATGCATCATACATATCGAGACGAAGCCGAAAGGCGGACATGGCAGAACCCTGAAAGGATTCTTGCGGAAGCCGAGATTATGCTCGGCGATGTGCTCATAGATCTGGCCTGCGGNNGCGGCAGAAGATGTCGTTCTGTGCGAGCAGTGCGCCGACAAAGTGTTCGTTGGGATAGCGCTTCACGATTTCAAAGATCCGCTCAAGGTTTTGCAGAACGTGAAGAGGGCCCTCAAAACGGGCGGCAGATTGGTAAATCTAGATTGGAAGAAAGAGCAAACGCCTTTCGGCCCTCCTCTTNNGTCGTCTCAGTGAAAGATTCAGGGCCCTATCACTACCTAATTTCAGCGAATTTGCTTCAGTAGACTCGTGCTAGGCTCAAAACTTGCAGGAACACTCACTTTTTTCGCCAATTCTGATAATGTTATATCCTCTCGAACCGCATCTATAAAGAAAAACGTCTAGATCAGCAAAGGAGTCTTGTTTTGCCGACTTATCCAATCTCTATGTGTTTGGTCTGCAAGCATTATCGAAAAGCTCAGCGATGTGAAGCTTTTCCGGCGCGAATACCTCAGGCCATTCTTACTGGTAGGTATGATCATAGAAAACGACATGACGGGGACCGTGGAATTAGATTTCAGCCAAGAGATGATGTCAGCCAAGCAGAGTTGGAAAGCATTTTAAGCATATTCGACAAAAAAACCGCTTGAGCGGGTTTTAACTTTAAATCTTCAAGTGACGCTAGTTGTGTGCAGGAGCTTAAAGTTCTGCTAAACTGCGTTAGCTCTCACTTTTGCCTAATTCTTGCGTGAAAAAGCGCGGAATCTTTCAAAAATAGCTCTTAACTTAGCAAGCAAAGTTGAAGCGCCGTATCTCTTCAATATGTATGCTTAATCAGATTAGTAGTTATAGTATTAATTCTATATAGTATATTCTACTACCTAATAATTGAATATATATTAAATATATTAATAATCTGAGAATATCATTGGTGTTCACTTGGATAAAAATTCGTAG
>PMIN01000212.1 GCA_003158275.1 Methanobacteriota archaeon
AATGAGAAGAATTACTACAGAAAATGAGACGGTTTTGTGTACGCCCATATGATTGCCTCTTACATTCGTTGACGCCCAATGACGTGTCAGAAGACACGATAAAGGCTGCGGTTTGAAAGCAATAGCGAGAGCGGCACTTAAAGAAATTTGACCTCACGACTCCTCATACGCATAGCCGTATTCGCGACGCTGATGTATTTGCACTTGAATACTCTTGATAATCCGTCGCAACTGCTGACGTGCACTGTCTGGTAGCCAAGCTTCGTGCACGCGGTCCCGCAGGTATTGATACGCTGGCCAACTGGTCGAGCACTTCCTAAAGAGTTTTTCGGCAGCCACGTCGGCACAATCGTTTTTGTAGTCTGCAAGTACGAGTATGAGTTCATCGACCTCTAGGCAATCGTTGTTCACGAGCGGAGATGAGGGGTCCAGCTGGGTGATTGTTCGCTAAAAGTGGGGTGAAAGTGTGGTATCACGGAGCGGGAAACTAACCGCAGCTAAACGACAACGCTTAAGCTGTCGCGCACCGTTTCTACGGCCCAACGTTTCGTGTCATGCTGTGACATGGGTCACAGCTTGTGCAAAACGAGGGGGGAATTAACATAAATCCAATAGCTAGGATGATGAAGCGGTACATCAAGACGCCGCTTAAATACGCGTTGCCTTTGCTTTTTATCGGCGCTCTTGTTCTCGTATCAATCAGTGGTTGCACGTCGCCTGCTACCACTAGCCCAAGCCCGTCTGCCAGCAGCGTACCGACGGCAACACACACAGCGACGGCAAAACCTACAGCGACGGCAAAACCTACAGCAGCGCCTACAGCAGCGCCAACTGCTGCGCCAACCGGCGGCTTAAGCCCATTGCTCACCAAGATGGAGGCCGCACTTAAGGCAGAGTATGGCAGCACGTGGGTAATAAGTCAGACGACCAGCCCTGGGAAGATCGCTATGACACCTATAGCGGACGGAAACACCATTACGAATGTAGTATTCAGCGATGAAGGAACCATCGCCAACGCGACGTCTACCTTTTCCGCACAAACGAATCCAGGACCAGTAGATTCAACATTGACCCCAGCACTCGAAACCCATATCGGGGAACAGGCTGCAACAGTCGCGCTAGGGCATACCCCAACCGTGGTCAACGACGCGTTTTTTAAAGGTACTGGAGATCAGGCTGGTTTCAATTATGAATACCTACAGTACGACCAAATCGGTGTGGTGGTTATTATAACGCCAGCGTCGTGATAGGACATTCCGATAAGCTAGTTTAAGCCGTGTGGCTCTGTTCAAACGCAGACCACTTCTCTTTCTTTACTGTGCTATCAGATCTATCGGAGGGTTTTCAAGTCTTAAGAGAGTTGCGTTTGTAAAAAACCGGTGCCTACTTAACTAATGAGGACACGGCGCTTGTTTTTTAACGCTTTTGATTTCGTGCCCGTTAATAGGGGTTTTGTCAATCCTAAGTCTTAGGTTTTCTCGCGTTCTGTTTGCGGGTGTAATAAAAAAAAGAAGCTGTCGGCTCCGGTCACCCCGTAAGCCGTCTTTTCCTTTTCTTGAAAACATATAACGGAGCATATACAAGAGGACGATTTAGGAAACATTTTCACTATCTTGAGAAGTGACGACGGGGAAACTAACCGCAGCCAAACGACAACTTTTAAGCTATTACGCCGCTGTCTTCTCTGTTTGATTCATTTTTCGGCCAAGGGGGGTATACATGACAAGAATTACGCTAAAAATGGTTTTGATGCTTGGCGTCCTCGCCGTGCTTATAGTTAGCGTCGCGGGTTGCACATCATCAACTAGCAGCAACCAAGCGGCAGGCAATGCTTCACAAGCAGCAGCAACGACAGCATCAACTTCTGCTGCAGCATCCGCATCAGCAACGCCTAAAGCAGCACCTACGGCAGTACCTACGGCTGCGCCGGTTGTGCCTACAACGCCAACAACGCCAACGCCAACCCCGACTGCAATCCCAACGCCAACGCCTACGCCAACTGCTACCGTATATATTTTGGATATGCCTTCGAGCGTGGCGAGCGGCGCTACGATGCAAATAAGGATTCAGGTAATTAACTCAATAACCGGCGCTGGTATGCCTGGTGTGCCAGTTATACTCTATTACGGGCCACCATCAACTTCAATAACAACCGGAACTAACGGTGAAGCGATATACTCGTGGACCGCAACCCCGGGGGGTGTAGGAACTACTACACAGTATGTCACTTTAACGGTCGCTAGTACCTTTGGCCCGAACGCATACTGGGGTTCAGAGGTAAGTGGGGCATACCAATTAGTTACTCCTGCAGTAGGTAACGCAACAGCCTAACTGATATACGCAACCGTATCAGGAGGCCAACCCTATCAGTCGATAGACTCGACCGATGTAAAAGACGACATACCGCCGACGCTTCGCCAATGGTGGGATACTAGCGAGTAATAACGATGGGGCTGGCTGTAGTCGCGTCGCTTCCGTACGCCGTCTCGTCGATAGAAAATAAGTCGTCAAAGCCGTCAAAATCGTCTTGCGCAGCCTGCGGGGCCGCACTTCCCACGTTTCCATCTTCTTCACCTCTTGTTTGGGCCGTGGGCCTCCCGACCTCAGCCTACTCTGTCATAAATCTCAACGTCACCTGAATTGGTGACCTCTGCAAAAATTGTTCTAAAATCGCCTCCGCGCAGCCTGATGGTCACCCGATAAACGGCTTCCTCAAGATTCTGGTCGTGGCTTATGAGTTGTGCATCGACATCCCGAACGTCGGCAGTTTCGAGAGCCTCGTAAATTCGGTTCTCAATCCCCTCAACGTCGCGGTCTAATTTCTCTAAAAGCATTTTTTCACCTCTTCCTTCGAAGGAGCCCCGCGCCGGTCTTGGTGCGGCCTGCGTCCTTACCGCGTCGCCTCGCGGATTTGACGACCATCCGCACCGGCTGCGCGGCGTCCTTTGTTGGCGCTGGTTAATGCGCTTACAACAAATATAAAGTTACGCATTGAACAACAGTTATTAACTCAAAACTATTATAAGATAACAACAAACCGAAACAGTATAATGAGAGTGATAGCCATAAACCAAAACGGAATGAAAAAAGAGGACAGGGCATCAATTTCAGTGAGCAAGGACACGAAAAAGCGCATCATGGAACACCTAGCGGTACTCATTGGTGAGCACGGGCGGATGTTCTCGCAGGACGAGATAATACGTCTTGCTCTTGACGCCCTAGACGAGAAGCACAAAAAACTAACCTGAATCGCTTTTTTTTGCTTTTAGATGATAACGACGCTCGATGGTTTAGACCGAATGGGCCGAAGCGAGGCTAACGAATTCCGAAAATTCGGTCTCACACCCAATCTCTACAAGCGCTATGATTTTGGGGGCCGCCGTCAACTCTGAGCTCCCCCCTATCCCCCTCGCCGATTCTCTCTCAGTTTTTTTTCGTGGCGCCACGGCAGTGGCCACGGCCACGGGCGGCGGCGGTACCCTGGGCCGAGGCTTTGCGATGACGATGACGATGACGATGACGTGTTGTGTTGTGTGTGTGTGCGCGAAGCGCGTAGGTAGTGGGTGCGTGTGCCCTGCGTCCTGTGTCGCGTGTCTTGTGTCCTGTGTGCCGAAGGCTAGTCTGGTGTCGGGGTCTGGGGTCTGCCTTCCCCACCTCGGCGTGCCGAAGGGTGCGTTAGGCGCTAGGCGACCTGAGGAAGATACGACCTGCCTCCCATTCCCCACTATACCTATGCCTATCCTCTCCGCGCCTGCCTCACCCACCGGCGTGGGGTCGGGGCCGAGGCAGGTAGGGTGGGGCAGGCAGAGGTGTGGTATGCCGCGAGAGGATGCCGCGCGGTAACGGCACAAGGACATAAGGACGTACGGACACAAGAGCGAACGGTCGGGCGCGCGAAAGATAAAGCTATAGTGGTCGCGATATATCTATAGGACTACCACCGGCGTGCGTGTCGTTGTTCGCTTGTGTTCAGGTGGTGCGAACACTGCGCATTTTTGCTGTTATGTTAAGTCATCTTGTGGGTGACCTTGCATACCACGCACCCATACCACGCGCGCGTACGACGTGTCATGCTCGCAATAGTCTTAGGGTTGCGCGTCCGGTCTCTGTGGTGGCTCGGTGCGCAACGCGCTCGCTAGACTGACAAACGTCGTGGTAGTCTCAACTAGCTACGAGGTAGGTCGAAAAAAGGATACACATAGTAGAACGAATTGACGGACAGGCGCATTTCGCTATAACGTTAATTATTTTTTCTTGCTATCGGCTTTCGCAAGCTGGGGGGGTTCTGCAGCGCGTAGACGGCTGCTTCAAGCGCCGCGAGTCTATCAAGAACTTCTTTCAAGACCAGCTTTTCAAACTCGGTTCTGTCATAGGTGGCTGCGGCATCTCCGCTTGCCATCACAAGGTTGCTGCCTTGTACGTATGTTTGTTCGTCAGTGTCCAATGTTGAACTTGTGTATGTCATTTCAATCAACTCCTTATTAGTTCTCCACGCGTTCGCCAATTGCAAACTTTGGCATCCGCCTTGTAATTTTAATCGTAACTTCATCGCCTTTTTTGGTGTTCGGGACAAATACAATAAGCCCATTAATCCTAGCAACGCCGTCCCCTTTTCGGGACACGTCCTCAATTTTCACGTCGTGCTGTTCGCCAATGACAACTTCGTTATCTCTACTATCTCTATCTCTAGAATCATCATACCAATTCATAATCTCAACCGTTCCTTCAATCGTTCAATCAATCGTCTAAAGTTCCAAGATCCTTCCTTTTTTTTCCGCGGCGGGTTCCTGTAGCGGTGGCACGGTACAGCCTTCCAAGCCCCAGATTCCGTCGTCTAATCGCCAATCGTCCCACATTCCCTGCCCGAGCGCGTCATCGATTTGTTCTGCAAGCGTTCGCATTTTAGGAATCATGCCCCCCACATTCTAAGCACGCTCCCGCTGACTTCCACGTCCAAGGCTAAGCAGGATAGCATTAGTGAGATTGCCATGTCATCAGCACTCGTGCCAATGCCGCTGAATGTCATGTCTTGTTCAGAAGGTGTGGGTTTTAGTTCAAGGCTGGTAAGTTCGTGTATCAAGGCATCAACTTCCTTGCTCCGTGAACCGATCTTGAGATTTTCCCCTTGCAGCGCGATAATGAAGTTGGAGAGCAGCCGCTGTTTGGCAACCGAAATGCTGCTCTTGTCAGAGTGAACGGTAACGCCGCGCCCGGGGCCGATGACGACACCCACTATCTCGGCAGAAGGGAGAACCTTTCGGATACTTTCAGTTATCGGCGCGCCACCCGACGTGGCATCGACATAAAGGGTGGCGTCAAACGTGCCGCCGTGTTTTGTGGCGTTATTTTTCAG
>PMIN01000128.1 GCA_003158275.1 Methanobacteriota archaeon
CATATACACATCAAAAACGTGCTCCGGCAGCGGATGCTTGTAAAATCGCTAGCATACCCCTGAAACACCCCATGCCTGAAAACATAAGAGACACTAATCTATTGACTTTAATTTGTAGAACTCTACCATACCATGCTTGAAACCGAAGCTCAGGTAGTTTATCCTTGGTTGTAGTAACGTTCGCTACACTGCGGGGAGGTGAAAACCTTGATCGAAGACGATGTAGAAGAGTTAAAAAAGCGAGTCGAGCAACTTGAGGCGTGCTGTAAAGAACTCCGCGAGAAAATACGTCCTGAAAGACTAGTGCCAGATATTTACAGATTTGACGANNGAACTGGTAAAGCGGCTAGGAGGGCGCGTTTAGAACCTTAGAACGGCGACCCATTCCCCACCGCATCTTGCACTTTTTTTAAAGGCGACCAGGCAGTCCAGACAGTAATAAACGAGCGCATTTAAGCTGTCATTGCACAATCTGAGCCTCGGATATGGCGTGCCTTAGTCGGCCGGAATCGGGCGTTTGTACTTATTTTCCCACTTATCGATGAACTTCTCCAAATTTTTCCAAGCGTAATTTGTTCGTGACTCTTGGAGCTTTCAAGTAAACGTTCTCAATCCAATGCACAAGAAAATGGGAAGCTCTCCTTAGACCTTCCCGACCTAATTAGCAAAGCTCAATCGACCCTCTTGAACAGCTTCCCATCAGCGCCGCATACTGGGCACGTCGCTGGCGCCTCCTTTTCGACCGTATTCCCGCAGTGAGGACAGACGTAATAAGGGAACGTCTCCGTTGATGTGCCCTGGGTGGAAAGAAGCTTATTAAAAAGCTGGGAATGGATCTTCTCCACCTCGTTAGCTAAGTAGAAGGACATCTCGGCGTCTTTAATCTTCTCGGCTTTGGCCGTTTCAATCATCTCCGGATACATACTCTCATACTCGTGATCCTCGCCAGAGATGGCCCCCTCGAGGTTTTCTGGAGTCGACAGTATGGCGCTCATAGCCTCTAGGTGGTTGTTGGCATGCACTGCCTCTGCCTCAGAAGCTGCCCGAAACAGCTTTGCTGTCTGGAAGTATCCTTCTTTATCTGCTTTGGCTGCAAATGCCTGGTACTTGCGGTTGGCTTGGGACTCTCCTGCAAAAGCTTCTTTCAAGAAGTCTTGAGTTTTAGACATAGTCTTCATTCTCCTTTTCGAATTATTATTTGGTATCTATTGCTCGTATTGAACTACTATTGAGCTAACTTCTTTTAATGCCTATCGGGACTTTGTCTGGATTATCTGTTTAAGGTAAGGGTTGGCCGTGAAATCTAAAAGCTGTAGTATACCTGCTCCAAAGGCATCAGCCGTGCCATCTAGGTGAGGAAAGGTGATCTTAGAAAACGAAAGGACCAAGTCTACCTCTTCCATGACTGAGGGGGGTTTAACTAAAAGTAGACGATTTTCAGTCGGCGAGTCTCAAACGTTGTCATTTGATTGCGTTGTCAAGAAATCACGAGGGTGGTTTTGGTACAATTCAAGACCGGACTCGCAAGATATTGGGAGCGCAGCCTTTCGAATACCGCGGGCGCAACAAGGTTTAGTCACAGGAACCTTTATTAAAAATAGCGCATTTCTATGCGTTTTGAAATGTGGCTGCCGTGTCGCTGCCACCTAACGAAAGGAGGTAAGATAGATGACAAAATTCCTAGTCATGTGGCGCAGAACATGCTCGCCCCATGGCCTACTGACCGCAGAGAAATAACAGAGAACGCCGAGGCTATGTTCGAAGCGATAGTACGCTACATGGACGCCGGGATCGTAACGGAGAACGGCTTCTTTATAGATGGCGATTCGGGCTGTTTCATCTTTGAGGGGGCGTCTGAGGATATCTTCAAAATGACTAGCATGTTTGGCCCCTACATACACTATGACGTAAAAGAGATAATTCCCTATGAGATAGGGAAGGACACGATACTGGAAAGCGTACGCTCGCAAGCACTAGCGAGATAGAAGTGACCGCAGAGAAGGAGCGCTTACGTTGAAAGAACTAAATTTGCTGCAGCACATAGCCTGAGGTTTCCTAAATCTTTTGAGCAAAAAGAACTAATAGGGCATCACAGCCTAAAATTTGAGCAAAGGAAGCTTCTAATGCCTTATAGCGTTTATATCGTGTTTGGCGATGCTACTTAACTAATAAGCACCCCAGCCGGCATCAGCGGTAACGACCGCCCCGTTTATTAAGCTTGCTTCATCTGAAGCGAGGAACAGAGCCAGCCGGGCAATCTCTTCAGGTTCGCCCATTCGCGGCATCGTACCCATACCCAGCATACTTCGCTCCGACCCCATTTCACTATTTCCTGTAACGTTAGTAGCCATTTCGGTGTTAACGGCGCCTGGAGCAATGACATTAGATCGGATGTTCCTGTTAGCATACATGAACGCAACATTTTTCGCTAGGCCCAGAACCCCGTGTTTCGACGCTGTGTACGCTGATCCCGCGATTCCTGCCTTGAGTCCGCCAAGAGATGCTACGGTGACGAACGCACCCCCGCCGATCTTTTCCATCTCTGGAATGGCAGCTCTGAATACGCGCATGGGCCCCGTCAGGTTAACATTGATAACTGCATTCCATAAATCATCATCTAGTTCAGTAACTGGCCTCATTTTGTCCAGTATCCCCGCATTGTTGACGACTATGTCCAGTTTTCCGAACGTTTGTACAGCCGTTTTAACGGCGTTCTGAACATCGTCTTCACTGGTAACATCTCCAGCAACTGCAATGCCCTGTCCACCATCAGCTTCTATTTGCGCTATGAGATCTGCCAATTTTTCTTTTCGCCGTGCTATTACGACAACTGATGCTCCTTCTTTTGCAAAGAGTTTAGCAATTTCATATCCCATTCCGGAACTTGCACCAGTTACCAGCGCAACCTTGTTCTCTAATCTCCCCATCTCTCTCATCTCCCTTTTTCCAATTTATAGCTCACAAAAGAATTCCAAATCTTAAACAGTTCTTAGTATAGTTTATATTCCGAGTCTACACCTGTAATTCGGATTCCAGCGCCTTTGCAGGTTTTCTTGATGTTCAGTCCAATTAGTAGTGGGGTGATTTTCTCTATGATTTGGGCTCTTTCTAGTGGCCCACAGCGTACTACTTTCACGCCTAGTATTTGTTCTATTAGTTTTGCGACGGTTATTTTGGATTCTTGGTGGTCACCGGATNNTCAAAGAATCACAGTCAATGGGTTCTTTGCAGTTCATCAGGGCCCCGCTGCTGATGTTGCAGAGTGCACGGATGACAGATGGGTCGGGTGAGACCTTTTGTGCTCTTTCAGCGGCCCCTTCATGCAGGCATAAACATCTGGTGATGGATCCACCAATAGCTGATTCAAGTGGCCCAGAAGCATCCATCAATATTTTCCCGGCTGCTTCTTCCTTGATAGACAAGAAAGTTGGACTTTTGGGCCGTTAAGAGTACGGTTAAGACTAATATCTCTGCTTCTTTTGCAGCATCAGCATTTGCTGCAGCCCTGAGGTTGGATGTTTCGTCTTTTTCTAGAAGTTCTTTTATTTTACCTACCGCTTCCTGCGCTTTTTCAACTGCCTTGGAACCAATTATCACATTTTCACCGGCTTGCACAAAACGAAAGGCAATCCCTAGACCTTGGAACTAGTTCCACCAATAATTGCAATCGTCATCCGATCATTACCTTCACTGGTTCCGGAGACCTCCGCTTTAACATCAGTCCAGCTTAGAACAAAAGTCTCGTCTTATCGCAGACAGGCCCCATAACGCAGCAGGAGCCCCATGATCTTCGTTCGAAGGCAAAAAAAAAGCTCTCTTGTCTTCGTCACCGCCCTTCGGCAGTGAGCCCGTATTCCACGTTGTCAAGCATCGAATACGCGGAGCCTCGCACATAAACAACGTTCGCATTGTTCAGTTCAGGAGATGACTCTGCCATCTCACGGGAGGACTCTGTCTCCTCGTCAAACGAAAAAGACCAGTACCGCATTACCCCAAGCACGACGATTGCAGTTCCATAACTCACCAAGATCAGCCCGCTCGGACCACCTACTGTTAAAACAGGCATTAGCGCAAGAGACCCGCTACCAGCAGGTTTCACGTTTGTATTGACGGCGTCCGCATGGGGCGCAGAATTACTAGACGCCATGTCGGCAGTGAGTCCCGTACTAGGTCCAGTTTGACTTGCCCCGACCGTCGTTAAGGCGCTCAGCGTTATAGGTTCTGAAACTGTTTGACTCGCTATCGTGAGTTGGAAGGGCGCTAACGGAACCGTAGGCGTTTGTGACTGTGCCGCAATTGTCGATGGGCTTTGCACTGGAGCTGGCAAACTTAACGCTATCTCGTTAGGCGTGAGTTGCCCACTCGCCCCCGATGCGCTGACGTCAGCAGCTGCTGCTGGGCGGATCATAGCCAGCCCTAATGCAACCACAGAGAAGCACAATAGCATGGCGACAATCGTCGTCGCGCAGAACAATAGCGTATGCCTCATTTCTTCCTCGCCATTCTGGTTGTGTGATGTTCGCGGCCCGCTCGCGCCAAAACCTCGTGAAAGGGCTTTGGCAACGCAAATTAATGGCCAGAGACGGGCGCACTTTTGTCCAGTGACGCCTTACAAGTTGAAAGTTATCGAGGTGTTGTAAAGAAGACGATGCCCATGCGCAGCAGGTGATTACTCTTCACAAAGAGGTGCCACTTCTTCGCAATAAAAAGCACACCACGCCATTGCCGTTTCTCGTCCTTACGCCACTTTTAGACTGTGCGTTCGACATAGGCCATTGCAGTTTGACTTGCGCTGATTCTTATTTCCTTGTCCGCGATACCCCCAAACGCCCACGTACCACTTCCTCACGCCTTCCTTTTTGCGGAGGCAGGTTATTCTGTGCCGCCTCTCGGTACCGAAACAGCACTGAATATCAAGCGTAATACCATCCGCATTGCATGAATATATACTAATCCCCAATAAAAAGATAGCGTAAGCGCGTTATCGCATATATTTCCTTGGAGACTTTTGCAGCCGTATTAATTTCCTTTACGAGCTTTTTTTTATCGTGAAAAACGCTGAAGAACGAGACTCGAGATGCGATATCAATTGATTTTTGCCTCAGATGCAATTCGACAGCCATTTATACGAGGATAATCGCCTAACACCATATGCCGCAAATTTGTACGGCAGTCAGCGACGAGCACTTTACCACGATACTCGCCCGCTCTGAAAACGAGGGCAAATCAAAAGCGCGCATCGCTGCTGACCTCATCAGCTACGCGTTAGCGGACAACGGAGACGAGGCTACACGGCTGAAACGAGAGATCGAGCTAAAAGACGCTCTAATTGAACAGCTCCGCGACGAAAATAGCTTCATGAAGTCGTCGTTTGCAACCCAAACAGATATGGCCGGTCGGTTGTTGTACCTGCTGACCGAGGGCGTGCGAGACGACGCAGCAGTCGCTGGCGACAACGGCACGGAAGATCACGTATAGATCTTTGAGCAAAAAACCGTGAGGGGGTAGGGCCTTAACCGGTTGAATTACCTAGCATTGCGTTCAGCAATCCACGTTCAAACAGGTCCATTGCTCACTCAAGACTTCGCCTAGTCGCACCGTGCCTCTATCAGAGGAAGAAACGCGACCGCCGATCAAGCGGCCATCTCCATTTTTAGCCGCCGAATCTGCGAAACGCGGCCGTTTCGACAAAGATGGCGACGAGCGCAAAAACGCCGCATACCACCAACGCCTGCCCAATCGCAGTCCAGTCAAAGCCCGTGAGAAACATCGGTCGCACTGCAAGGATCGCATAGTTGACAGGGTTGAACTTCATGGCGTCTTGAATCCATTGAGGAGTCAGATACGCAGGGATCAGGATGCTTGAAAGGAACATCAACGGCAGCGTGATGAGGTTCGCGATAAGCACCACGGGCTCCGGCCGCTTCATCGTGACCGCGATCGCGGCTACTATGCCCGTAAGACCGATCCCTAGCAAGCTTACGATGAGAAACGTCATGAGGACGCCGCCTACTCCTGTTTCCACGCGTGCGCCCATCAAGAAGGAGACGATTAACACAACGAATACCTGCAGAACCCACGTCACCGCTATGTAGAGCAGACCGCCGACGATTAGGGAGTAGCGATTAACCGGCGTCGCGATCATTTTCACGAGCACGCCGTAGTTGATGTCGTTGAGCAGTCTAAATGCCAGAGCGTTCGCGTTGAACACCGCCAACATGACGATGAGCCCAGGGGCAAAGAACTGCACGTAACTGCCTGACGTAAAGCCAAGCGTCGTGATGCTCTGGAAGAGCTGCGTAAACAGGACAAGCCAAACCAGTGGCTGTATCAGTAGAATAAGCATCCAGAAGGGGTTGTGCACAAAGGTGCGCAGGTACCTGACCAGGGTGTACCACGTGTCCCACAATCCATTCAACATGACTATCGGGGCCTCCTGATCCACGCGGCCCTCGCACCGACCGCCTTCCCTTTCTCCTCGCGTATTTTACGGCCCGTATATTTGAGGAAGACATCATCGAGCGAGGGGCGCGCGAGCGCGATCTCTCCTACCTGCAGGCCGCTTGCCTCAAGCAAACGCAGGATCTGAGGCACGGCGACGCCTCCTTGGTCAACGTAGATATTAAGTGCCTCGGCGGTGGGCTGTACGTCCTTCACAAAGGGCTGCGCAGAGAGGAGCTGTCGTACCTTCTCTATCGTCTGTGCCTGCTGACCCGGCTCCTCGACTGGAAGTGTCAGTGACACGACGTCGCCGTGAATCTCTCCCTTTAGTTCGTCGGGCGTCCCTAGGGCGACGACGCGCCCGTGATCCACAATCGCTACGCGGTCACAGAGCTTGTCCGTTTCCTCCAGGTAGTGGGTGGTTAGAAGGATAGACATACCGTCCTTGTTGAGCGTGCGAATATAGTCCCAGATGCGAACGCGGGTCTGAATATCAAGCCCGAGCGTGGGTTCGTCAACCACAAGAAGCTTTGGCCTATGCATGAGGGCGGTGCCGATCTCAAGCCGTTTGCGCATGCCGCCCGAATACGTGGCCACCAGCCGATCAGCGGCGTCGCTCAGTTCTAAAAGCTCGAGAAGTTCGTCGACTCTACTTCGGATCGTCCGATTGTCAAGATGATAGTAGTGCCCAAAGAGCGTCAGATACTCACGGCCAGAGGAGTATTCGTCCACCCCTGCTTCCTGAGCGGAGTAGCCCGTTATCGCTCGCACCTTGCGTGGCTCTTTGAGTACGTCATATCCTCCGACGCGAGCAGTGCCTGAGGTGGGTCGCGTGATAGTCGCGAGCATGTGAATCGTCGTCGTCTTTCCAGCGCCATTAGGCCCAAGCAGGCCGAATATTTCCCCTTCTTGGATCTGGATGCTGATATCGTCGACGGCGCGAATGGTCTTGTTGTAGACCTTCGTGAGATTGTACGTTTCAACGATGTTCGTCATTTCGGGTTCCTGAGCTGTTCTGCAGGCTTTAATATCAACGCGCCCCTAGCGCGGAAGCCGCTCGGCGCGCCCTCCGACCAGCAGCGGCAATCGAGCGCCTTCTTTGACATCGTCTGTGACACGGTATGGTCCTAAGCGACCTTCGTCATGCGTGAACAGCCGTAGGTGCGCAAAAAATTATTTAGTTTCCGACTCTTTTTCCTGCTCTTCGTCGGCGAACTCCACCAGCTTGAGCAGGATGATCCCCTTTTCCGGCTTTGCCTTCATAAGGAAGTACTCGCCGCCGTCCAGGTTAAAAAGTTCCCTGATCTTTTTGGGAATGACAACGTAGTATGACGTGCCGTCAGGGCGCATGTACCCTTTAACGAGCACACGCTGATGT
Organism: Methanobacteriota archaeon; assembly: GCA_003158275.1. Classification (GTDB taxonomy): domain Archaea; phylum Halobacteriota; class Bog-38; order Methanoflorentales; family Methanoflorentaceae; genus Methanoflorens; species Methanoflorens stordalenmirensis. Next base: position 7,820 of record PMIN01000128.1, read on the forward strand.
TCTGATTTTTCCTTCTCCATTCTATCTCGTGTAGCGGCGCAGGCCGCTAGCAGTTAGATAGGGGGTAAGATCCTTATCTCACCGCTCGATCCAGCCCTTCATCAAGCGCAAGGTTTCCATTTTGTGCTGTACAAGCTTGACTTTAAACTCTTTCTTCATGATCTTCTCGTCGAGCTTGCGGAGCACGTACTGCTTCTTGGCATCATCGTCCAGCTGCTCCCACATCATTTTCTTCATCATCCACTTCTTACCCATATCATGATGGGTTCCCATTTCACCATACTGTTTTTCGTGCATTGTTTGTTTGCTCTATTTTTTATGTTAAGTATGCTCAACAGTTTGAGCATCCTTATACTTAT